>JBHLOG010000015.1:0-52104 GCA_048940765.1 Promethearchaeota archaeon | reverse complement strand
ATGTGTTCTTCTCTTCGATGGCTTGTTTTCTTCATAAAGCCAAATCCAGGTAAATCTACTATTTGATATGATAAATTTGGCTGTGATATAGGTTTTATCAATAAAGTGCTGCCTGGAATTTTGCCAGTTTTACCTTTAAATTTTCGAGGATTTGGCAAAAGTAAACGAGTTATTGAAGATTTCCCCACATTTGAATTTCCTATTATTAATAAAGAAGGTTTTTTATTCATTTTTCAGATCTAATAAATGTAAAATCTAAATATCAAGAAAATTTTCATCAAGAAAATTTTTAAACATTTTTTTCTGCTCTTTTTCTTCAATTATCGGTCTTGTGCTTATCGGTTCTCCTGCTTCTTGAAGTATCTCTCTTAAGATATCAATATTAACGTTAATTTTAAACACGCCATTTCGTAGAAATCTTACAATTTGTTTATTATTTAAAGTTAATCTTAGAAGATAACCTAGACCAAAGTAAAATTGATTTTCGGGAATAGGATCAATAGGGGATTTACTCGTCACTTCTTTTAGGATATCATATAATAATACTTTTGATGCTGTATTATCTTCAACGTTAAAAACCAAATAATACAAAGCATGATACCAGATCTTATCGCGTTTATTTTTAACATAATCTAAAAACACTTCCGGAGTTATTAATTCTTCTTCTTCAACCTCTTTTCTTCTTAAAAGTTCTTCTTTAATTTTTTGCTCCAATTCAGTTGAAACTTCCGGAATTGATAGAATTTTACCTTCTTGGTCACTTAATACTTCAAAATCCTCATGTTTTACTGTTTCGATAGCTTCTTTCATATCTCTTAATTCATCAAAATCAATTTCATCAAGATCTGAAAAATCTGAAATTAATTCCTCTTTAATCTCTTTTTGTTTTTCAAGTTCATCAATAATCTTTGTTTGTGGTGAAATATCATTTTTCAATATTTTATCTTCATGTAATAAATCGCCCTCCTTAACCTTTGCAATGGCTTCTTGAATTTCTTGAAGTTCTTCGAAATCTAAATCTTCTAAATCAGAAAAATCGGTTTCGAGTGCTTTCATTTCGTTAAGATAGACTTGTAAATCATCACCATCTACTTCCTCCCTGAGTTCATCCCTTTTATCATCACTTTTTTCTTCATTTTCATTCATAATATCTTCTATCTTATTACTAGGAGTTTTATTCGATTCTTTTTATATTATAATTAGTTCTCTAATTCTTTAAATATTGATATTCGTATAATTAAAATTATTCTAAATATTAATAGACTTTAATATGGAAAAAATTAACTTAACTAATTTTAAAGGGATAATTTTTGATTTAGATGGTGTTATTTATGATATTACTGAATCAATCAAGAAGGCTGTTGATGATGGAATTGAAAAATATCAGTTACATAATGTTAATCGCGATGATGTCATGGAAGAAATCGCTCATTTAATTGAGGAAATTCAGAATTATCCTGTACCTAAAATCCTTCTAAATTCCTATGAGTTACTGAAAGTTAATTTCTTAAAAGGAATTAGTTTTTTTAAAAAATTACGCATAGCAATTTTCTTATTTAATCAATTCAATAAATATAAAGAAGCAGAATCGACAATCTTTAATGGTGTTGATAAACTAATCTCAAAATTGGTAAAACATGTAAAATTAGCGATATTAACGAACAATAAAAGTCAATATGCAGAAGAAGTTCTAGATAAATTTAATCTTACAAAATATTTTGAGACCATTATCGGTTTTAACGAAGTAACAGAAGTAAAACCAAATCCTGAAGGTATTCTGAAAATCCTTAATAAGTGGAACTTGAAACCTTCAGAAGCAATTTTTATTGGAGATATGACTACTGATATCGAAGCAGGTAAAGCTGCAAATGTTAAAATGATCTGTGTAGCAAGTGGACTTGCTCGAAAAGAGATCTTACTTAAACATCAACCAGATATTTTGGTAGATAATACTGAACAATTGATTAAGCTTTTCAATTTTTAATTTACAAATATAAAATAATTGATGATTTCTAAAAAGATTGCAATCATTCAGTTTAAAAATTAAATATTTATAAAGACTGAAGTTCCTATGAGATAAGATCATTACCTTTTTAGCAAGGCTTAAAAAATCTTATTTTTATTATAAGGAAAATAAATAAAAAATAAATTTAAAGCTAAACGATGAGTGAAAAGGCTTTTGGATTTAAAATTGTAATTGTTGGGGATGCAGCTGTTGGAAAAACATCGTTAATCAAAAGATATACAACAAATACGTTTCAAAAGGATTATATTTCTACCTTAGGTTGCAATTTTCGAGATATGAAGAATTTGTGAATGAAGAAATGGTTGAACTATTCTTGTGGGATCTAGCAGGCCAAGAATCATTCAATACTCTACGTGATAGATTTTATAAAGGAAGTAGCGGCGCTATTATTGTATTTTCTCTTGCTCCTGAAGAAATTGAAACTTACCATCATATTGGTAAATGGAGATCATATATAAAAGAAGCTTGTGGAAGTATACCTATAATATTATTTGGGAATAAAGCCGATTTAGTTGATGACGGAGAGTTAGAATCAAATCCAAATTTACCAACTTCAGATGTAAATGTTGAAACTTTTGCAAACCAAAATAGATTTATTGGATATTATAAAACAAGTGCATTAACAGGTCAAGGAGTAACTGAGGCTTTTAAAGTACTTGTTAAAAAACTATATATGATCGCTAAAATTTCAAGTTTTACTTAAACTATATCCAAAATTTCAATTATATTAAGAAAAGAAATGTAAAAAAATTATGTACGTTTATAGATAAATCTCTCCCAGCTCTTCTTACTGGGCATTTCTAATGGCATATTTTTCCGTTTTCGAATATCTATTACAATACTTTCTTCTAAGTTTGGAGGGACACGTTCAAATCCTAGAAACTCATACCCAAAAAATGCGCGTCCCGCCGTTGAGCCTCTAATATCGTCAGCAAGTCCTATCGTTTCTGCTGCAGGAATTTGTCCTTGAATCCTTACATATTCTCCCTCAGGAATAACGTTAGTAATGCGACCTCGGCGTCTTGTAATGATTGTACTTATGCTTCCTTCAGTTCCTTGTGGTGATTTTACATCTATTTTCTGGATTGGCTCAAAAAGATGTGGTTTTGCATCTAACATAGCCAATGACACAGCAGAAAAGAACATTCCTGCAATCTGCCCATATTGCGTATGGCGGGGATCCTCATGGATTGTCATATCTGTAAAAACGACTTTGATTCCAGCAGCAGGTTCTTTTGCAATAATACAATTACCAAGCCAATCTCTAAAAGCCGCACTTAAATATGATTTAACACGATCAAATCTTTGTAATCCTGAAGTACCATTTACGAGAACGCTTCCATGATAGAGATCAACAATACGTCTTGCTTCTTTAGCATCCCATTCAGCTTCTTCTCTAAGAATTTGAGCTCGATCTTTCTCATTTTGTAAATCATTCACTTTACCAGTTTCAATTAGGCGCTCGGTTGTTTCGTCTAAGGGCTCTATGTATAACAAAATGCGATTATGCGTATTTGCTGATTTAGTATAATAATCAGGACTTTTTTGAGTAATTTTTTCTCTGTAAACAATTATTGGCTCTCCAATGTTAATTTGGACTTGATTGTTTATCCGTTTCACTAAAATCTCTATTTGTAATGGATCTATTCCTGATAAAATGAATTCTCCTGACTCTTCATCTCTTCTATACTCCGCTGTTGGATCTGCTTTTAACCATTTACTTACAACTTCATCCAATTTATCTATATCATGCGGATCTTTTGGCTTGATACTTCTTGAAACAACAGCTTCACAAGCATAATGGATTTTTTCAAAGGAAGGAATTCTCTTCTTTTCCTCTTTATCTTTAGGGACATCATTAGCGTTAATAAAGGTTTCTCCCGATGGAGAAATAAATCCATATAAGGCAAACAAATTCCCTGCAGGAATTTTAGGAATATCTAAAATGTCAGTAATTTCCATAACTCCAAGTCTTTTCACTCGACTTTGTGAATCACTATTAACAAGGTAGAGGGTATCACTTTGATCAAAAGTACCTGAAAAAACACGACCAATAAGGGTCGCCTGATAATTTCTTTTAGGATCAAGGAAAATTTTAGTAATCATACCATAAAGGGGTCCTTTTGGGTCGCTTTTAACAAGAGCTTGACCAAGTTCAGATTTTAAATTACCTCCCCAAATATGTGGTATTCTATAATTTGAGGCTGAAACTGGATCTGGTAAATGATCTACAATCATTCTGAGCATAGGCTCATCTAGAGGTAAATTATCCCTTAGCCACTGAATATCACCTTCGTTATATTTGGCAAAAACATCCTGAGGTTTCATCCCTTTTTCTAACAAAATCTCATAAGTAAAACCCCAACCATGTTTTGCTGAGCCGATGGCCACAGAATTTTTAGCAAAATCAATACTCCAATCTGAGCCTTCTGGTCTAACTTTTTTGATTAAATCATTTACTTCCCTAGTGATTTTATCTATTTTAGCAAAGGTTTCTTGAGGACTAAGTTTTAATTCACTTATTAATCTATCAACTTTATTAATAAAAAGGACGGGTTTGCAATATTCCTCTCCAACAGACAATCTAATATTAGTTTCTGTCTGTGTCATAACCCCCTCAAGAGCATCCACTAATATTATAGCACCATCACTACCTCTAAGAGCTCGTGAGACCTCTCCAGTAAAACTGATATGACCAGGAGTGTCATTGAGTTGAATAATATAGGGCTCATCATCTTCTGGCTTTCTAGGGTCATTAAATGCAAGAAGAACAACACTTGTGAAGATGGTAATACCCCTTTCTTGTTCTTCATCATCTGAATCGGTCATTTGAAGTTGACCTGCGTCTTCTGGTCGCATAAGTCCAGCTCTGCGTAATAAGTAATCAGTAGCTGTAGTTTTTCCATGATCAATATGAGCAGTGATAGAAAAAATTCTTTTTTTCTTATATGATCCTTCAGTAACCAATTTTGCTATAGTCTCAGGGTTCTTTACTTTAACCATTATATGTTCACATCGTACAAATTATAGTTAGTTATTATGTTATAATTGAAGAAAAGAATACGGGAAATCATAAAAGTTTTATGATTCAAATCTATAGCCTTACAAATTATTCTTAAACTCATTAATGAAAGGAAAAAAATAATTCAAAATCATTTAAAATATCTTACTCTATTATATTTTTAATTAGTGGAAAAAAATACTTAGGATGAGGATGTAAATTTTGAGTGATTATCTTACAATTAAACTTTCAATTATGATATTATACATTTTTGCTACAATCGTTTTTACAATTGTATGCTTTAAAAGACGTGATCTTATTTCTTGGCTTTTTGCTTATGTTGCAGCTTCTTTATCTGAAATTTTAAGGTTTATGTCACAAGAGGATTATGATGTTCCTTTATTACTAAGTCTTTCTTTTTCAACTCTTACCTTGATATTGATTATATTTGCCGTTTCTCGGGAATATTACCAAACTTTCTATCGATCTCTAAAAATTCAAGCATCTTCCTCAGTTTTATTATTAATTATGCAACAATTTGTGTCAATTAGCTTACAGGGAATAATCGGGATCCTCTTAGTTATAGCATTATTCTTAATTCTAAGAATTTATTTGAAGAAGAAAACACCAACGCATGCATTTTTAAGTTTTATCTTAATTTGTGGGATATTAAATCTTATAGCAATTGCTTTAAGAGATGCGGGTATTAGTGGTGCAGAGGAATTTTACCTATTTTCTTCAATAATAATGGGTACAATTATGCTTTTGACTGGAGTAGTTGCGCTAATTGAAGAAAGGTTAGTAAAATCTGAAAAGAAGCATCGGGTAGCATATAATAGAGCTGAGTTTTATAAAGATTTGTTTGTTCATGATATTAATAATATTCTTCAAAATTTGCAATTTTCATTGGAAATTATTTCCCAAAACATTAAGAATTATGAGAATAAAGAAAATCTTGATGAGTTAATTAATATTGCCAAAGGTCAAGTAATTAGAGGGGCAGAATTATGTTTAAATGTAAAAAAGCTTTCTGATTTAGAGATAGGAGTAATTAAAAATGAAGCAATAGAGCTTTTTAATATATTAGAACCCGTTATAAGTGAGACTAAAAAAAAATTTCCCGAAGAAGAAATAGAGATTGAGATTGAAAGTATAACAGATAAGATATTTGTCTTCGCTAATATACTTTTAAAAGATATTTTTAGAATCATATTGAATAATGCTATAAAATATAATGACAGTCCTGTTAAAGAAATTGTCATAAGAATTTCTAAGGAGACGCAAGATTTCGGCTCTGATATAAAATTAGAATTTATTGACAATGGTGTTGGAATACCAGATGCTATGAAAATCGATATACTTCAACCAGTCTATAAGAATATAAAAGATTTTAAGAGAATTGGATTAGGTTTACTTCTTGTGAATGAAGTAATTAATAGTTTTTCGGGTAAAATTTGGGTACAAGATAAAGTTAAAGGTGATTATACAAAAGGTAGTAATATTGTTCTCTTGATCCCTGAAGCTTATGAAATATTAGATGTAGAAAGGTAATATCATATTTTTTAGAACATATACTGCCTTTCTCCCGGATGATGTATGAGTTTTAAATGATATTGAAATATTTATAACTTGCAAATTATCAGAGATTCTATCCTTTATAAAATGCTTAATAAAATTCAAAAAATCAGTAAAATCTCTAGTGGTTTCTACCCAAAGATAACCTTGCTTTTCAAAAAAATTTGGATTTTTCCTTTTAAAATTATCAACATGTTTTTTTTCTATTAGAGGTGGTCCTTTACGAATATATGTTTGTGAGATTTGAGGGTGTTCACAATAAATAACTAAAGAATATACATTCTTTTCATTTTCAAAATAGACTTCGAATATAATATTGCCAAATCGTTTTATATGAGAAAATTCTTTTTCTCCATTGGTTTTAATGCTTTCTCCTAATGAATACAATTTATCTCTATTAATTGTGTAATGTATTTCCTTACTTGTAGTTTGTAATTCGACAATAAAAATACGTGAAAGGAGGGGGTCTTCTTGATAAGATAAATTTACTTCTGGAATAGGTCGAATTTTAAAAAATTCTAAAGATGGCTTTTTTAAAAATTCACTAATTTGATAATTACAAAATTTGTAAGCTCTTTCAGATATTGCCGAAGCAACATTACGATTGCTATCGATTGGATCAATGATAATGAGATAATCATCCTGAAAATGTTGAATTTTCTGTAAATCTGATTTACTTCTCTTGTAATAATCCAAAGGCTTTTTTTCTAAATCATGAAAATTTGTAAAAAGTTTTTGAATATTTCCAAAATAGTAGATCAATAATTCAGCACTATAGCCAATAAATCCTACTTTTCCAACTGCACTTTTATCACCATAACAGTGACAAGATTTAAAAAACTGTTTTAAAAGTCTTACATCATCTCTTTGTGTATAAGTTAATTCATCTCTTATGAATCGTCCATGCCAAGGAGATCTATCGACTGCTGTTATTGGTCCGTTCTTTTCTATGAATTTTTTATCTAAATCAAAATATAAGACAATATCGATTTTAATTTTAATTCTATCGACAATATAATCAACTGTTACATAAGGATGTTCAGCATATAAAAGGCGAGGATTAGAAAATTCTTTTAAAGTCAATGATTTAAGAATCCAATTTTTACATAAATCCAAAAAGTCTTTTTTCGATTCTTTCTTTAACTTACTTTTACTTAAACCTTCATATTTTGACTTATATAAGTTATAATCTAAACCGATAAATAAATCGATATCAAAATCATTTTTTAACTGAGTTTTTTTAATTCCAGTTGATCCCTGTGGTTCAATTTTAGTATAGCTTATTTTTTTTTCTTTAGCCTTTTCATCTAGTAATAATTCTAAATGTTTTGTAATGTCATTGATTAGATTAATTTCTTGCGTTGTTGGTGTAATTTCCTTCAATATTTCGCTTAAGATATTGTCTATTTTAGTCATAAATTAATAATAAAAACTTTTTTTCAAAATCTCTTAAAATTTTTAATGTTTCAATATAATAAAATAACATTTTTTGATCAAAATCCCCACCAAGGATGAACAGCTTTTCGCATTAAAATAACATACTCTCTTAAAGCTTGTTTTTGATCAGTAGTTAATTCATTAACGAACTTTCCCATTAGCTGCCTTACGTGAGATTCGGGAATACTTACATAGAAAGTTTCATCTTTTCCTATATCCCGTCCGATTTCAATGCCTCGAATTGAAATTGCGACTTCTGAATCTTTAGATGCTTTTTCTAATGTTTGACCTTTATCTTGAATTTGATGAACTCTTCTAACTCTTTTTCCTTTATCATTTATTAAGGGTACCTTTGGATATAAAGTTCCAGCCTCAATATGAACACCAAATACTGCAGGATCTGAATTTCTAAATATAAAATCGGGAAGCATTTTTACTTTTGCGGGTAAGATTAGTTCACTTAACCCTTTGGCTGTATCTTCTGCCTTTCTAGTTTCTGCGTATTCAATATAATCTTCTAATAATCGATAAATAACATCATTAGTAAATATTCTAATATTATCAATAATTGCTTGTTCTTTAGCTTCAGGTAGTATTTCAACATTGAATCCTAAAACAGCAGCAGAATAAGGATCTAACTGTCTAACAATATTTGCATTAATGATATCTTCTTTCTTTATTAGTCCTACATCAGCAACACTGATTTTTACACCACTTTTCGTAAAGTGATTTTCTAATGCTTCAAGTGAACCCAAAGTATCTGCTTTTAAAACTACTCCTGCTTTATCAGTTTTTATCCTAATACTTTCAACTTCTGATTCAATTTGATTATATACAATTTCTTCTTCAGAATGGTCCTTTATGCCTCTAAATGGAGACCCTGCTACAACATCATCAATATTTGGAGCAAGGATTTTAATCCCTACTGCAGCACTTACCATCTCAACTGAGTCAAATCTTTGTCTAGGATCCCTGATTTCATCCAATGGTTTAGGAAGTAGTAAGGCTCTCACCTTTGACTTAATAGGCTTTTCTAATCCTCCAACTATAAATTCATCACCCTTGTTAATAATCCCATCGTAAATGAGAACATCTATAGTTTTCCCTTGGCCCTTTTCTTTTTTGACTTCTAAAACAACACCTTTAGCTGCTCCTTCAGAAAATTGTAGATTCTTAGTTAAGTATTGTTGTACTAAGCCCATTAAAATCAATAAGAGGGTTGATATTCCTTCGCCTGTTTTGCCACTTGTGGGTACAATAGCAATCTTTTTAGTAAAATCTTTAATCTTATCGTACCTATCAATACCTTTAAATCCTTCTTCTAAAAAGTTACCCATTATCTGTAGAACTTTTTCATCTAAGAATTCTCTAACATGAGGTTTTTGAGAATTATAACTATCCAGAAAATCAGCATCTTTTTTTGATTTCCATCCAGAAAGTCTATCAATTTTATTAGCAGCAATGATAAAGGGTGTTTTTCGTTCTCGTAAAATTCTAACAGATTCCCATGTAATAGGCATCGTTCCAGCAGTGACATCTATAACTAAAATAGCAATGTCAGCAACTGCGCCACCTCTTTTTCGAAGATTTAAAAAGGCAGCATGACCTGGAGTATCAACAACTAAAATACCTGGAAGTCTAAGTTCTTTTTCAGCAAATTCTTGTTTAGATTTTCTTAAAAATTCCCTTATATCATCGGTTGGAAAATAAGATGCGCCTATATGTTGCGTGATTCCAGCAGCCTCTCTCTGCTGAACAACCGTACCTCTGATATAATCTAATATAGTTGTCTTTCCATGGTCTATATGACCAAGAATGCAAACAATTGGAGCTCTGATTATCTTATTTTCACTTTCAGTCATGATTTATCACGAATCTCATTAATAATTTCGAAATAATTTTACTAATACTTATAATATAAAAATATTTAATATAGGTTTAGAAGTTTATTCTGTAATTTTGAAAATAATGAGAAAAAGTGATAATTATTTAGTATTAAGATATTTACCTAAATACTGACCAGTAAAAGAATTACTTTCTTTAATAATTTCTTCAGGAGTACCAATTGTTACTATATTACCGCCTTTTTCTCCCCCTTCAGGTCCAAGATCGATAACATAATCAACAGATTTTATAATATCCATATTATGTTCAATAATTATTACAGTATTACCTTTATCAACTAATTTTTGAAGGACTTTTAGTAAAAAATTGATATCATAAGAGGATAATCCTGTTGTTGGTTCATCTAAAATATAGAGTGTGTTTCCTGTACTTGTTTTTCTCAATTCTCTTGCAATTTTTAAGCGTTGTGATTCTCCTCCACTTAAAGTAGTCGATGATTGACCTAATTCTAAATAACCTAACCCCACATCTACCACGGTTTTAATAGTTCTTTTCAATTTTGGAAAGCTGTCAAAAAATTCTAAAGCTTGATGAAAAGTCATTTTTAAAACATCAAAGATTGATTTTTCACGATATTTAATCTCCAATGTTTCAGAATTATATCTTTTTCCTTTACATAAATCACATTTTATATAAACATCTGGTAAGAAATACATTTCTTTAAGAATATAACCAGTTCCTTTACATTTTTTACAATGACCCGATCTTGTATTAAAACTAAACCTTCCTTTCTTATATCCTCTTTCTCTTGATTCAGGTAATCCAGCAAAAATTTCTCTAATATAATCTAAAGCTTTGGTATAAGTAGCGGGGACTGATCTCGGAGTTCTTCCAATGGGGGATTGATCTATATTAATAATTTTATCAATCTTCTCAGAGCCAATAATCGCACTAAATTTTCCTTCTTTAACTTTTGAACTTCGAATATTTACCAAGTTATGAAGCCCCTTATAAAGACAATCAATAATCAAACTAGTTTTGCCGGCACCAGAAACTCCTGTAATGCAAGTAAACACCCCTAAAGGAATTTTTACATCGATATTTTTTAGATTATTCTCTTCTGCTCCTTTTACTTCAATAAAGTCTCCATTGATTTTCCTTCTACTTTTTGGAATTTTAATTTTTTTTTTTCCTGACAAATATTCTCCAGTTAAGGTATTTGAATTAAGAATAATTTCTATAGGTCCTTCAGCTACTATTTCCCCTCCTCTTTCCCCTGCCAATGGTCCTAAATCGATAATATGATCTGCATTACGCATTATTGCCTCATCATGTTCCACTACAATAACTGTATTTCCCAAATCTCTTAACTTTTTTAACATATTAACAAGACGATTGATATCTCTTTGATGTAATCCGATGCTAGGTTCGTCCAAAACGTATAAAACTCCCACCAAACTAGAACCTAATTGTGTTGCTAATCTAATTCTTTCTGCTTCTCCTACTGATAATGTATCTGAACGCCGGTCTAATGATATATAATCTAATCCAACATTTTCAAGAAAAGATAACCTATTTAATATCTCTTTTAAAACTTCTTTTACTATTGTTTTTTCTAATTCACTTAATTGTAATTTATTGAAGAAATTTAAAGAATCTTTAACAGATAAGGCAGATAATTCAGCAATATTAAAATTATTTATAATTACAGCTAGACTTTCTGGTTTTAATCGTTTTCCATTACACTGGGGGCAATCTATTCGATTCATAAAACTTTCATAAATTTCACGAGCCCACTCTGAACGAGTTTCCATATATCTTCTATGCAATAATGGAACTATTCCCTCAAAAGGTCGAACAACCTGCCAAGATGATTTGAATTCACTATTATGATTATTAAATTCATTATTATCACTTTTAAAATGGAATTTAATTGATTCATTTTCAGTTCCATACAGAATTTTATGGAGATATTTTGGGTCAATATCTTTAATTGGAACTTTATTCGTATTGAATCCATAATGCCTTGCTACTTGAATTATAGTTTGCCAGGAATATCCATTTTCAGATCCAAACCCAGGAATATCTCTAATGGGAGTTTCTTCTAATGGCACTTCCAAATCATTTCCTAAAAGTAAACCATAATCAAATTCCATTACAGTACCTAATCCACTACAATATTTACAGCTACCGTGAGGTATGTTAAAAGAGAACATTTTATGATCTAATGGAGGAAATGATATTCCACAATCAACACAAGCAAGATGTTCTGAATAGATTTGTTCTTCTTTTCCAACAATTTCTACGATAATTAAGCCATCTGTTAAAATTAGAGCATTTTCAATGGAATCAGCTAGTCTAGTCTTTATATCTTTTCGCATCACTAATCTATCAACAATAACATTAATAGTGTGTTTTACATTCTTTTCCATTGAGATATCTTCATTTAATGTATATTGAATACCATCAATTTCCACCCTTACATACCCTTGTTTTTTTAAATCTTGTAAGAGTTCTTTATATTCACCTTTTCTATCTCTAATTACCGGAGCTTTAATTATAAATTTTTGATTTTCATTAATGGAATTTAATATTTGTTGAATAATTTGCTGTGGAGTTTGTGGTTTTATTTCCTTTCCGCAATTAGGACAATGTGGGATTCCTATATTAGCGAATAGCAACCTATAATAATCATATATTTCAGTTACAGTACCTACTGTACTTCTAGGGTTTTTTGAAAGTGGTTTCTGTTCGATAGCTATTGCAGGAGATAAACCCTCAATAGAGTCTACATCAGGTTTATCCATTTCACCTAGAAATTGTCTAGCATAACTAGAGAGAGATTCTAGGAATCTTCTTTGACCTTCAGCATACAGAGTATCCATTGCTAAGCTACTTTTTCCACTCCCACTTATTCCTGTAATAACTACTAACTTATTACGTGGGATAATAACATTAATATTTTTTAGATTATTTTGCCTTGCTCCTTTAATAATAATTGAATCTTCATTCATCTTTTCTCTGAAATAAGTTTTATGCTAAGAAAGAGATTTTACATCTCTATCTGATATTCTTTCTTTATATCCTTAATTTTGTCTCTCAAATAAGCTGCATCTTCAAATCTTAATTCTTTTGCTGCCATATACATTTTATTTTCAAGATATTGAATTAAAATATCTATATCTCCCTCTTTTTCTAATTCCTTCATTTTAACTTGAAGATGCTTTTTCAATCTTTTTGCTTCTTTTTCTCTTATTTCTTGCTCTTCAGATAGTGATTCTAATATATTCTTTTTTATTGTTTGGGGTGTTATATTATGATTTTTATTATAAGTAATCTGTCTTTCTCTCCTTCTATTTGTTTCATCTATTGCAGCTTTCATCGCAGGGGAAATTTTTTCAGCATATAAAATAGCTTTTCCCTCTACATTTCTAGAGGCTCTTCCAATAGTTTGAATTAATGATCTAGTATCCCTTAAGAAGCCTAGTTTATCCGCATCTAAAATTGCAACTAATTTTACTTCAGGTAAATCTAATCCTTCTCTTAATAAGTTGATCCCAACAATCGCATCAAAAGTACCATCTCTAAGTTGCCTTAAGATATCGAAACGCTCAACAGTATCCACTTCTGAATGCAAATAGGCAATTTTTATGCCTAATTCTGAATAATACTCGGCAATATCTTCAGACATTCTTTTAGTTAAAGTTGTTATAAGTGCCCTTCCTTTACTTTTAATAACATTCCGAAGTTCGTTTAATAGATCGTCAATTTGATTTTTAGCAGAACGAATTTCAACTTGGGGATCTACTAATCCTGTAGGTCTAATAATTTGTTCTGCTGAAATACCATTGCTTTTCTTTAGTTCCCAATCACCTGGAGTCGCACTCATAAATATTATATACTTTATTTTACTTTCCCATTCTTCAAATGCAAGAGGCCTATTATCAAACGCACTTGGGAGTCGCCATCCATATTCTACAAGATTTTTTTTACGAGAACGATCACCACCTATCATCCCGTGAATCTGGGGTATTGTGATGTGAGATTCATCAACTACAATCAAAAAATCTTCTGGAAAGTAATCAATTAAACACATTGGGGGTGTTCCAGGAGGTCTCCCATCTAAATGCCTAGAATAATTTTCTATTCCTTTACACCATCCTAATTCTCTCATCATTTCAAGATCAAATTTAACTCTTTTTTCTATCCATTGCGCTTCAGGATATCTCTTTTCATCCATAAATTTCTTTATTTGTTGTTCTAATTCCAGTTCAATCGATTCCAATGCTTTTATTTTATTTTCTTCAGGAATAATAAAATGAGTGGCAGGAAATATTCTACAGTTAGTTAAATCTCGTATAACATCATTTGATATAGGATGAATCTCTTGAATCGATTCTATTTCATCCCCAAAAAGGGAGATACGAAGGGCGGTATTTAGATAAGCAGGATAAATGTCAATTATATCACCTCTTACTCTCACAATTCCTGGTCTAAATTCTATATCTTTTCGTTCATAATTCATTCTAATTAGTCCTTTAATTATTTCTCCTCTTTTAACAGTCTCTCCAACATTTAAGTTAATTGAAACCTTTTCCCATTCTTCCGGTGATCCTATGCCATAAATGCATGACACAGTTGCCACAATAATAACATCATGCCTTGTTCTAATCGCATGGGTTGCAGCAAGTCTAAGTCGTTCAATTTCTTCATTAACGCTAAAATCTTTCTCGATATATTGGGCTGTAACAGGTAAATATGCCTCAGGTTGATAATAATCATAATAACTAACAAAATAGTGAACAGCATTTTCTGGAAATAATTCTTTTAATTCATTATACAATTGAGCGGCTAATGTTTTGTTTGGTGCCATAACTAAAGTAGGTTTTTGAATTTCTTGGATTATATTTGCGATACTAAACGTTTTACCTGTTCCAGTAGCACCTAATAACGTTTGGAATCGTTTCCCTTTAGAAATATTATCAGCTAAAGTACTTATAGCTTCGGGTTGATCCCCTGCGGGAATAAATTGAGATTCTAATTTAAATTTAGCTATCATAAATATGAATAATTAATTTAAATACTAATTTAACATAGAAATAAAGTTAATATATTAAAGATAAGACTTATGATATTCTAATCTATCATACCTTAAGATTTTTATTAATATATATAAATAAAAATTTAGAAAATTAGGCTACTACAAGTTCTTCTTCAGTATCCTCAGCACCTTCTATAGTTCGAGCAAGAATTATGAATTTAACACCTGGAGAGATCGGACCAATGAAGCTTTCAAGATTATTAAGATAAATTGTAATAAAACCTCCAAGACTATTAATTTCAAAAGAATTACCAACTTGAAATGTAAAGCTAGAAAGAGGAATATACGTATTGTTTATATAGATTGAATGTAATGTTACATTCCATAATCCATTATTTACAATTTTTATAGTAACCCTATTATCACTATCGTCAATTTTAGAGGATGGATCAACAGTAATATTATAAAATTCTGAATTAACAATCGCTTTAAATGTTGTCTCATACTCAGCGGTTGTTGTAGTAGTTATTTTTACAATGACTTCATTTGATATATTTATTTGAAAACCTGGAATATCAAAAGAAATTAATGCACATTCTTGAATATCTAATGAAGAGTCTCCATAGAGAAATTCAATTTCATCATTATTGGAACAATTAAGTATTAAAGTATTATTAATTATGACATTTTCTAAAGTAATTGAGCCATTTCCTGTGTTTTTAATTAAGATTCTACCAGTTTCATTTGCATATATATATGAAACTGCTGTTCCCTCAATTTTTTCAATAATTTGAATATCTTCTTCATCTTTAACAGTATGAATAAATCCAATATCTGAAGCAGCTGTTGTGTCAAAACTAGCTGTAACACATATAAGTATTTCTTCATTTATATCTCCATTAACATAATCAGTAGCATCGATTACAATTACAGTTTCTTCATTTACATCTAATAGTAGGTCAACGGGTTTGCGATAATCTTCATAATCTACTTCATTTTCAGGATTAACGCCATTAAGATAAATTGATTCAATTCCAAATTGGTCATCTCCTGTATTTTTTATATATAAATTTAATTCAGTAGATCCATTTTCATATGTATAAGCATGAGTCTTACTGAAATCAACAGGAATATGCTTTCTATAATGATTATCAATTGATGCTGATGCTTCAGGTGAAATGATTCGGTCAGAGCTAATAATCGCAATTGAATAGTTTTCAAGAGAAGATGTGAATAGCACTTCATCAGATATATTATTTGCAGTAACCACTCCCACTTTATTGTATTTTATTGTAGGATAAAGAGAAAAATCTGTCCCAACGTCTTTTAAATGAATATTTGCTTTCTCTCCAGTTTCAAGAATTGGAGAACCATCTAAATAATTAATATCAGATGAATTGAACCTATTTACTATTGTGTCTTCATTTAAATAAAATCTATCAAGAAATACTGTTGATTTTCCTATATTTTCCACTTCAAGATATATATCAGCACTAGAAGAATTTAATTGAATTACTTTACTATTCTCTCTATTAATTTTTATTTCTTCTGATAATGCCTTTTTAACAAAGAAGTTGCTGGTTTTATTCGTAAACGTATATACTCTTTCATAAAGAGCCTCTGATTGAGCTGTTACTGTTATGTTAACAACATCATATTCATTAAACGTAATTCCCTTTGATTTTATATCCACCCAAACTTGATCTTCACTTCCTTTTTCAAGAGAATTATTAACATTTCCCATCACAAAATCATAGCTTGAATTATTTATTTCAACACTTGTTATTTGTAAATCTTTTTCACCATGATTATCTAATTTAAATGTTGCATATCCATTATCAAAAACTTCTGCATTTTTAATAGTAAATTTAGAATCCAATGCAGTATAGTCAATCTTAAATAATTTTACCATCCCATATTTAGAGAAATATTCTGGAAAAAAAGCAATAGTATCATATAATCCATTATCAGGAATATGGGATTTCCATGTTTCTCCATCATTATCTGTTCTCCTAGCTATTTCCCTAGCATAATTTTCACTGAATTGATGGTGGTCTTCGTAATTAGGATCTGTTGGTATACCAAAAAACATCAACTTGACTAATTGACTATCAAACCATGCATCTTTAACATAACCATGAGTCATATTTCGATAAGCACCTTCATCAAAAACTGCATTTTCTGCCCAGTTATCCTCTTCCCAACCCCTTTGTTTATACGATGCATAATCATCATTACAAATTTGTACCATCCATGTCCATTTTCCTTCATCACCGCCTAATCCTGTAATGAGAAATCCAAAATACACCAAAATGTAATCAGCTTTTAATCTCTGTAGTACTTTTAAACTGTAAATTTCGTTAGTTTGCATTAAAGCCATGCCTACTGCTCCCATTCTAAAACGATTGAAAGTAGCATTATCATTTACTGTTGTTACATTCCCTACGGGAGTAAGCCAATATCCATAATCCCACCATGAAACAACCACATCGGTTCCTTCTAAATTTTCTCTCATCCAAGTTAAAGATTCTTCCCATTCATGAAGAACGCCAGCAGGAGCCATTTGTGCATAAGACATTTGATTGACAGCAATGTCAGTTGCATGAACAATTTGGGCAATACATAAAAATCCCACAACAAGATAAACTGCAACTACTTCTGAACTTCCTAGTGTTCCCTTTATTTGTCTTCTTCTCATTCTACTTACGCCAACTTTTCTTTCTCCCAGAAAACTACCAAATATTTTTAAAATACTAACTAACCCATATGCACCTACTAAGGCTGATGCAGGTGCAAATATTAATATAATCCGAATCATACTTCCCGTAAAATAAAACATTAATATTATAAATGCAATTAAAAAGATATCAGCTATGTTTAGTCTCTTAAAACAAAAATAAACTCCTAATGGTACTAATACTAAAGGTATTAAAGTATTATAATAAAAAACACTCCAAGAACTTGGCATTTGTTCTGCTACTGAAGCTACATGAGCAACTTGTTCACGAGCGAGAGGATTAATAATTGTCCAAAATCGGGAGCTAAAGTTAAAAGGTAAAAGTTCAGGAGCAACCCAAATTATAATTGCAGCAATTAATATTCCAGGAATAATTAACCATTTTATTATATTTATTAAATAATAATAAAAACTGGAATATTCACTCTTTTTTGTATAAATGATATGAAAAATTATTAAAATTATTGTAAAAAGAAAAACTCCGCCTATTTCTAGACCTGAAAACACTTCATTATAATCAAATGATATATATAATGAAAATATCAATAAACCAGTTCCTTGGACTCCAGCATAAGCAATTAATAAATTTTCATTGTATTTGTTCGTTAAAACTAATATTATACTGATTAGAGGTAATAATAAAAATATAAATTGATATCCACCCCAACTTAGAGATAAGTAACCTAAGAATACACCGCCAAGCACAGAATATGAAAATTTTCCTGTTCTTGCTGCTTTCAAGAAGAATAGGAAAGTCGCTAAGGAAGCAAAAACTCCAATTGTTTCATTATCGAAGAAACCAGCAGTAGTACGTTGTAGGAAACCAGGATTGAAAGCCAAGAAAAATGCGGCAATTAAACCTGTCCCACGATTTAAAACTTCTTTTCCTAAATAATAGATAACTAATATAGTTATCCCTCCCATAAAGGCAGGAAAGTAAAAACAGACATCATATAATGAGATTGGTAATCCAATAAAATTCAAAATTTTATACAAAATTACAACTGTAAATGTCAATCCAGGTCGCAAACTACCTCGAAAAACTCCCTCTGGATACCAGCTCTTATAATCCCACCAATTAAAGTACTCATAAAGTGTGTGTTCGTTTAAATATTCTGCACCATACCATTGAATCCATGGATCGAATGCTTTAATTAAAGTAACACCTCTTATTATTGGACTAAGTCTTATAAGGATTGCGAGAATTACAATTAGAAATATAGCCATAAAAAGTAAAATATTAGTCGTTTTTACAGATATCGATGTTCTGATGCGATCACGAAAATTTCTTAACGAACTGAGGATTTTAACCATGATTATTTATATGAAATTTTATTAGGTATAAATTTAAAAACCATAATTAAATTTTGAATATAAAAAAAATCCTTAAGATTAAAATGTTTTTCTTTAATCTAACATTTTGTAAAATTCAAAATAATTTAAAAAGAATTTATGAGATTTGGATATTCTATAATTTAAAACTCCTTCAAAATATTAGAAGTGAAAACATTGATGGTAAAATCGAAATTTCTGTTTAAAATTTATTATATTGGAAAGAAAAAATACTTTGGATCTCAAAAACAACGTGAATTTTTAACAATTGAACATTGTTTTTCAGATGCATTAGAAGAAAAAAATTACATTAATGATTCAAAAAATTCTCAGTTTGAATTTGCTAGTAGAACTGATCGATTTGTATCTGCAAGAGGTGCTTGTTTCACATGTATAATAGAAAAGGAAGCTATATTAATGGAAATTAATAGTATTCTACCGGAAGAAATGGGTATTTGGGCATATAGTAAAGTACCTCTAGATTTTTCATCTAGATACAATGCTAAATTACGCCATTATCTATATATTGTGCCCACTCCCTTATCTTATCTTAAAAAAAAAGCCATGATTAACCTAACGATAATGGAAAAAGCTTGTAGAAAATTACAAGGTCAACATGATTTTGTTAATTTCTCAAAGAATGAAAAAAAGGATGTTAATACAATAAGAGATATGGATTATGTAAATTTATCAGTAGTAAATGACTACCTAGTTTTCAATTTTAAGAGTAAAGCATTTTTACGACAACAGGTTCGAAGAATGGTTAAAAAATTGTTAGAATTAGGAAGAAATGAGATTTCCTATAATAAGTTTATAGATTTATTTGATAATTCTAAAATAGTGTCTTATCAACCTGCTGATCCTAAAGGACTAATTTTATGGAACATAGTTTTTGATGATAATATAAAATTTATAGAAGATCCAAAATCTAAGGAGCGAATGTACAAATTTTTTCAGAAAGAAGAATTAAATTTTGGGCATAAACATCAGTTATTCAGAACTTTGCAACAAGACTACTCTAGCTAGTAATGCTTGAAGTTGAATTTCTTCCGTGCCTCCTTGACTTAATCTATATTCAAATTCAGCTAATAGTTTGCTTAATTGAATTTTTACATCTTCTTGAATTTCTAACTCATAGATCTCCCTATGTAAATTTTTTATTATGTTTTGCCCTGAAAGCCCATATTCCTTTATCAAATCATTTAATAATTTTATGGATAACTGTAATTGACCCTCTAAAGAAGTTTTTAAGATTTTTTTTATTTTTTCAGAAGGAACTTCGCCAGCTATGCGAAAAACGATCTCTTGATTAATCTTTTTAGTGATTGTTCCACAAGATTGAAGATAATTTATTGCTCTTCTACAATCTCCTCTAGAAACATCAACAATTGCATTTAAACCAGCAGGAGTTAAGGTAATATCTTCTTGTTTTGCCACATATTTTACTCTACTCTTAATATCATCGCTACTTAATGAAGCAAATCTGAATACAACACATCTAGATTGTATAGGAGGGATTATTTTATTAGAATAATTACATATCAAAATCATTCTACAATTTTTTGTATATTTTTCCATAGTTCTCCTTAAAGCCTGTTGCGCAGGAGTAGTCATATTATCTGCTTCATCTAGAATTAATACTTTAAAGGAAATGTCAGCTGGAGGTCGTGCTTTTGCAAAATCTTTAATATAAGTTCTAATAACATCAATACCACGTGCATCGCTAGCGTTTAACTCTAAATAAGTTCTATTAATTGCCATTTCTCTTCCGTATAATTCCCTTACTATTGCTAATGCGGAAGTAGTTTTTCCTGTTCCAGCAGGACCAGCGAAAATGAGATGAGGCATAGATTTATCTTTTACAAACTGCTTCAAACGTTTTATTATTCCCTTTTGATTTACCACATTATGTAGTACTCTAGGTCGATATTTCTCAACCCAAGGTCTATTTTCGAGAGACATCTTTTTAATGTATGAGTTTAAATTTTATATTATTATATTAAGAATTAAATTTTCTTAATTCTTTATTAATATTCATATCCATAAAAAAATTAAATGAATGTTTATGACTGATTTTAAAATTACAAAAATTAAATCTCGATGGATTTTAGATTCACGTGGAAATCCAACCGTAGAATCAGACGTTTTTGCGGGAAAAATTTTTTCAAGAGCTGCTGTTCCTTCAGGGGCATCAACGGGAGTCTCAGAAGCACTTGAATTGAGAGATGGAGGAAATATTTTCATGGGAAAGCATGTATTGAAAGCTGTTAACAATGTAAATGAAATATTAGGGAAAAAGTTAATAGGATTTGATGTTAGAGAACAAACGAAAATAGATCAAAAGATGATTTCTTTAGATGGGACAGAAAATAAGAGCAATTTAGGAGCAAATGCAATTTTATCTGTATCTTTGGCAGTAGCTAAATTAGCTTCTCAACTTTCAGAAGTACCGCTATTTGTTCATCTTCATCAATTAGCATACAATAAGACTAGTGAGAATTATTTATTACCTCTTCCATGTTGTAATATTATAAATGGAGGTGAGCATGCTGGTAATAATTTGTCAATACAAGAATTTATGGTTTTACCTGTCGGTGCTAAATCATTTTCTCAAGCACTACAAAATGTCGCAGAAGTATATCAAACATTAAAAAAGTTATTATTAAAGAAATATGGATCTTCTTCGATTAATGTTGGTGATGAAGGAGGATTTGCCCCAAATATAAATTTGACTTCTGAAGCTGTTGAAATAATTATAGAAGCAATTGAAAAAGCAGGATTTCTTATTGGTACGGATTTTGTACTTGGAATGGATGCTGCTGCGAGTGAATTCTATGAAGATGGTTCTTATAATATTGATGGTAAAAAACTTTCCGAAGAAGAATTATTAGAATATTATATGGATTTAATCCATGATTATCCCTTCAAATCTATTGAGGATCCTTTTCAAGAAAAAGATTTTAGAAATTTTTCAAATTTAACTGCCAAAGTTGATAAATCAATTCAGATTGTTGATGATGATTTAACAGTTACAAATATAAAGATTCTCGAGGATGCAATAAGATCAAAAGCAGGAAATGCTTTATTACTGAAGGTAAATCAAATAGGATCTTTAACGGAGGCTATAAAAGCAGCAAAAATGTCTTTTGATAATGGATTTAATGTGATGGTTTCACATCGTTCTGGAGAGACAGAAGATACATTTATAGCTGATTTGGCGGTTGGTTTATGCACTGGACAAATTAAAACTGGGGCTCCTTGTAGATCAGATCGAAATTGCAAATACAATCAGCTACTTAGAATAGAAGAAATATTAGGTAAGAACGCAAACTATCCAAAAAAATTAGATTCGTGGAAAGAATTTCAATAATATAACGATTCTATCATCTCATTTTATTATTCCTTAATAAATCTATATACGTGAACGTTAACTACTTTAGCCTTTTGACTGTGAAATGGAAAAGTTTTTTCTAGAACCATAGTAAAAGGAATAATATTATCTATTTTCCAATCAAATTTCTTAATATAATTTGAAATAAATTTTTGGACTTTTTCATTTGCTAAATGAATTGAGTAAATGACATCTGAAAAAGAAAACGCTTTAATTAAAAAATTTCTGTCAGCAAATTTCGTTTGAACTCCAAATGGAGGATTCATAATAGTTGTTATCTTCATTTTTTCAGGAATATTTTTTTTTGAAATTTCGAAATATTCAATATCGGCGCAAATTGGTAAAATAATATTATCTAATTTTAGCTTAAGGATATTTTTTCTTAAAATATTTAATGCACTTAAGTCGATATCAATACTTAGAACATAACTAGCTTTTAGAAGTGCACTTGCGATGGACAATCTTCCTGTTCCAGCACCTAAATCTATAACAATCTTATTTTCACTAATATCATTAAATTCAAAACCTGCATAATAAATAATATCTACAGCGCAGCTTGCATCGATACAATATTGTTCTAGTTCGATTTTAGGATTTGTAAATGTTTCTGTTTTTTGAACAATAGAAATTAATTGTTTTTTATTAATTTTCATCTAACTACTCTTTTAAAATTAATACATCAAATTTATTTATCTTATTAAATACTATTTACATAGATTAGAAAAGAATCTGAGATTTTAAAAACTATTGTTGATATTGTTGAGTAAGAAGAATATAGATGATGATGAGATTGTTTTAACTGGTCAGTATATTGGAGTAGTAGAAGAATTTCTCCCTGATAAACAATCTACATTTATTAAAGACGGTAAAATTTTTGCTAGTAAAACAGGGCTGATAAATATTAATAATCAAGAAAGAAAACTTGAAATAAGAACACATCAAGAGCAAGATCGAAAAACTGTTAAAATGGGAGATATTGTTATTGGAACAATAGTTTTTTTACGAAAATATTCTGTAGGAATTAATTTTTTTACAATTAATAAAAAAATACATTTCAACTCTGGATATTTTGGTAATATTCACGTTTCACAGATTTCAGATAAATACGTTGAAAAAATCAATGATGCTTTTCAAATTACAGATATTTTACGTGCTCGTGTGATTGAGCAAGAATATAATGAATATAAGTTAAGTACTATTGGTAAAAAACTAGGAATCATTTATGCTGATTGTGTAATTTGCGGAAAGCCTCTCACAAAAATTGGATATAACAAATTGAAATGTATGAGATGTGGAAATATAGAAACCAGAAAATTAGCTAGTGATTATGGAAATGTAAATAATAACTTACGATTTTAAATTTCCTTTGTAGATAGAGATTAAATAAAAACAGCGTGTTCATTATTGAAGAAAACGGGAAAAAAAGTTATTCATTTCTATAATAATAGTGGTTCCTTGGATAATACTATTCAATTTCTTGAAAGTATTCAGAAAAAAGTAAATTATTTGAATCTAAATGTGTCTGTAGAGGGAAAAGTAATAAAAATCACTCTTTTTGGATCACGAGATCTTCAACATTTAGCTACACAAAGATTAAAAGAATTGGCTAATCGGTATCTATAAAAATTCAGTATGATACTCCTAAAACCATAAAAAATTTATTTGATTTTACATATTTTTTATTAAGCTAATTTAATCTTAAACACAAAAAGAGATAATTATGGCTAAAAAAAAAGCTGTTAAATCAGAAGATCTGAAAGAGGATGAACTCGATGAGTTTATCGACGAATTTTTAGAAAATGATGAGGCTGAAACCGTTTTTCCAAAAACGGATCAAAAAGAAAAAAGTAAATCGCCTATATCGAATGAAGAAGAATTAGATATCAGTGAAATTCCGGAAGAGGAATTAGAATTTGAACTCGAAGAACCGGATAGATTTCCTGAGTATAAATATCTCAATCTGAAATTAAAGAAGGGAGAAAGTGAAAATGATTTTGAGTTAGTTGTTGAAGGTCAATCACATGGATTTTGCAATATTCTTGTTAAACATCTCTTATCAATAGAGGGTGTTAATATTGCAGCCTATAAAGCAACTAATATATATCCCGCCCAGGTCTATATCCGTCTTGAAAATTCAAAGTATAACATCAAAGATATTTTAAATAAAGGAATTGAATCATTAAGAGAAGAAGTTATAAAAACTCAGAAATTATTTAAAAAATTAACTTAAAGCTTTATTCTCTTTTTTATGAAAACTTTATAAGATCTCTATATTCAACCTATCATAATGGATTATGAGTTTTTAATTAAAGATTTAAATCTCAATAAGTCTCAAAAGAGTATTGGAACAGATAAAGGTTTAGCTAAAATTGGAGATGGAATTGTAAATTTTACATATTCTGTAGCAAAATCTATTTTCCTAACAAAAAGTAATCCAAATAATAATATTATTAGAACCGGGAAAAAAGTTGGTAAAAATATTTTAGATGCAGCATTAAAAAATGCCAATATGAAGACCTATGCTAAAACTAGAGCTAATGCTCACGATCTTGCTGATACTGTTGAGTCTTTAATTGCTTATGTATGGCTTAATAATAAAATGACAATAAAAGAGATAATCAATTTCTTAGTTGATAATCTTTCTGGTGATCTTTATGATAGAAACGAGGAAATTAAAAACGCAACCACTGCATTTACCAATCTTTTAAACTATATTAAAAAGTTTTTGCCTGAGAAAAAAAAAGATGAAAGATAATCCCATAACAATTGGATTTGATGATGCACCATTTGATTTCCATTCAGAGAAAAAATATACTCATTTAATTGGAGTTGTTTGTCAAGGAACAAGAGTGGTTAATGTTATACGAGACAAAATTACAATAGATGGAAACGATGCTACTGAAAAATTAATAAAACTAGTTAAGCATAATGAAAAACATGTACAATATATTATAACACATACAATAACTTTTGGGGGATTTAATCTTATCAATTTAAACGAAATATATTCTAATATTGAAAAACCTATCATTGCAATAACAGAGAGAGAAGTCGATTTTGATTCTGTTAAAAAAGCTCTAATACAAAAGTATCCCGATTCATATAAAAATAAATTCAAACATATTATTGATGCTGGAAATTTGTATGAAACAGAAATAAAAACCGCTGGAGGTTTATCCAAGTTATTTTTTCATTGCAAGGGTATTCCAATTGAAGAAGTAGAGCTCCTTCTTGAAAAAGTCTGTATTGATTCCAAACTACCGGAATCGGTAAGAATTGCTCATTTAATTGGGAAAATCTTATAAAAATCTTTTATATTATTAATCTGTTTCTATTTCATACTCTAAGATTTCACGAATCCTGTCTCGTAAGTCTAATCTTATAGCAGACATTCCATATGTGGTAATACCTAATCTTTTTTGAACCGTTTTTGCTTTCAAAGCACCAGGAAGATCTTGCTTATTAGCTATGGCAATAATTTTAGTATCCATGTACCGTGAAAACTTCTTGTAAATATCTTTAGTCTTTTCTATATTTTCCTCAGTTGAGTCGCATACCAACACTGTTAATCCCGCTCCTCTTAAAAAATCTTGCCACATGAAGTGATAACGTTCTTGTCCCCCAAAATCCCAAATATTGACCTTTTTACCATTGAGTTTTGAATTCTCAATCTCTAATCCTACAGTTGGATTCCTTTCCTTTGGTATCTCTCGTCCTTGAAGTAAAGACACTAATGAAGATTTCCCAACATTACTTAACCCTAATAAACAAATTTTTGTTTTAGTTGAAAGAACCTTAAATCAACCTTTTCTAAATAGAACCTTTTTATGTAGAAAAGGAAAATAAAACTTCAAAAAAGAAAATAATATTCGTATATCATGGGAATATTCTAATAGAATATAAAAATAGTTGAATTTAAAATTTCAAATTTAAAAATAAAGGTTCAAAAATGTATTAGAAAACCTAAGATGTTTAATTTTATAAAAAGTTGTAAAAAAATATCAATTTAAAATAAGAATATAAGAAAAAATTTCTAAAATAGAGTTTCTTTATGCTCCAGTTTCAATTTCCTTAACAATACCAACAGCTACAGTTCTTCCCATATCACGTACAGCAAATCGACCCATTTCTGGTATCACTTCATACTTTTCTAGACACATTTTCTTAATCGGTGCTAATTCAACGATAGCAGCTTCATTTTTCTTAAGAAACTTAGGGTTATCCTCAATCACAGCACTTGTCTTTTGGTCTAATTTTTTAAGTAAACCGGTAAACTTTGCGGCAACTTGTGCAGTATGTGCATGAATTACGGGGGTATAACCCTGTGCTATTGCTGTAGGATGCCAAATTACTATAATCTGTCCAGTCCATTTTCCATTTGGAGTGATTACGGTAGGAGGATCACTTGGATGTCCTAAACAATCTCCTCTGCTAGCATCTGCCATTGTAATACCCCTAATACTGAACCCTACGTTGTCTCCTGGAATAGCTTGGGGAATTTCTTCATGATGCATTTCAATCGATCGAATCTCTCCTTGAAATCCAGTTGGCATGATAATAATTTTATCTCCTTTCTTTAAAATTCCTGTTTCTACTCTACCAACAGGGACGACTCCTGTTCCTTTAATTCTATATGCATCTTGGATAGGAAGTCGTAAAGGTTTGCCAGTAGGTTTCTCAGGAAGAACAAATTGATCAATTGCATCAATTAAAGTTGGACCATCATACCATGGCATTTTATCGCTTTTCCTTGAGAGGTTTTGCATTTGCATGCCCGAACAGGGGACAAAAGGTACATCCTTGAGCTTGAAACCTATATTCTTAAGAAGATCTCCGACAGATTCTTTAACTTCGTTATATCTTTCCTCAGAATAGTCATAAACGTCAGCTTTATTAACTGCAACCACAAGTTGTTTTACACCTAAAGTTTGAGCTAAATATGCATGCTCACGAGTTTGACCATTGGCGGCAATTCCAACCTCCATCTCGCCTTTCTTACCAGAAACAACTAAGATTGCTGCGTCAGCTTGGCTCGCGCCAGTTATCATGTTCTTAACAAAATCTGCGTGGCCTGGTGCATCGATTATTGTGAAATATTTTGTTTTAGTTTCAAATTTTCGAAACGCTAGGTCAATAGTGATACCTCTTTGTCTTTCTTCTTTTAATCTGTCGAAAACGAAGGCATATGACCATGATTCTCGATCATATTCTTTAGCGAGTTTTTCCAATTCACGAGCCTCTCTGTCGGTGACTGCTCCTGTTTCAATGAGCAATGCACCCATCATAGTACTCTTACCGTGGTCAATGTGTCCTATTATAACTAAATTCAAATGCTCCTTATCTGCCATTTTCATCAATTTCCTTTAATTTTTTTAATTTAAATCTTCTAATTTTAAAACATCGAATAAATATATTTTTATTAGATGTTAATTGTAAATGTTGTTGAATTTATATTTTTTACTATATTTAAGCGTAATTATCTTGTATAAATAAGTATTGTTATAAATTTATGGAAGATTATCTGAGATGTCTTATTAAACTTCAAGTGAAGTTCAATATTTTAAATTATAAATTGGTCAAAATCATAAAATGTAATATTTTAGATAAAAAAGTAGTAAAAACGCAATATTTAGAATGAAGATTTTATTATCAAATAAGAAATATAAATGAGATGAAATTTAGGATTATAACAATTAAAATTAATTAAAAAATTAGGTTTTTATATGGTAAATGGATATACTGGCAATATTCTTAGGGTAAATTTAACAGATGAAAAAATCTCAATTGAAAATCCTGATGAGATTTTTTACCGACGTTATATTGGTGGTGAGGGTTTTGTTGCTTATTATCTTCTTAAAGAGTTAAAACCGAAAATAGACCCTCTAAGTTCTAAAAATAAGTTAATTTTTGCTAATGGTCCCTTAACTGGATTCGCGATTCCAGGTACAGGTCGAAATAGTGTAGGTGCAAAATCACCCTTAACAGGTGGATTTGGTGAAGCAGAAGTCGGAGGACATTGGGGCGCAGAGTTGAAACACGCGGGATTTGATGCGATAATATTTGAAGGTAAGGCAAAGAATCCAGTTTATCTTTGGGTTCACGATGGGGAATCTGAAATTAAGGATGCAACTCATCTTTGGGGTAAATTTACTGGTGAAGTAGAATCAATTATTAAGAAAGAAATGGATGATAAATTTATTCGTGTAGCTCAAATTGGCCCTGGAGGAGAACGTTTAGTTCGTTTTGCGTGTATTATTAATGATTTAAGAAATGCTGCCGGTCGTGGTGGAATGGGTGCTGTAATGGGATTTAAAAATCTAAAAGCTGTGGCAGTTAGAGGCCATAAAAGACTTGAAGTAAAAAATAAAGAGAAATTGAGGAGACTAATAAAAGAGTATTATGATGTAGCGTATAAACCATATGCAAGTTATTTTGAACATGGTACAGGAGGAGGAATGATGGAGAGGTTTGCAGAATCAGGAAATCTTCCAATAAGAAATTTTAGAGATGGTATTTTTTTGGGGGCAAAATCGTTAGATCCAAGTATTATGAAGGAAGAAATAAAACTTAAAATGGAAGCGTGTTATGCATGTTCAATTCGGTGTAAAAAAGTTGTAGAAATTGGAGAACCTTGGAATGTTGATCCGATGTATGGTGGTCCTGAATATGAATCTATAGGTGCTTTTGGATCGAATTGTGGAATAGATGACCTAAAAGCTGTTTGTAAAGCAAATGAGCTGTGTAATAAATATTCATTAGATACTATATCTACTGGAGTTTCTATTGGATTTGCAATGGAATGTTATGAGAATGGAATCTTGACAGATAAAGATACTAATGGACTAAAATTGAACTTCGGAAATAAAGAAGCAATGGTGAAGATGGTAAAAATGATTGCTGAACGTAAAGGCTTAGGTAATATTCTAGCAGAGGGTGTTAAAATAGCAGCTGAAAAGATAAAAAATGATGCACACAAATTTGCTATGCATGTGAAGGGGCAAGAGATTCCTATGCATGAACCACGCTTAAAGAAGGGAATGGGAGTTGGTTATTCAGTTTCACCTACAGGTGCTGAACATATGGCAAATATGCATGATACATCTTTTGCAAGTGAAAGAGCAATAAGTACTCATAGTGCTATAGGTATTTTAGAACCTCTTGAAACAAAAGATTTGAGTCCAAAAAAGATTCGCATTTTAACTTACTATACTAACTGGCAAAATGCATCTAATGCGTTAATAATGTGTTATTTTTTACCATGGGATTATTATGATATACCTGAAATTCTTAAAGCTGTGACAGGCTGGTATACAACTACGTGGGAATTAATGAAAGTGGGAGAGAGAATAACAACAATGGCAAGAATTTTTAATGTTAGAGAGGGATTTACAAAAAAAGATGACTGGTTACCGGAAAGATTTTTTCAAGCTCATAAGTCAGGAGCTCTTGCAGAAACCACAATCAATTCAGAAGAATTTAAAAATGCAATCAATACATATTATAAAATGATGGGTTGGAATGATGATGGAATACCCACCAAACCTAAGTTAGAAGAACTAGATATAGATTGGGTTTCACAATATCTTTAAAATACGAATTTATTTTGAAAAAAACAAATTTTCTATTATTTTTTATTTTTCGATTTTTCCAAATTAGAGAGATATTCCCCTTTTAAATCAAAATATAATTCTTCTCTGTTATCTCGAATTAATTGAAAGATCTCATAAATTTCCTTTTTAAAATCGTACTTATTTCCTAAAGAATCAGATATTTCAACAAAAACTTTATCTTGTTGAAATTTTTGAAATACTAATTCAAGATCATATATATTAACGTAAGTTTCTTTAAAAAAATCTAAAAGATGATGTAAATAAAGAGCTTTAATATACCCGTTTTTAATTTTATTTTTTTCACTAGAATACTTTAGTTGTTGAATAAAGATATTATCATTATTTTTTTCAAAGTCTATGATATTTTCTCTATAAAAAGTCCAATTAAAACCATAATCTAAGGCAATATTTACAATATTTGCGATATCTTCATTAAGACCCGCTTTTTTTGCCCATTTGATACGAATTTACCAATTGGGAATTTTTAATCACCTTTCATATATGTATTTTATTTTAAGATAAAAAAGAATAAAAAATCATAGAATATTAAATTAAATTAAGAAATTAAAAAAAAATAAAATAATTAATCCCCGAGTTATCAATAATATGGTAAAGAGTAAAACAAAATTCCCAAGAGAAGGAGAGTTCGTCATTGCTAAAGTAACAGAAATACAAGATCAGTATGTGTATGTAGATTTGATTGACTATGAAGGTTTGGAGTCAGAACAATGCGCAAGGGGTATGATACATGTATCAGAAATAAGTTCTCGTTGGATTAAAAATATTCGCAATTATGTTCGGGTTGCTCAACGAATTGTTCTAAGAGTATTAAGAGTAGATCCAATTAAAGGTCATATTGACTTATCATTAAGGCGAGTTAATTCTGCTCAGAGAGAGAATCGCCTTAAGGAATGGAAATATGGCTTAAAGTTAGAAAACTTACTGCAATTTCTTATAGAGACAGAGGGTATTGAAATGACTCTTGATGAGGCATATGATTTAATTGGTTTTCCTGTCTTAGATAAATTTTACTCTTATCAAGAAGCAATTGAAAGTCTGAAAGAGAATGGAGAAGAAATACTTGCTGATCTAGATATATCCGATGACATCAAAAGTGCCTTCTTGAAATTAGTTGATGAACATGTAAAAATTTCAACGGTAAGCATTAGTGGCAAGGTAAAGTTAACATTCAATTCAGTAAATGGGATAGATCAAATAAAAGAATCATTAATAGAAGCTTTAAATATAATCGAACCAAAGAAAACAAGAAATATTATTATTCATTATATCGCAGCACCATTTTATAGGTTAGAAGTAGTTTCAAAGGATTATTTGGATGCCGAAAACATTTTAGCAGATGCATTAGAAATAATTGAACACAAAGCTCAAAAGTATAGTGGTAGCTTTGAGTTTATTCGAGATTAATAGATAGAGTAAAGACTTATAAAAATGACGAAATATCTTCAAAAATGTAAAGAATGTAATAGATATAGCTTATATAAACCCGATTTGAAATGTCGCTACTGTGGTGGTCAATTAATAAACCCAAAACCTCCTAAATTTTCTTTGACAGATAAATATGCGAAATATCGATTAAAATATTTTAAAGAAGAATTTGATAAGAAGTTTAAAAAAGACTAAGAAATATCAATTTTTTCAGCAAATTTTTCCATAATAAGGATGTTTGCGTTTTGTTGAGGTATATTTGCGATATCTTCTTTTTCAAAAGGCCCATAATTTATAAGATCAATACCTACTAAAGGAGGGGTGATTTTTAGAAATCTAATGGGGATATAACTAATTTCCTCTCTCTTAATTTTACTTTCAGCTTCAGAAATCACAGATAATTGATCCTCACTTGAGCTTGGAATATCTTTAACAGATTTTTTTATTTCCACTGTGCTTTTAATTATTTCTTCAAATTGAGCTTTATCATCTTCATATAATGAAGCAGCTTTTACTTTCTGATATCCTTTAATAGAACTTATAATATTTTGATATAGCAATTTTTCTGCTTCAATAAGATTGTCTAATTTAATTTCTTCAAGGGCTAGTGCGGAATTTATTATTTTAATTTCCCGAATCTTCAAAAAATCATTAAATAAAAAATTTAAATTATCCTTATATGCACGAATTATACTATCCTTTAACTCATCCTTATGTTCTTCTTGATAATCATTAATGAAATTACAGGAAGTTTTATATTCCTTAAAAAGTTCTTGGTTTAACTCAGTTAAATCTGCATCTTGGAATTCTTTGAGCCAATGTTCGTAAAGCTTCTCATATTCTTTTGGTAAATCCATGAATATCGGAATTTATAATTTAATATATTAAAAAAGTGTTCTTAAGTTTAAATTTTTTAACTTAAATGATTTTAGCAACTTCTTTACATAATAAAAATATAGCAAAATGGTGAGGGACTTCTATTTTTTCTCCCTTTTTATAAGGTCCGTAAGTTTCGCCTTTAATTTTTGTCATAGGTATTACATTTTCAATGATTTCTAACTTTTGAGAGATCTCTTTTTCACTTTGAAATACAATGGGATCTAATAGTTCATTCCATTCATTTAAGGGATTAAAATTATCAAGATCATCAGGATAAAGTTCTTGAACTTTAAAACCCGTTTTTCCATGTAATGACCCTGGATATCTAATAAGCCTGTGAATATCAATTGTAACCGGCTCATCAATTTTAGAACCAATTTCAGTAATAATTCCATTTAAGAATAAGGACCAAGTTTTAATTCCAAAACCTTCCACATTCCATATATTGTAGTTATTCTGTGAGATAGATCGTAAAAAGTCATCTTTCGAATTTAAAAAGCTTTTAATGGTATCTGTTTTCAATCCAAATTTAGTTAAGATTGATCGTATTTTATCATCTGGATATTGGTGTAAAAATTCATTAATTTGATTCATAATTTTTTGGGACCATCCTATATTGTTTTCTAATAAACCATAAATCACATTATTGAATTGTCTTAATCCTAGAATTTCAAGAGAAATGTTATTACCTGACACATACGAAGCAATTTCTCTTCTTTCTTCACCAGTTAGAGTTCTCACATCTTCATTTTCTATTTTTAGATGATAACCACGATGCCCTGAGAATGCAATTTTCATCTGTTCTAAAGCAATTCCAAAATCTGGAATTAAAAATTTGTAAATTAATTTCATCAATTGATTTTTAGCAATTCCTAAACAATCTTCGCAAATCCAAGTTAATGACTTTATCTTTAGGCTTTTGCAGTTTGGACACTTTTTTACCATTCCTGCGCCTGCTTCACCACATTCTATGCAATTCCAAAGATCATGTTCTTTCTTACAAGGAGTATAAAAATGGTCGACATCAATATCAAAGATGAGATCACAACCTTGATACTCCTTATTGCTCATATCTGGATTATCTGGTTGTAGATAAATAGAGGCACTTGAATAGATATGCTTAGGTCCCTCATTAATCAAATACTTTTTTAAATTATCAAGATCTTTAAAACTGATATGTCTTTTCATAAGTATTTGCTTATCCCAAGGAATAAAACCGAATTCTCGCTTTTCAAATAAATTTACTGCTGCAATTTCTGTTCTTTTTTCTTTATAATATGCTTGAAATAACTTTTTTAAATAAGGTATACTACTCATTTTCATTATCCGTTTTTTCATTTGTGTAATTCTTCCATTTTAAAGCTCTATATTGTTTTATTCTGGTATATGCTAAAGGATGAGCCAATTTCTTCCTTTCACTGGGTTCCTTTGCACCATAGCCTATTAAGCATAATTCATCTTTATAGTTTCCTGCCATACACAAATTTAATGTTTTTAATGATAAACATTTATAAGGAGTGTACTTTTTCTTTTTAGCGAAATTAACTTGGTAAGACGTTTTTTCTCTATCAAAATCAGGGAGTGTTGAAAACACATTTACAACCTTTTCTTCAGGATAATCAAGAGCAAGTAAAAACCAGACTATGAAGAGTCTTTCATTATGAATTAAATTCTGACCTTCTTGCGCCTTTCTTAGAATTTCTTTAACACAGGGTGGAAAAAGTGTAAAAAGATCCTCCTCCTTCTCAAAATCAACATTAAACACATATTCAAATTCTTCTTTGCGTTCAGCCCATGCGCTTGAAATTAAATCAAATACTTCTTTGAAATCTTTTACTTTTAATATATTTTGTAAAAGTGCATTTAATGAAGCTTTATCATCTGCTTCCTTAATAATAAATTTATTTCTTACATATTCTTGGATTAATCTGATAAGTCTTTTATTTTGAATGAATACAAATCCTTCAGAAAGAGAATTATGAACTAATTTTCTATAATCATCTCTTAAGTTTGCTGCAAGTTTCAAATAATCAACAAAATGAATTGTAAAATTTGTTTCAAGATTTTGATGTTGATCCTTTAAAATTATTTTTCCATAATTAATTGGTATATTGTAATATCTTATTTTTAATCCTAAATCTTGACATATATTATAAAGGGTTGAATCGTTTTTTTCGTTAATTAATTCGTTATAAGTTATTTTTGAATAAAGATTAGCTATTCTATTGGTAATCATTTGATTATCTAAAACATAAAGAAAGATATTTAAAAGTAGGTAAACGTAAATATTTAGATTATCAGTTTTATAATCAGTTATTTCCTCTAAATTATCAAATGCCGCTTTAAATAATTTTAAAATTCTTTCTTTGAGCTCATATCCAAAATCTTCAGAGAATGCTTCAGATGCAAACTCAGATGGATCTTTTAAAGCAATTTCGGAATAATAATTTTTTAATGATGGAAGCCATGGATATTTTTTTAATAAATCAAAAATACTACTCATTGCCGGTAAATATTCTATTTTTAAAGCATTTTATATCTATTTTGAATATTATGATGGAACTATTCATTAATAAATTAAGAGTAAATCAATTTACTAATAATTTTAATAAATCTATTAATTAACTAATAAATAATAAATAGTTAGAGAAGGACAGAATTAAAATTCGTCCATATCGTCTTCATCTTCAAATTCGGTTTCTTCTACCCTTGGGGCTAGGAAGTAGCTTAGTTCTCCACCCTCAAGAAGATTAAAAATCATTTTTAATGGATGATCTGTCTTTAAGGAGATTTCTAATTTTTCAGTAATAGATGCTATTTTTAAAATCGCTTTTAAAAACGTTAATGAATATGCTCCACTACTGGATTCGCTAATATCATGCTCAATTAAATCATCCTCGCTCAGCCTATATTCCATTTCACCTATTTGACCTGTGGAATTAAATAATAGACCTTGTCCTTCTGTTGCATTCATATTAAGGATTTCAGAATATATTTCAGCGTCTTTTATTGCTTCAACTAAAAATTCCGGCTCAATTACCCATTTGGCGGGATATTCAATTTTTAATAAATTATCCATCGGGATTTCTTCAATATCAATATCTAGTAATGCTAGGCTAAATGTTCGCGAACGCGACATACCCTCTCGTTGCATCTTAATTTTTATTTTTTGAGCAGATTCATTGAAATCGATTTCAACTGAATCATTGGCAGCGCTTCTTTTTAAAATTTTATCTAAATCATCTAAATTTAATCCAACTTTTGATTCTTTATCGCATTGGTAATCATCAAAATTTTCCTTTTTAATTGAAAGTTTTAAAAGACAAATTCTACTAGGATCCATTGCTGAAATTGTAAATTCTTTAGGAGTGACTCGGAATTCTGTTTCATCAATGATACTCGCAAGGGTTTCAACAATTCCTTTTAAAATCCGACTATTTTCTAATTTTAATGTAAAGCTCATAATCTTTCAGTATATTTATTCCATTATAATTAAGATAATATTGTTTGATTCACATTATTAATAATGTTTGATATTAGTATTTTAATAATGCCAATTTTACATATTAAATTAATTATTTATACTTATCTTAAATTTTCAAAATTGTATTTATTAAGTAATTAAATGATTCTTATTTAAAAAAAAATGTCTCTTCAGTATGCAAAAAAAAGAATAATTAAGGATATTGCTCTCGATGATGAGCGAATTCAGGTTACTGGATATATAAAAAATAAAATTGATGATAATCATATTATTTTAAATGATAAAACTGGAGAAATAAAAGTTAATATCAAGGGTATAGAAAATTTTAACTTTGAAGTGAATGATCTAATTAATGTAATAGGAGATCTTGAATTTCGATCTTCTGGAGAAAAATTAATTAATGCAGATATTGTTCAAGATATGAATAAATTGAATTTCGAATATTATCAAAAATTATATCAAATTAAAAAAGAATTAGACTGAATTATTTAACTTATAATCGTTGAGAAAATTTTATTCATCTAAAAATTTTTGTATTTCAATCGTATATCCATTAGGATCTTTGCAGAAAAAGTGATAAATATTAAATTTCTGATTGATTTTTGGTTTTTCTGCAATATCTAATCCCATTTTAATCAATTTGTTATAAAGCTCGTCAACATCCTCTGTAACGAATGTAATGATTGGACTTTTATCATTATGAATAACTGATATATGTTTGCAAAATCCTATTTTACTTTGGTCATTTATGTTAAAAATTAAACAGACTCCTTGATCTTTATTTAATGTTAAATCTAAGTAATTTAGATAAAAATTGGATGTTTTATTTAGATCTTTCGTCCCTAAAAAAGTAATAAATTCCTTATATCGCATAAAAATCGCCCTTTATAACTTTTTATATTCTTTAAATCATAAATTTATTTACGTTTATAGATAAGATAAAACTTATTAAATATTAATATTTTTTAAGATTATCTTTACTAATATAGAACAATGTAATCAATATGGTCGAGTTTTGCCCCGAATGTTCTAACCTTTTACGCAAGAGAATTGAAAACAATCAGTTATTCTTAGTATGTAAATGCGGTTATCAAAAAGAACTAAATCCTAACAATAATGAGATAGAAATAAATATCAAAAAGAAAAAAAAGGCTTTAGAAAAAAATTTATTAGTTATTTCTGAAAATAATAAAATTCTAGTATATCCAATAACTAAGAAAGACTGTCCTAAATGTGGCAATCTAGAAGCAGAGACTTGGCAAGTTCAAATTAGAAGTTCTGATGAACCAGCTACTCATTTTTTTAGATGTACTGAATGTAAAAACATTTGGCGTGAATAATTAAGTAATTTAGAGAGGAAGAATATATCACTCAGTTATAATTGAATTATCGTGAAAGAACAGTTTCACGAAGAATTTTATTTTATATTTTTTGATTTTAGGAAATAGTATCTTTAAGATAAAACTTCTAAAATTTTAGTAAGAATCCTAGCTTTACCACCTGTTGATTGAAGCAGCAATTTTCCACAAACTAAACATTCTACATCAGTAGCGGAACAACCAAAAATAATCTGTTGATTACCACAATTTAAACACTTTACACGTAAAAATCTACTTTTTGGATGTGGAATAAGTTCTTTTTCTTCCCTTTTATGTACCATAATTGCTCAATCCTTACACTTCTTGAAGTTCTAATCTCTTAACTCTGTATGATTTAGCATATTGCTTTTTGTTACATTCAGTACATTCTAACACAGGGGTTGATTTCTTATTAATTTTTGCCGCCTTGTGAAAGATTTCTTTAGGAAACGAGCCATAGCCTCTTTTATGCCGTTCTAATCTTCTACGTCCATGATTTAAGGCTCTTTCCTTCCCTTTTTTATACAGAGAGACATTATGAATCGTATGAGAACGGCAATAAGAACAATATCTACGTATTGTGCGAGGATATTTCATTTTAATTTAACAATCCTATCTAATTACTTAAAGTAATTATTTATAAATTTTAAATTTTATTAGTTCTGGTTATTTCTTTTTGAATAGGGATTATTTAATAAAAAATAATTTAAATCTTATTTACATAATCTTAATAAAAACAAATTGATTGAGAATTCAAATGTTCAAAGAGAAAATTAGGGAAGGTATAATAAGTGCAAAACAATTTGATAGAGAAGATATTGAATATATTTTGAAGAAAGGCAAAGAAATGATTGAAATCAAGAATTCAAATCTTCTTCAAGGTAAGATCTTAGCTACATTATTTTTTGAGCCATCTACTCGGACACGTCTTAGTTTTGAATCTGCTATGTATAGATTAGGAGGAAGTGTAATTGGATTTCATTCTGGAGATGTATCTTCCATAAAAAAAGGTGAAAGCATTGCAGATACGATAAGGACTGTAGAAAATTATAGCGATTGTATCGTCATGAGACATTCGCTTGAAGGAGCAGCAAAAATGGCATCAAAATTTGCTAAAATACCTATTATTAATGCTGGATCTGGAAGTGGAGAACATCCCACGCAAGCATTATTGGATTTATTAACGATCACAGAAGAAGTTGGAGCTTTAGATGGTTTGAATATAGGTATAATGGGTGATCTAAAATATGGAAGAACAGTGCATTCACTTTCAATTTTATTATCTCATTTTGATGTAAATCTATATTTCATAAGCCCAGAAAGTCTAAAAATGAGAAATCGAGATACAGATTTTTTACAACAACGACAAGTTAAATATAAAGAGATCCAAACTTATAGGAAAATATTGGATATTTTAGATGTTCTCTATATGACACGAATCCAAAAAGAAAGATTTGTTGATCTTGAAGAATATGAGAAAGTAAAAGATTATTATATATTTAGAGAAGAGGATCTCGAAAATACAAAAGATCTTTTCAGGCTATTGCACCCTCTACCTCGAGTTACAGAAATTTCTCCAAATGTTGATGGTTCAGAAAAAGCAATTTACTTTAAACAGACATATTATGGTATCCCTATGCGGAAAGCGCTCTTAGCAGAATTAATGTTAGATTGATTTTTAAAATAATTATATTATTTTAGTTTTATTTATTAAAATAAGCAATCTTTTAGAGAAATCGCACTAATTTTAGAATTAAATAAGCTTTGCAATACATGTGGTATTGAATTTTCATCAATATTCATTTTATCCATGAATATAACTCCTTTATTAATAACTTTTTGAAATTTTTTGAATAATAAGATCCTTTTATCAAGAGAAAGACTTGATTCATTTCTTATTAGGTCAGAAGAAAATCCGTTTAACTTTTGGTCGTAGTGTATAGTTTCATTATAACATGTATCCTTTAAATAAGAATCATTATGGGGTTGGCTAAGAATAAAATGATTATTATCAACTTCATTTCTCTCTTCAATAAGATCTCTCATTAACGACAGGATTTTTAAAGCAAAAATTTCGCTAGTTTTTGTTCTATCAAGTTCAATTCCGCAATGGTTTAGTATTGCCTCATTTAAACCAAAAAAGCTAATGGACTTTAATGCATTTTTAAATAAATTTTCTTGATGTATATTAAAAATTTGTGTTGTTATAATATTCCATAAATTAAGAGCTTTTAATTTCTTCTGTACTAATCTTTCTTTATGCTTATACAATTCAAATACAGAATTCATTTTATCTAGAATTAAGTCTAAAAATAAGTCATCATTTTGCTTTGCTTTTACAGAAATTATATATAAATTTATTAAGATCTTATCCAAAATAATTGCATCTTCTCTGGAATTCTCTATTTGAGTAATAATAGAATTAAATAAACTTGAACAGCCTTTTTCGTAAATAATTAAATTATTTCCCTTCAAGTTAGTAATGAATTTTTTTATTACTTCATTACGTAATTCTGATGAAAAATGGTTAGACCATTCAAAAAGGAGTAGTGGTCTTATAAGATCTGGGTTGTGAGTATTCAGTGAATTAAGAAATTGGTTATCAATTTCATTTTGAATTGATGAATTTTTAACTAATTTTCCATTATAATTAAAATCTAATGATAAATGAGTTTTAGCATCATTAATACGGTTATTAAACTGGATAACTTGAGTAGCTAATAAATGGAAACTATATGCTTTAATCTTAGGTAACTGTAAATATGAGAGAAAATTACTGTTAAAATCACCTAAAAGTAAATCTTCCGTATAAAATTGCTTTAATTGATGCAAAATATTACTAAAATTGGAAATTATGTTAATACTATCTTTACGTCTTTCTATTATTTGAGGTTTAATTGATATCTTTTTGAAGAGATAATCTATGAGAGTTTCAGTATTTATATATAAACCGATAGGTCTTAAACTCCAATAATTAAGATTAAGTAAAGCAATTTCGCCTGATAGATATAAGTCAGCAAGGTTTTTTGGTAGAAGATTTAAAAGTAAAAATTGTTCGGAAACATCAGAACCTAACCTTTTAATAAAATCTTCAGGGCTAAGTTTAGTAATTTTAGAATCAAACAATTGCAATGCTTTGAATGGAGGTGTTCCTAATCGAGTTAATTTATGCCTAACTTCCTCTAAACCATTTTCTAATAGAATTGCGTTTATATATTCACGCATTAATGGTGCCGTCATGTAATCTATATTGGTCTTAGAAAGACGTTCCTCCACTTCATGGGCGATTTGTTTAGCTAAATAGCGCTCTAGTTCACCCTCATTTACTAAATATTCCTCAATTTTGGTTGAATCAAAAATTTCCTTTGAATATTTTGAGGTTCGTATTATTTTGATTTCATTTTGCTTATTTAATATCTGTTCAATTGATAAAATTTTATCAATAATCTGCTCTCCTAATAAAGATAAGGAATATCCTTCCTCAGAGGATTGAATTAATTTACTTCTTTTTAAGGTTTTTAAATGGAATGATAAATTAACAGAAGTTAGGTTATTATCTAATATATCTTTCTGAAGTTTTGAAAAGGGTATTGGTACTTGAGTGTTTTTTAATTTTCTTAAAATTTCAATCCTAACCTTTTGACCTAAGGTTTTTAATTGCTTTTCTAGAATTGTTTGTTTTTTGTCGGCATCCAATTTTCTTATTACCTGAATAATCTTTCTTTAAATCTGCTTAACTAAATAATATGTTTAACAGTTATATAAAAATTTAGCAATTTTCTAAATTTTAAATGAATTTAGGTAATATGTAGGTGATATGAAACTTTTCTTTAAAAGAGTTAATCTTATAAATAAAGCAATTTTATTCCTAAAAAATTTGAGTTCTTCAGTTAATAATGTCCAATATTTAAGATATAAAAATTGGACTCCTTTTTTGTTATATTTTATTAAATTATAAAAAAGTCATGTTAACAATTTTGTTAAATTTAAAAAAAAAGTGAGTAATTATTATGAAAAAGAGAAAACTATTTACTGAATTAGTTTTAGTAGAAACAGATAAAGAGATTTTAGAGGAAAAAGGCAAAAATCTTTTCCAAGTAGATTTCTTAAAGGCAGTTATGATATTTTTAGTTATATTTGATCATATGGTAGCATGGGGGGTAAAAGATCAGATGGGTGTTATCTTATGGGAAAGGATCTCAATTCCGGTCTTTTTAGTGATAATGGGATTTAATATGGGACTTTCTTTTCAAAGAAGAGGAGTTTCCAAGTTAAAGGAATTATACTCCTGGAGTTATTTTAAAAGTAAAATTTTACGATATATCGTACCATTTCTTGTATTATATGGATTTTCTACGTTAATTGGACTAGCATTTTATCAATTTAATATTACAGCGATGTACCATGGACAATATTATCCAGAACATGGATTTATTCAATTATTTACTGGAATTTTACCATTTTGGGGTCCTGGGAATTGGTTTATACCTGTAATTTTTGGATCTATCTTAATATTTCCTTTATTATATTGGGCATTTACAAAGAAACCAATCCTAACATTAATTCTTTGTTTCGCTGTTGAGATCATAATGCAATTGATTGTATTTTTCGTTATAGGACAAATTACAACTTGGGAAGAAGCGCATTATTACAATTTATTCGCGACCAGCGTTTTATTCTATCTATCTGCTATAGGATTAGGTCTGTGGTTTTCATTTAATCGTAAGCCTTTTTCAAGACGTAACTTGTTTATCTGGATTTTATTTCCAATTAGTTTAACATATATGATATTCTACCAATTCTTCGATTTTCGATTCCGAATCGGGGATGTTCCACTATTCAGAGGAGATTACCTTTTCTTAATATTTCCATACTCAGCAGTTTTATTTCTATTAGTAATGATGATATTGCCCCAGAAGTCAGACAACAAATTTTCGCGAGCAATTTCATTAATAGGAAAGTCAACATATCATATTTTACTTACTCAAATGTTTGGTTTCGCGTATATTTTCATATGGAGAGGTCCACACACTTATCTTATAGATGTTGGATTCACGTTTTTGGAGGCATTGCTCTTAATATTTGCTTGGATGATATTTATCCCTTTCGGTATTCTATGGTATAAAATGGATCACGAAAAAAACATAATTAGACGTTTGTTATACTATGTAAATTTCTTCATAGTTTTTGTCGGTTTAGTACATTTTATATTTATATCCATTTATTATATATTGCGTCCACACTGGTATTCGTGGATACCATTCACTTTGATTGTTATACTTATTTATGGGGCTGCAGGACTATTCATTAAATTTGTTGTGAAAAAACCAATTAAAACGACTATTCTGGCTATTTGGACATCATTTTTAGTATATAATTTCTTTATTGCAATACTATACGTGGAAATTCTCCCTCCTACTGAGTATTTGGTACAAAATGTTTCCACAGGTATATTCCTCATCTTCGCAATAATAGGTACATTTTTATATTATACTCTTAGGAAATAAATCTTTTTTTTTTTTTTAATTATTTAGTTTTAATTAAACGAAATGAAAAATTGGACTCCAATTTAGTTTAATATAAAAGGAATAATATTATTTTTTAAAATTAGATTTTTTTTAATATAAAATGAGAGGTTGATTTATGTCTTGGAATGAAATTAAAAAAAAGCTCAGTATAGGTACTACTGGATTATGGGTTATTTTTGGGATTGTTACCGTTACAATGATAGCGCTTTTGGTAGGGAAAGTTTTTGGACCTTATGATTATTGGATTACAATAATTGCTATTGGAGTTGTACTAATATTAGCAATTGCTGCTACTATTGTTGATTTAAGTTCTAAAAGAAAAGGAAAAGTAGGCATTATAGGAATATGGACTATTTTTGGAATGACTTTTATTGTTTTTACTGCTCTAATCATAGGAGAAGTTTTTGGACCCGATGATTTTTGGATTCCTATAATCCCTGTTGGTACTTTACTGATTCTAGCGATTATCGCCACAATTTATGAATATATATCTGGAGATGTAAGATTTTGTCCTATATGCGGAAAAAGATTTGAGAAAAAATGGGATTTTTGTCAAGAATGTGGTTCAAGAGTTCTTATGAGTTGCCCATCATGTGGTACAAAAATAAAAGGGAATCCGAAATTTTGTGTCAAATGTGGAATAAATTTAAGTGAAATTGAAGTGATTCAAACTTCTTCTCCTAGTTTTAAATTTAAAAGAGAAGGATATACAAAATTATGTAGGCAATGTGGAGCACCAGCTAAACCTAATGCTAAATACTGCGTATATTGTGGTGCTTCTCAATAATTTTTTTTACTTTTACGAATTAAAGTTATAGCATTTTAAACTGAACTTTATTGTCAATAAAAATTGGACTACTTTATAATTTATTTCTTTCTTTAAATCTGCTTAACTAAATAATATGGTTCACAATTATATAAAAATTTAGGAATATTCCAAGTAATCAATGGATTTAGGTAATATGTAGGTGATATGAAACTTTTCTTTAAGAAAGATAATCTTATAAGTAAATCAATTTTATTCATATAAAATTTAACTTCTTTAGTTAATGATGTCCCATTATTTAAGATATAAAAATTGGACTCCTTATTTATTATAATTCTTTTTTTCTGTAATAATATTATCCTAATGTTTCTTAAAGAATTTAAATAAAAAAGTGAGACTTAAATGAAAGACAGACAAACAGATACAAAAGTAGTTTTAGTAGAAACTGAAAAAGATTTCCTATTAGAAAGTAGAGAGAGATTCTTCCAAGTGGATGTTCTAAAAGCAATTATGATCTTTTTAGTCATATTCGATCATATGGTATCCTGGGGAGTAAAAAGAGAGATAGGTGTTAGCTTATGGGAAAGGATCTCAATTCCGGTCTTTTTAGTAATAATGGGCTTTAATATGGGGATTTCATTTCAAAAAAAAGGAGTCCAATCATTAAAAGAATTATATTCTTGGAGCTACTTTAAAAGTAAGATTTTACGGTATATTTTACCATTTCTAGTTTTGTATGCAGCTTCAACGTTTATAGGCTTATTTATGTACGGATTTGATCTTTCAGCAATGTACCATGGACAATATTATCCTGAACACGGCTTTATACTCTTATTTATAGGATTTTTACCGTTCTGGGGCCCTGGAAATTGGTTTCTTCCAGTAATCTTCCAATCAATATTATTTATGCCTTTAATTTATTGGGCTTTTACAAAAAAACCAAAATTAACACTAATTCTATGTTTTGTGGTAGAGTTCGCAATTTATTTATTTATGTTTCTTTATATCGGAGAAATTACATCTTACGAAGAATATTATTACGTTACTATAATGAGAACCAGCTTCTTAATCCATCTTTCTGTCGTTGGCTTAGGTATGTGGCTTTCATTTGGATATGACCTTAAATCTAAACGGAATCTTTTTATGTGGATCTTATTTCTAATAAGTTTAGCGTTTATAATCGCATATCAATTTTTTGACTTTCGATTTTTAATAAATAGTGTTAACCTTTTACCAGGAGACTATCATTTCCTAATTTTTCCATATTCTGCGTTTTTATTTCTACTGGCAATGAGATTTTTACCTCAAAAGTCTGAAGGGGGAATTTCTCGTGCAATTTCTTTGATTGGAAAATCGACTTACCATATTCTACTTACACAAATTCTAGGTTATGGAATGATCTATGCTTTTTGGGGCTCTCATTATGGTATAGATATTGGTTTTGGACCTGAAAAAATAATAGACATGATTGTACTCTGGATCTTTTTCATCTCATTTGGAATTCTGTGGTATAGAATAGATCAAAATAAGGATTTACGACGACGTGCTTTATATTATATTAACTTTTTCATAGTATTCGCATCGCTCTTATTTTTAACTTTTTGGGCTCAAGAATTTTGGTTACCAATACCTCTTTTGATAATCATTATTTACGCAATTGCCGCTGTAATTTTCAAATTTATTATGAAAAAACCTCTTCAAACAAAAAGTCTTAGTTTATGGACTGGATTTTTAATTACAGTTTTTATAATGATGATACTTCAGGTAGAAGTTTTTCAACCGAATGAGGCTTGGGTTACATTCATTACGATTGGAATAATCCTTTCTCTTACGATTATTGGGACATTTTTAGATTATAGACAAGGTTAAATAATAATTATATTTTTTTTCTTTTACTTCATATATAAATTATAATTTTTCTAAGAAATTTATAAAGCTACTTCTAACTTTACCAATCTTGATTTCTATTTTATACATTTAGGTTATGAATTGTTCTAATAATGAATTTTCTTTTTGGATTTATTAATTTGAATCTCTTCTAGGATTTCTTTAAAAATCTTTTCATAATATTCTTTTAGACCCACCTCCTGCATTTTTTCATATTTAACCAACCATTCCCAGTTTTTTATTGGTTGCATTCTTTGCAAGCTCCATAAATAAATTATAAAAAGTAAATAAGCATCTTAAGAAATTATGCTTTTATATCCCAATATTCTATTATTCTTGAGTAATACTTAAAAGAAAATAGTCTATTTTTGAATTTTTGTATCTTTCATATATAGTTTATATAAAATATAGAAAAGCGATTCTAATAATAATGTCACATTTCTTTTAAAATCAATGATTTAAAGAATTAATTTTATAGAAAAAATGATTCATTGAATATATTCAAAGTATTTATCGCGCAGAGACCGCTATTCTTTCAATCTCATCCTTACGTTTTACTGCTCTCGATTCTTGACTATTCTTAGAGGCTAAAATTAATTCCTGTGCAAGATTTTCTTCGAATTGTTTCTCATTAGAATGAGACCTAGCGCCAATTGCTTGAACTAGATACTTTATACCTAGGTCAACTCTGCGCTGTGGCGCAATATCTACAGCTGAAGCATAACTGATGCCACCCATAGCAATTTTGGTTGTTTCTTCTCGAGGTGCTGAATTAATTATTGCATCAATTAGAACTTGAATAGGATTTTGATTAGTGATGAGCTCGATTAATGTGAATGCATTTTCTAAACTCTTAAGTAACTTACCCTTTTTCCCAGAATTAGAAGAACTTTTATGACCTTTAATTTTACTGCCAATAAATCCAGGAGATAATAATCGATTTGTGAATCTTTCTATTATTGATACTTTTGAAGATTTCCAAAATCTTTTATGTTCATGTCTTCCAGAAGAATAAGGGACTATAATAGGCTTTAAATTAATATAATTCTCAAGGGTTATATCATCTATATTAACATCTGAAAAAGACCATTTATTAAAAAGTCTGATGTCTTTCTTCGTTTTACTCATCTTGATTTACCTCATTGATTATCGTAATGGTTTCTCTTTCTTTCCACTAAGTAATGCATCAAGACTTACACCATTGACTTTTACTACTTTATAACGAACTCCAGGAAGATCGCCTATCGATCGTCCTTTTGCTCCTCCAATCCCTTCAACAATAACTCGATCATGTTCTTCTATAAAGTTAAGTGCTCCATCTCCAGGCAAGAATGCTGTAACTCCTTTTCCATTTTTCTTTAATTGAATACGTACGCACTTTCGAATTGCGGAGTTAGGTTGTTTACTTTCTCTTCCAACTTTTTGAAGTACAATTCCAAGAGCTTGAGGACTTCCTTCAAGAGGATCAACTTTCTTTTTCAATTGGAGTTTTCTTCGTTTATATTTAGTTTTTGACCATCGAAATTTCTTTCGGGTGGTTTGAAGTTTTCGAGCCGCATATAGTCCTTTTGGCAACTTTTTACACCAAAATTAAATTATTTATAAGGTGAAAAAATACATCTTTAAACTTAAAATTTATGGAAAGAATTTAGTTCTAATATATTTTAGTAATTTATTCTACTCTTAGATCAAGACTTTTTATAGCATTATAACAAATGTCTATAACTCCATTTAGATTTTCAGCACTACACAATTCAGGAATATCCTTTTTAGAATGTATATATTTTGTATCTTTATTTGATAAAAAACAAGTTACCTGAAAATCTTTCTTTTCAGCTTTTTTTGTGAAGGAACGAAAAGATAAATGATCACTTCCAGATCCGAATGACATTTTTGGATTATCACAATTGATTTTTTGTTGTAGATCTGAGGCTTTTAAGACATCATTTAGATTTTTGTTTAATTTCTTTTTCTTAAGTAATCCAGTCTCATCAATTAAACCTATATAAGTACCGACCATATCTACATTAATATTGTATGATTTGTTTAAGTCATAATCGTTATCCAATTCTTCGAGATGTTTAGAACAAAAGTGCTTTGAACCCCATATTCCCATTTCTTCTGCACCACACCATAAAAAGATTACATCAGTTCTTTCAAGAGGATTTTTTTTTACTAATTTGGCTAATTCTAATAAAATTGCTACCCCCGAAGCATTATCTATCGACCCAATAGATTCATTTGTTTTTTTATTAAAAAAAGTAATGAAGAGTTCACTCATAATGATAATTCCAATAGTAAAGGATAATGTTCTTATTAATAAGTATACAAACTCGATGGAAACTGCTGTAAATAAGGCAATGATTGACCAAATAGAGAGGATAATGTTTATTAGAAAATAAGAAAGAAGAAGAAATAGCATTGAAAGAAGTAAAGGTTTCATTATTTTTGTTGTAAATAGGCTTGAAACGGAGTCATAATGAGCTGAAAAAATGATAACGGGCCTTTTAGGATATAAATCTTTTGCTTGTATGGTAGTGTATATATTTTTTGATTCTTTTTTCTTACCAATATATAAAATCTTCGATTGATCAAACAGAAATTTTCCTCCGAATAACAAAATTACAAAGAATAGCCCATCAAGAGGAAGAATTATCCACGTAACGAAAGGATTTAATAATAAAATTTGACAAATGAAAATAAAAGTAAAGAACCATAAAAATAGTAACTTTCTTAATTTGCTCATTGTGGTAGTCCATTTAAAAGACTCTGTTATAGGTTGGACATTCTCTTTATCTAATTCTCTAATGATATAATTAATAGTTTTAGCTTCACCTTCAGTTGCGGCGCGTCTCTTAAATGCTAACGTCTTCACATGGTTAATTGCAGCATTTTCATCATATATTTTTAAATTTGAAATGTTTCTCACTTTAATCGTTAATTTTGTTATAAAATTGATAATTTTTAATAAGGATATCAATAAAAATTAGACATTTTTGGTGTTGATTATAACATTATCTACTTCAAAATATCTTAAAACCAATTCTTTAATCTTTCTTATCATTGAACCATCTTTACCGATAGCTTTTCCTCGATCTTGAGGACGTACAGTAATTATAACGGTCTTTCTTTGATTTTTACTTTCTTTAATCTCTATATTTTGAACTTTTATTAAATTTTTAGTTGTTTGTAAGATATTTTGGATAAATTCATTTAAATCTTCAGAGAAAGCTATTACATCGATTTTTTTCTGAAGTTTTGATTTTAAATCTTTTACATGTTCACCAGCTTTCCCTATCGCTTTTCCAACATCTTCCTCTTTTACTAAAAATATAATGATTTCTGATCCATTTTCAGGAGATTTAAAAATTAAACAGTCTTTTATGATAGCACCAGAGATGTTGTTAAATAGAGAAATAAGTTCCATTGCTTCCCGATCAATTTTAATATTCTTTTTTAACATATAAAAAACTAGCTAATTGTAATTGGGTTATTTAGTTTTTAATTTTATTAAATCAGAATCTCCAAAATCAAAAACTCCTATAATAGAAATCATGTATGGTTTAGCACAAGCTAATCCTAAATCCCAACTTGAGCCTTTATATTTATAGATAAAGACTTTATCTTTTAGAAGAGAATTATAGTGATTTAATTGAGTTATCAATTCTATTGGACAATTCTTACTCACTATGAGCATTTTAAAGGGATTTTTTCCTCTTAAATTTTTTAGAACTTGATTTTTGCCATAAATTATTTTACCCGTTTTATAAGCAACTTTGATATTTGTATCAAGATCAAATTCTTTAACTTTTTTTCTACTTAGATCAACTTTTTCAGTAGTATCTTTACTTGTTCTTTTTCCCATAATAAAATCATACGTAATCTATATATTAAGTAATAAGAATGATACTTTTTTAAAATTATTTAGCGTGTGTGTTTTTTCTTTATAATTATAAGTTTTCGATTAGATGGTTTTATTTTTCTTTTTATTCAAAATCTCTAAATTTTCATCGAGATCGAACATTACATTCACACGTCCAGAACCTATCGGACTAATTTGTCCCACAATGACATTCTCAGGAATCCCTCTCAGCTGCTCTTCTTCTCCGTAAAGCCCAGCATCAAGTAATTGATTTACTGTGACTTCAAAACCTGCTCGTGCGAAAACGCTTGATTTTGAACCAGAAATTCCGTGTCTGCCAATAGATTGAATAGATCCAGAATTACACATTAGATCAGATAAGATAAGTAAATGTCTTAAATCTACGTCTAATCCTTGTTGTTCAAGGACTTTTTGAGATTCTAATATTATCATTTGACGTGCGGCTTCAATCCCATAAAGTTTTTCTATTTCATGAATATGATTCGATACAGTCCTTGTTACATCTACACCTTCAATCTGTATTACTCCCTGTAAGTTAGTACCTTCAGTTTTAATTATCCATTCTTTTCCATCATCGGAAGGAGTTAATAATCCCCTTTTTACTCCTCTTATACCTTTTACAACTTTTTTTAATATTTTTTCTCTCAGTTTTTGTAAACTTTGAAGATCTTCTATTCCAGGATCGATGATTATTGAAGATCCCTCTCGTTTTATTGTACCCTTTTTCTTATATCTTTTCAAAATATCTGGAATCTCATCAATTTCAATCCCTTTTTTTTCACAAATTTCAGGAATTAAATTAATTACAATATTCCAATTTACAAAATCTAAATCAACATCATGAGTGATTTGCTCTATACGGATTTGTTCAATTCGATTATGAACTTTGATTGCGGTATCTTCTGATTCTCTATATCCCTCTTCTAAATAAACGGTCATCTGAGGAGTGGAGGGAAAACGACGCGCATCCACAATTTCAATTAATCTAGGTAGTCCTTGAGTAACTGAAAATTCTTCAACACCAGCATAATGAAAAGTTCTCAAAGTCATTTGAGTTCCTGGTTCTCCAATTGATTGAGCTGCTACTGTACCTACAGGTTCTGAAGTTTCTACAAGAGCGTTATTAAAGTTAATAAAAATTTTATTTAAAAGATATTCAAGTTGTATTTCCTCTAAATTTTCATTTTTTACTTTTTCCCTTATTCTATCAATTAAGTCCTTGGGAATCCCATCTGCTTTTAAAATCTCTAATTGCTCATCCAAAAATTTAGGAGTTACTTTTACCATTTTTTTCAAACCGTATATAATATCATTTTAATTTTTCTTCTTTCCATTCTAAATAAGCTTTAGTTTCTTTTCCTCGCCAAATAGCATGCTTTCCTGTTTCTTTCTCAAATTGTTTAATTAAGGAATCTTCATCAATTTCTACTTGCTTTTGTTTTCCTTTAGCTGTAGGTTTCTTTGAAACTTTTTCTTCAGAAACTTTCTTTTCTTTTGGTGCTGCTTTTTTTGCAGTTGAGGCTTTTTTCATTTGGGCCTGCACCTCATCAACATGTAAAGCTTTTGCCTTTAATAATAAAACATCTAAATTTACCGCAGCACCATGATCGGTATGCATCGCATCTATACCATCATCTCCAAAACGGAATTGAATGATGTTCTTATCAGAATTTCTAACAGTGCCATCATTTTCCACAACCATGTCTTGTAATGCATTTACCAGCCTTCTTTGCATGTATCCAGATGTGCTAGTCCTTACTGCAGTATCTACAAGTCCCTCTCTACCACCCATAGCATGAAAGAAAAACTCTACAGGTTTTAATCCATTTCTATATGAAGAAGATACAAAACCTCTTGATTTAGGTGAGAGATCATTGATTTTGAAATGGGGCAAAGTTCTCATACTATACCCTCGATTAATTCTTTCGCCTCTTATTGCCTGTTGCCCAACTACTGCTGACATTTGACCTAAGTTTAAGATATTACCTCGAGCTCCAGACTTTGTCATAATAACTGAATGAGCTTCATCTCCAATGAATTCTGCCGCTGTTTCTTCAGCCTTTTTACGAGCTTCTGCTAAAACTTGACGGATTCTCAATTCTAAAGTTTCTCTCATTGAACGACCAGGAGCTCTTTTAAGAATTTTTGTATTGTTATCATAATAAGCTTTAATTAATTTATCTGATTCTGCATTTGCTTCTATCAAAATATTTTGTATTTCATCATAAGCATGTCCGTGTACATAAACCTCATCTAATCCCATTGTCATTCCATTTTTTCTAATTACATATAAAAGCATTTTCGTAGCACTGTCTAAAAATTCCCTTCCCCTCGCATTACCATGATCCTTAATAATACGCTGTAATATACTGTTGGATTGCATTGGACCAAAAGAATTCTCATCTATCGTTCCTGTTATTAATTTTCCATTCTTAATTACAACATAAGCATCAAATTCACAATCTTCTTCTGTACAAACTTCACACTTTTTACAAAATTTTGATTTTACTTTAATATTAAGATCATCTGGAAATAGAGTACTAAAGATTTCTTTTCCTGAATACATCACTTCGTGATCAGTACTTATTGGTGTGAGTTGATCTAAATTAAAATGAGGATTATTATTATAAACATCCCCTATATATAATAAGTTTAATGTATCTTTTTTATTGTATAATGAATCTTTGCTTGTAAATTGAAAAACGCTTGAAATAAAGTCTTGGATACCCCCTAAGATTGGCCCTCCAAATCGTGGAGATAATATATGTTCTTGAACTTTAAGAAGTAATTCTGCCTCTGTACGAGCTTCTTCACTTTGAGGTACATGTAAATTCATTTCATCTCCATCAAAATCAGCATTATAAGGAGGGCATACAGT
>JBHLOG010000096.1:0-12980 GCA_048940765.1 Promethearchaeota archaeon | reverse complement strand
AGGATGCATTCTAAGTGGTACTAATGGAAAAATAAGAGCATTAGTACTTAAAGCTGGTAAAGTGATTGTTAAAGGTGAGATAAAAAAATTAGGACCAACTGCCCCAAGCCAAAAAATGCATGATATGAATTTTAAGAGTTATAATCATGATTGGCAACTAGAAGAAGGCGCAACTGGATTCGAATGGCTCAGTAGAGACAAATCGGAAGTCCAAAAGTATGTTGATGATCCTTGGTGTGGATTTGTTAGTCCAGCAACCTTATGGTTAGAAAATATTAAGGGGAATAAAAAAATATATAATGAAAAAAATGAACAAAAAATACCTAAGGATTTGCCAATTCATTTTATCTCTGGAGCCTTATGTCCTTTAGGAAATAAAACTAAAGGAGTCAAGGCTATGATTGAACGTCTAAAGAAATATGGCCTTACAGAAATTACTTATAAGTTTTATCCAGATACTCGACATGAACTTTTTCATGAAATTAATCGACAAGAAGTCTTTAAAGATGTTATAAACTGGCTAGATTCTCATTTATAACTTAATTTTTTCTAAACTTTTTTTATTTTATTTATTTAACTCCTTAAATTTTATTAACAATTCCTTTTGTTTATCAGATATTTTTTTGGGGATTTCAATATTTACAATTACATACTGATCTCCCCTGCCTCTTCCCTGCATATATGAAACACCCCGATTCTTTATGCGAAATTCAGTCCCAGGTTGGGTCCCTTGAGGAATTGTTAATTCCTTTTCTGTTAATTTTTCATTTTTATAATCCAATGTTGGAACATTGATTTTTCCTCCAATTATGGCAGTTACGATATCTATATTAACTGGTGTATAAAGATCATTACCACGTCGTATGAAATTTTCGTTTTCAGATACTCTTATTCCTAAATAAAGATCACCAGGAATAGCATTAACAGAAGGTACATGCCCAGCACCTTGAACTTTGAGATGCACACCACTTTCTATACCTGGAGGAATATTAACATGTATCATCTTACTCTCAGGAACTACTTTTCTCCCATTACATCTTTTACATACTTTATCAATCATCTTTCCAGTGCCATTACAGGTATAACATTCTGATTCACGGATTATAGTTCCAAAGCCTGATTGCGTCATTTTTCTTATCCGTCCCGTCCCTTGACACTCAGAACAGGTTTTAATGCTTGAAGGATCTTCTGCTCCTGTACCTTCGCAATCATCGCATGGAGTATATCTTTCGATTGGAATATCTTTCTTAACTCCAAACATTGCCTCTTCAAACGTAATTTCAATATGATCTTCCAAATCCTGTCCTACTTCTCTACGAGGAGTAGTTCCTCTTCTTGCTCTTGACCCAAAACCCCCAAAACCAAAATCATCAAACCCCCCAAAAGAGCCAAATCCTCCAAAAATACTTTTGAATAATTCGTCTATTCCTGGAATTCCACCACTGAAAAAATCACTCATATCCACATGTACTCCACTAAAACCAAAACGATCATAATTTTGTCTCTTCTGAACATCGCTTAGAACTTCATAAGCTTCTTGAAGCTCAATAAATTTTTCTTTAGCTTGTGGATCAGTTTTATTTAGATCTGGATGGAGTTTTCTGGCTAAACGTCTATATGCAAGTTTAATGTCATTTAAGTTGGCATCTTTACTCACACCAAGAACCTCATAGTAATCTCTTTTCTTCGAGCTCATGTTATCTTAGTCCCTTATTATAATGAAAAATGTTTAAAACTCAAGTAATTAAAATTATTTCTGAAATTTATTTTTTTAGTTAATTGGATGTAAATCAAATATTTCACAAATCTATATAAATTAAGAGACTTTAACCACTAATCTTTGCAATAATACAAATGGGAATTATAATGCAAATCACGGGATCTTTACTCTGATAAGAATACAAAACACTTCTTTTTTCTTAAAATTCTAACTTTAAAAATTGGACACAATAAACAATAAATACTAATATGTTGTTTTTTTACAATGTTCTTTTCTTGGCCATCTGAAGCTTGTGAAAAATGAGATTAAATAAAAAAATTTGTGCTCTTATTGTTTCGATTTTTTTAATTACCATTATTACAATTCCAAGCTTGATTTTTGTTGTAATTGATTTTAATAATATAAATAACTCTGATCATCCATCGAATATGGGAGTAGAAGAATGGCTTGAGGACTTTGATTCCTTTTGTAATTTTATTGAAAGGAATTATCCCTATATTTGGCTCAAAAAACGAACTCATGGATATAACTGGTTAGATTTAAAATCTAATTATGGAGATAGAATTAGAAATGCTACTTCCAATGAAGAGTTTTTACGGATATTATTTGATGCAGTGCAAGCACTTCAAAATCGTCACACTCAAATTGAATATCCAGGTAATATAGCTCAATATCACGCTGATTATGAAAATTGGTATCCCCTTAATGAGGTATTTTCTGATGAAGTTCTGGATGTCGCTGATTATTGGGAACCTCTATTTGTCGATTGTTATAGAGCAAAATATCGTGAGAGTTATGAAGTATTGATTGCTTATGAAAAAGGATATTATGTTATAGATGATAATGAATCTTTGGAACAGAGCTATGGAACTGAATTAAAAATCACCAAAGTAAACGGAAAATTAATAGATGAAGCAGTGAAAGATTGTTATGATCAAGATTATCTAGATTGGGATTTTTTAAGAAATAAAACTTATATATGGATGATTTCACCTCGCGATTTTGGAGATGATGCAGAATTTACAATTCAAAATTCTACTGGATTTGAAACTAATATAACTTTCGAAACAATATCAGAGTATTCACTGTATCCTTATAGTTATCCAGAAGATATGATTGATACTCAAACTTGGGAAAGCAAAAATGCTAGTTATATATTCATAAAAAATTTTGTAAACGAATATCTTGATCCTTATATTGATGATATTCTGAATTTTTATCATCAAATTGAAGATTATAATTATTTGATCATAGATATAAGAGGGAATCCAGGAGGTAATTATGCATCATGGATGAACACTATTGTTAAACCATTGATTAAAAGTCAAAAAATATTTGAACTCTATCTTGCCTACAGAACAGATGAATATAGCGATGCATTCCGTGAATCAATGGGAATTGCAAGTCAAGTTTTAAAAGAAAGTTTTTCTTATCTCCCCCCTGAAGTCTATACTGACGAATTCGAGATTTATGATTATCAACATCCAATAACCCCCTCATATGAATGCGACTTTAATGGTGATATAATCTTACTAATTGATAATGTAGTTTATTCTGCAGCTGAAGCTTTTACTCTCTTTTGTAAACAAACGGGATTTGCAACGATCTATGGTACAACTAGTGGTGGAGATGGAATAATGGAATTACCCACATATTATACTCTCCCAAATAGTAAACTTGTTTTATGTATATCTTCAGCATTAGGATTAGACCATACTGGACATGCAAATGAAGAAGTACGAACCCAACCTGATTTCTATTACGAAAGTTCATTTGATAATCACACGGAACTAATTAATTATGTTTTAGATCATCTTATTTAATTATAAAGGACGAACTAAATTATAAGAAATAATATAAATAAGTTAAATATTAAAAAAATAACGGAATAAAAGAAATTATTAATCTTCGTCCCAATCTACATCTACAACTTTCTTTTTCTTGTCTTCTTCTTTCTCTTTCTTATACGTAGCACCACCGGTGCCAGTCTCACCACCCATACCTCCAGGAGGAATACCTCCCATTCCACCAGGAGGAACGCCGCCCATGCCACTTGCAGCGCGTTGAGCTTGTTCAGCGGCTTGCTGATATACTTGATCCTGAGCTTGTGATTGATAAATTCTTTGAGAAAAGCTATACATGGATTTCTGTAAGTTTTCAATTCCCATTTTAATTCGATTAACATCATCTGTTTTAATATCTTCTTCTAATGATTTTATTGCTGCTTCAATTTCCTTCTTTTCGTTTTCTTGAATTTTATCTTTATTATCTTCCATCAATTTTCTGGTTTGATAAATCATTGAATCGGCATTATTTTTAGCTTCAACTAACTCTCTAATCTTTTTATCCTCTTCCTCAAATTGTTCAGCAGTTTGAACTTTTTCTTTTATCTCTTCTGGAGTTAAGCCTTTAGCACCTGTCACAGTTATGCCAGTTTCTTTTCCTGTTCCTAAATCCTTAGCAGTTACATGTACAATTCCATCGGCATCAATAGAGAACTTTACTTCTATTTGTGGAATACCTCGAGGCGCAGGGGGAATACCTGTTAAATGAAACATTCCTAATGAAATATTATCTTTAGCCATTGCTCTTTCGCCTTGAAGTACGTTTATTGTAACAGCTGGTTGATTATCTGCTGCTGTACTGAATACTTGACTCTTTTCGGTAGGAATTGTGCTATTCCTTTCAATTAATTTAGTGAAAACACCTCCTAATGTCTCAACCCCCAAAGATAATGGAGTAACATCAAGGAGTAATAAATCTTCAACATCTCCAGCAATTACACCCCCTTGTATTGCTGCTCCAATAGCAACACATTCCATAGGGTCAACTGAATGCTCAGGTTCTTTTCCTCCAAAGAATTTTTTGAATCTTTGCTGGACAGAAGGCATTCTTGTTGGTCCTCCCACTAATATCACTTTATCAATATTATTAGGCGCTAATTTCGCATCTGAAATTGCTCTTTGCATAATTGGATCAAGTCGTCTGAGAGTTGGCTCGATTAATGACTCTAATTTTGCTCTAGTAAGTTCCATGGTTAAATGAACAGGATTCCCTCCTTTCTGTGAAATATAGGGTAAATTTATAGTAGTTGATAAAGTTGTGGATAACTCTATTTTAGCTTTTTCACCTGCATCTTTGATTCTTATCCATGCTTTACTGTCGCCTTTTAAATCAATTCCTTCTTTCTTTTTAAACTCTTCAGTCGCCCAGTCAATTATCTGATTATCCATATCGGTCCCTCCGAGCTGTGTATCGCCGGCAGTGGACAAAACTTCAACTACACCCTCTCCATATTCCATTATGGTAATATCAAATGTTCCACCACCTAAATCAAGTACACAAATTTTCATTAATTTATCTTTAGTGTCTTTATCTAACCCATAAGCCAAACAAGCAGCCGTGGGTTCATTAATCATTCTTACAACCTCTAAACCAGCTATTTCGCCAGCATTTTTCGTAGCAGTTCTTTGGGCATCATTAAAATATGCAGGAACCGTTATTACTGCCTTTTTGACATCTTCTCCTAAGTATGCTGATGCGTCAGTTTTAATTTTCTTCAATATCATTGCGCTTATTTCCTCTGGTGAAAACTCTTGCATTTTGTCCCCAACCTTCAGTTTAGCTTTATAAGAGGTTCCCATCTTCCGTTTAATCGCAGTGACAGTACCATCTGGATTTGAAACTGCTTGACGGCGAGCAGGTTCACCTACAATTTTACGTCCACTCTCATCAAAAGCAACATAAGATGGAAAAGCCTTTCCTCCAAGAGTTCTTCCCTCTGCAGCTGGTACTATTTCTGGTTTGCCAGTTCCACTTAGGACTGCGCAAGCGCTGTTACTAGTGCCTAAATCTATTCCGATGATTTTTTCCTTCTTTTTTGGTTTTTCAGCTTTTTTTTCACTCATAGTATTCTCATCTTCTTATCTTGGATTAATTTGAATTAAATCTATTAATTTTCAATGGTTTACTAATATTTAATAATTTAATTATTTTAAATTGTAAATTTATTTTTGCTAATTAAATATTAATTATGCAACGCAATTAAATTTTATTTATAATGATCCCCATATCATAAAGAATAAATCTGATTATCAATTTTAAATTATATATCTACTGTTCATAAAAAATAATTATCGAGTTATGAGGAACCAATATGACTGATGATAACAACAATCAATTAACCAAAGAATCTAAACCAGAAGCATCAGATAAAATAAGCACATTTCCAACAGAGGAACAAGGAAATGTAGAATCTAAAGCAGAAATTGAAGAAATCAAAAAATTAGAAGAAAAAGAACATTATGAGTTAGATTATTTTTCGAAAGAGGATTTAGTTAAAAAATATGAAAATTTAGAGAAAGAATTAGCCAAATCTAAAGAGGAAATTAACAAACTAAAAGAAGAAATTAAGAAAGTAAAAGAGGAAAATGAAAAATCGAAAAATAAATATATGCACCTTCAAGCAGAATTCGAGAACGCACAAAAACGGTGGGATAAAAATCGCCAAAATTTAAGGATTGAATATACTGGTTCCGTTTTAAAGAGTTTTTTACCATTATATGATTCATTTAAAAAAGCCTTGGAGAGTTCAAATGAAGCCGAAAAAAATGTATTAGAAGGGTTCTATAAACAGTTTATGAACATCTTTAAAACTTATGACGCAAAACCAATGGAAGTAAAGACTAATGATTCGTTTGATTATAGTTTGCATGAAGCATTAAGTACAGTTGAAAAAGATGATGTTCCTGAAAATACAATTTTAGATGTAATTCAAGAAGGATTCAAGTATGGTAAAGAAGTTCTACGCTATGCAAATGTTATAATCTCTCGTAAACCTAAACCTCCGAAACCAGAACCTGAAGAGAAGGGGGTTAAAGAAGAGGTAAGTGAGGAAACAAAAGCAGAAGAAGAAATATCTGAACATAAAGAAGCTGAAGAGAAAAAATCAAAGGAAAAAAAATATAAAAAATTAAAAAAAGAGAAAGACACAGAAGATTAAAAATTTTATAACATGAAACCTATTTTTTTTAATCTAAAAGATTAATAATTTTAAATTGCTATCATATGTAAAATTGAAAATGAAATAACCTAAAAAAATTACATTAATAACTAGAGCTGAAATAGATATATGGCTGAAGAACCACAATTTCCTCCTATTCCCGCAGTTACAGATGATTGGGATCGTAAAGAGAGGATGGTTGAGAAAAAGCATAGTATTATTAAGTGTGGAGCGTGTCACGAAGATTATTCTAGGACATTTAAGCCCGGTGATTATGTATTTAAAAAACTAAACGAAGAAGAATGCGAAAAATGTCATAGAAGTAAATCATTAACCATTGTAGAAATTTATTCTGAATGGATTGATCCTAAAAAAAAATAAATTAATAAAGCAAAAAAATATTAATTTAATTTGACTATTTTTTAGATTTTCACTCTTTTTCTATTAATCCATATATATAAACATCCCAGAGCCACACCTACTCCAACTAGGAAACAAACGATTAATATATATAATAAAGGGCCAAGGCTGCTTATATCGAGAAAAGAATATAAGTAATCACCAGTAAAAATACCATGTAATAAAGAAAATACTAAATAACATAATGGATAAATGGTCCAATATGGTAAATAATTCCAAAAATATTTCAATTCAGTCTCAGTTAAGACCCAATCTCCAATGAATGCGATTGGTGTAACATAATGCAAAATTATATTACTAAATGCAGCCCATCCTGTTGGCTGGTAAAAAATCTGCAATAAAATAGCAAAGAAAATGAAAGTTGTTGTTATATAGAGAGTAAAAGCACCCTTTAAAGGTCCTGAGATTTTTTTAAGAGATTCTGGTTTATTATGCACTATAATTGCTAATGTAAACCATATAGAAACCATTAAATTTGTTTGCATAGTGTAATATCTAAAACTGATTAGCCAAATGAGAGGTAATCCCGAAGTAATTGAATTAATAATTGCTCCTGTTATTATAGTAAACCAACTTAGTGTCGCAAAGATTATACGATAAATTAAAATGCTTTTATCTGAAATTGTAAAAATATTCATTTTTGCATCCTCAAAAACTAAATTTTATTTACTCTCCAAGTCCAAGCATTTTTATGATTAGATTAGCCATAGAGTATGGATCGAGAGACTTTTTAATAGCTTGATCGATATATTTTCCTATTTCTTTATCAGAGGTCAGTAATTCTTCAACCTTCTTTGTTAACTTATGTTTTAAAATCTGTAAAGTCTCATTAGTAATCCTGTTTTTCATATAATTCGAAATAACTCCCGACTCTTTCAAAAATAATTTATGGGTATTTATCAACTTAATAAGCTCGTTGAAATTTTCACCAGTTTTAGAATTTACTTTTGTGATTTCTGGGATCCATTGTTCGATTTTAAGATATTTTTCACTTATTTCTTTTGAATCATATTTATAATTCTTTCTAAATTCTAGCATTTGCATTATTTCAGCAACTTTTTTATCAGCTCCGGATAAATCCATTTTATTCACAACAAAAATATCTGTAATTTCCATTATTCCTGACTTTATCGCTTGAATATCGTCGCCTAATTCAGGAACTAATAGAACTACAACTGTATGAGCTGATTTAAAGATGTCAACTTCAGATTGTCCGACACCTACAGTTTCAATAATGATGATATCACAACCATAAGCATCAAGAATTTTTATTACATCTTCTGTGGCTCTAGCGAGCCCTCCAAGTTGTCCTCTATTAGCCATACTTCTTATAAAAACGTTATGTACAGAAAAATTTTGTTTCATACGTATTCTATCTCCTAAAAGAGCTCCACCAGTTAAAGGAGAGGTTGGATCAACACAGATTATACCAACCTTTTTTCCTTGATCAATATAAAATTTAGTTAGCGTTGAAATAAAGGTTGATTTACCTGTTCCCGGAGCTCCTGTGATACCAAGAATATAGGCATTACCAGTATGGCCATAAATAGAATTAACAATTTTTTCAGCAGCAACGATATCATTCTCTACAAAGGTAATTAATCGTGCTGCTGCTCTTGGGTTTCCTTCTAATAGCTGAGGAATAAAATTAGAATAATCCATTCGAATATTATCTTTTCAAGTTATTTTTAACAAATTCAACAATCGTTTTTAGTTCAGTCCCTGGACCATAGAATCCTTTTAAACCATGTTCTTCTAAAAAAGCTTTATCCTCATCAGGAATGATCCCACCTACGGCAACTAATACATCATCAATACCATGTTCTTTTAATTTATCCATGATTAAGGGGCATAAAGCATTGTGAGCTCCAGATAACATACTTAACATTACTGCATCAGGATCCTCTTGGATGACAGTATTTACTACATCGTCCGGAGTTTGATGAATCCCTGTGTAAATTACCTCCATTCCTGCATCTCTTAATGCTCTTGCAAGAACTTTTGCACCTCTATCATGCCCATCAAGACCAGGTTTACAAACTAAAACTTTTATCTTTCTTTCTTTAGACATTTAACATTTCCTCTTTAATAAATTGAATCTTCATGATAACTACCAAAAATTTCTGTTAATGCGTTTATAATTTCCCCTATAGTGGTATATTCTCTTACACAATCAATTATAAATGGCATTAAATTTTCTGTTCCCTTAGCTGCTTTTTTTAATCTTTCAAGATTTTCATTTATTTTATCAATATTTCTTTTTTCCTTTAATTTATTGACTTTCTTAATTTGTTCTTTTGAAATTTCCTCATCGATTTTTAAGAGGGGAACGGTACAGGGTTCTCTTTGCTTATATCGATTCACTGCAACTATAGTCCTCTCTTTATTCTCAATTTCTTGTTGATATTTATAGGATGAATTAGCAATTTCTTTTTGAAAGAAGTTAGCTTTGATTGCGGGGATAACTCCGCCTAAATCTTCAATCCTTCTAAAATATTCTTCCGCTTCTTCTTCCATTTTATTTGTTAACCATTCTACATAATACGAGCCTGCTAATGGATCAACTGTATCAGTCACACCAGATTCATGGGCTATTATTTGTTGAGTTCGTAGCGCTATTTTTACCGCATTTTCTGTTGGAAGACACAAAGCTTCATCAAATGAATTAGTATGTAAGGATTGGGTTCCACCCAGAACCGAAGCTAATGCTTGTAATGTTACTCTTACGATATTATTCTCAGGTTCCTGGGCAGTTAATGAAACTCCTGCGGTTTGTGTATGGAATCTTAATCTCATTGATTCTGGCTTTTTTGCACCATATTTATCCTTCATATGTCTAGCCCAAATTCTCCTTGCTGCTCGATATTTACAAACTTCTTCAAAAAAGTTATTATGAGAGTTAAAGAAAAATGACAAACGTGGTGCAAAATCATCTATATCCAAACCTCTCTCCAATGCAGCTTCAACATAAGCAAATCCATCTGCTAATGTGAAAGCTAGTTCTTGAACTGCGGTGGATCCTGCTTCTCTTATATGATATCCACTTATACTTATTGTATACCATTGAGGTACATGTTTTGTGCAATATTCTATAGTATCTACTATCAATCTCATTGAAGGTTCAGGAGGGAAGATCCATGATTTCTGGGCAATATATTCCTTTAAAATATCATTTTGAATTGTTCCTCTTAATTGATCAGGGGTATGCCCTTGCTTTTCAGCAGTTACAATATATAAGGCTAATAAAATTGAAGCTGGACCGTTTATAGTCATAGAGGTACTTATTTTTGAAAGATTAATACCATCAAATAATATTTCCATATCCTCAAGAGAATCTATAGCAACACCCTCTTTTCCAATCTCTCCTAAGGCTCTGGGATCAGTTGCTTCGATTCCGTAAATGGTATGAAGGCTAAAAGCCACACTTAAACCAGTATTACCATGATCAATTAAAAATTTATATCTTTTATTTGTTTGTTCAGCGTTTCCGAATCCTGCGAATTGACGCATTGTCCATAGTTGTCCTCTATACATATTTGGATATGATCCTCGAGTAAAAGGATATTGCCCTGGAAATCCTAAATCAAGAGCGTAATTTAAATCTTTAATATCATTAGGTGTATACAATCTTTTAATTTCTATTTCAGATAAGTTTCTAAAACTCTGTTTTCTTTCTTTCTTGAGTGAAATAGAATTTTCCCATTCTTTCTTTTCTTGTTCAATTTTATCGTATTCAGTCATAATATTTATCCTCTTAGTTCAACTTGGAGATTTAATCTATTATTTTATGATTGTTACTTCTGCAATTAGATAAGAGTTTAAAATTATTTTAACTTTATTTTATTCTATTTGATGAAATCCAACTATTATATGTGTACTTATAAAAATTCATCAAAAAAATAAAGTATTATTAATTCACTCATTTATTCATCGGGAAAATTAGGAGCCTTTATTATGGTAAAATTAATTTATTTAGGGTGTTTGAGTCAAGAGAACTATAATTCTACCTGCGAGAATGCGATAAAAATGATAAAATATCTTGATACAGAGTATCAAGTATTAAAGAATGCTCCATGCTGCGGGTCATTAGCTTATCATATATCTACAGACAAAGAATTAAAGAATCATGTTCAATATGTAAATAAGTGGTTTAATGAAAATAATGTAAAGGAATTAGTTACAATATGCGCTGGTTGTTATAGTTATTTGACAAAATATTATAAGGATTTGTTGGGAAAAGATTTTAAAGTTAATGTAAAGCATTTATTACAATTTCTTGCTGAGCCTAAAAATTTAAAGAAATTGAATCTTAAATACTCTGGAACGAAAATTACTATAAATTATCATGATGCATGTCATTTAAGAAATGCTCCAACTCCTATAATTGAAGAACCAAGGACAATCTTAAATGCAACTGAAAATATCGATTTCATTGAAATGGAGTTTAATAAAAAAAATAGTATTTGCTGTGGAGCAGGTGGAGGTGTTTATTCTATTTTTAAAGAAAATAGTGATTTTAACGCAAAATCTATTTTTGACCATATGAAAGGAAGTAAAATATTATTAACTGCTTGTCCTTTTTGTTATACAGCTTTAAGACGTATAAAAGAAGAAAATAATCTAAGACAATCTGTTATGAAATTTGAAGATTTTATTATTAATCTAATTGATGGGGGTGTTGGAATTAGTTGATTGATAAAGAAGAAGACTTTTTTGAAGAACTTAAAGGAAGAGTAGATAAATTGAAAGAGGAAAACAGTCTCGAAAGAAAATTTTGGGATATGTGGAAAATTGGGTGCATTAGAAAAACAAAACAACATGATATGAGAAATTTTTATGAAGATACAAGCCGAGAATTTGTAGAAAAATATAGAGAAAAACTTATAGAAATAAAAGAGGAATTTATGGAAAATATTGATTTTTATATAGAGAAATGCATAAATGTAATGAGCAAAACTAATAACTTTAAAGTGTATTATGCTAAATCTAATGAAGAAGCTCAACGATTTTTCATGGATGAGCTTGGAGATAATAAAATTATTTATAAATCTAAATCTAATGAGGCAAAGGATATAGGAATAATCGAAGTTTTAAAAAAGAGTAATGTTAATATTAAAGAAACAGACTTAGGCGATGTACTCGTTCAACTATTCGACTATAAATTACCAAGTTTCCAAATTGGACCCGGAGCTCATTTTTCAATCGATGATATCGTAGCTAAGATCAAAGAAATCCATGGAGTGGTGCTTGAACCTAATCCAAATGCGATTGTGGAATATTATAGAAAAACTTATCGCAAAGAGCTACTGAATGAAGTAAAAGTATCACTTACATCTGCGAATGCAATATCTGCAGAGGAAGGAACTATAGTACTCGGTGAGAATGAAGGAAATATTAGTTTATTAACAAGAGCAACTGAAAAGCATATTGTTGTTTGTGGTATTACAAAAATAGTTCCAACAATTTTTGATGCTGTTCTTGTGGCTAAAATACAAACTAGAATTAATAATGTGCCCTTTGCATATATCAATCTTATCTCAAGCCCCTCCTGTACGTCTGATATTAGGGGAATAAATGTTTTAGGAATGTATGGTGCAAAGGAAGTTGTTGTCATTCTTGTCGACGATTGGCGCAAAGAAGCATTGAAAGAAAATAGAATATACAAAGAATTTTTAAAATGTATAAATTGTGGGACTTGTAATTATGTATGCACAGCTTCACGAGCATTTGGTAACATTTTTGCCTCTAAATATGGATGGGGTGCTACTGCCATTATTAGAGATTATATTCATAATGGAATTGAAGCTGCTGTGAGAGATGGCTTATTCTTTTGTACTG
>JBHLOG010000014.1:0-52221 GCA_048940765.1 Promethearchaeota archaeon | reverse complement strand
GCATTGGAAGCAGTAAGGCGTGGAACACTTGCGGTTGCTGTAAAATCTGAGCAGGATGTATGTTTAGCAGCTCAAATTAAAATACCTTCCGTTTTAATGGATGCTGATTCAATTGATAAAATATTTCAAATAGATGAACATATTGGAGTAGCAATTTCTGGTTTACATGCTGACTCACGTGCTTTAATTAATTATGCAAGAGTTCAAGCCCAATCATTCAGATTAACATATGATGAGCCAGTTCGTTTGAATATGCTAACTAAAACAATTGCAGATTTAAAGCAGATGTATACGCAGTATGGAGGTATCCGTCCTTGGGGTTGTGCGCTTTTTTTCATCGGAATAGATGCAAGTGGTACACAAATTTATACAACCTCACCCAGTGGAATCTATAGGTCATTCAAAGCTTATGCTCTCGGTAGTGGTGAAGCATCCGCGCGAGAGTATTTAATAGAAAATTATAAAGAAGATATGACTTTTGATGAATTAATTAATTTATCTTTACGTGCATTAAAGGAATCTATTGATGAAGAGGCAACGAAGGAAAATATTCGCTTGGCATATATAAAAGGTGAAACTAAAAAATTTTATGTATGTAATAAACAAGAAATTGAAGAATTTTTGAACAAGTTAACATAATTCTTATTTTTATACTTATTGTAAAATATTTTATTTTCTTAATCTATATTATAGATATTAATATAATATCTAGAATTTTTCTTATATGATTAAATAATAGGCAACCTATATGGGGAAAAAGAAAAAGATCAGAGAGCAATTTGACGAATTATTTAAGAAAGGCGATGAGAAAGCAATAAAAAAGATGTTAGATAAGAATCCGTGGTTACTTGATGAAGTTTCAACTACTTTAGATACAGGTATGGCTGAACAAAATGAAGTAATCGCAGCTTTAGGTGTGATGGAAGATGAGCTTGGAGGTCCTGTCCCAATTGATGAGATTGCATTTAGTCTAAGAATTGACTTCAATATTCGTAAAAGTGATGATGAGATACATCAAATCCTTACGGGTGTTGAAAAATTAAATCTTGTTAAAAGAGATGCAAATGGGTGGAGTTTGACTAATGAAGGAGGTAGAATTTGCGATGATTATCTTAACAAAAATCTGGGAAAATTTGATTTATAATTGATTAAATATTTATTTTCAGTTTATGATTTTTAAAATAAAGCTAAAATATTATATTAAGTTTATATTGAGAATACTAAATATTAAATACATTCTTAATTCTCTTTAAAAAACTGTTGAGGATTATGGGAGAGAGAAGGGAAGAAAATATCGATAATGAATTCGATGAGGATGGGTTCGATCCTACAAAGGAAGCATTTTTTACTGATATGATGGAAATGGAAGAAGAAATTGCTTCTGAAGCATATGAATTAGTTGAACATGCTATCAATTTAATAGAATCGCAATATTATGATGATAGTATTGAATTTTTACGTCAGGCAATTGGATTATATACTCAGATTAATAGAGAAGAAGAGATTAAAGCAATTAATGATAAAATAGCTGAAATATATTTACTTAAGGAAAAAGAATTCAGAGAAGTTGTAATTGAACCTGAAAAAACAGTTGAAACCGTAGAGGAACCTGAAGTAATAGAGAGTGCCATATTTGAGGAACAAGAATTAATTAAAGAGCCTGAAGTAATTGAAGAACCTAAAATGATTAAAAAAGCTATGAATGTAGCTGATTTAATGATTAAAGTAGATAATTTAATCCATGAAGCTCAAGAGTTAAGCACTAACAATTATTTCGAAGAGGCTCTTAGCAAATATGATGAAGTGGAAAAAATCTATGAAGAATTAGGAAAAACAAGTGAAATTGAAAATTTATACAAACTAATTGAAGATTGTTATAATCAAAAGGCTGAATTTTTACGAACTATTAGAAAAGAAGAAGTAAAGGAAGAACTAAATACGAGCGTAAAAATAGAAGCACCTTCTACAGAAGATCTGTTAAAGGAAAAAAGATTAAAGCAATACTTTGAAAGTAAAAAGAGAGAAGAGGAAATCTCATCCAATGCTTATGCATTATTAGACCAGGCAGTTGAATTAGCCAAACAACATCAATATGATAAAGCGTTAGAATTATATGAAAAAGGAGCTAAATTATTTGAAGAATTAAATTGGATATATGAAGTTAAAAAGGTTCAAGAGACAATATCTCAATTGGAATTAGAAAAAACAACATATTTACAAGAATTAGAAAAAGAAAAGATAAAACCAGAGCAAAAGATTGAAACTCAAGAAGTAGATACTGCTCAACAAGTTACTGAAATCGAGGAGAAAGAGAGAATTGCTCAAATTGAAAAATTAAGAGGATTAGAATTTCAAAAAATGGAGCAAGAGTTCTTTAAAGCACAGATTTCTAATATGGCTACTGAAGCGGCTAGAATGGCGCGTGAATATGAATTAGCTATGCAGAAGGCTATTAAGAAAGGAGAGCTAGAAGTAGAATGTGTTTATCCTAAAGTTATTGAAATTTATAAAAGAATCAAAGAATTACTTGTCGATAAAGGTTGGAATAAAGAAGCCACGATTTATGATGATACTATAGACATTTATATTCAAAAATTTGAACAAGATAAAAGGATTAGACAAATAGAAGCTGAAAAAGTCAAAAAGCAAGAGGAATCTGAAGAAATGCTCAAAGTCAGAAAAGAAGACAAAATAATTCATATCAGTAAAGAAGAATTAAAAGTTAAAGAGATGCAACGCCAAAAAGAAATCGAGATACAAAGCGTTCGAAACCAATTAAATGATATGTCTAAGAGGGCTGATCGTTTAGCACGAGAGTATGAGGTTGCATTAAGAAAAGGAAGATTTGAGTTAAAATGTCCTTATTATGAAATAATTGAGATCTATAAGAAAGCTAAGCATATAGCACAAGAGAGAGGATGGGATACAGATATAGCAATTTTCTCAAGTCAAATTTATACATATAAAGAAAAAATGGAAAAAGATAAAAAATTAAGGGAAATAGAAACTGAAAAAGCACTTAAACAAGAAGAAGCCGAAAAAGCTCTTAAAGTTAAAAAAGAAGAACCAGCAATCGTTTTAGATACAGAAAAATTAAGATTATTGGAAGAACAAAGAAAATTAGAAGAAGAAAAGGAGGAATTTGAAGATCTCATAAATAATATGATAAATCGAGCCGAAAAAATGGCTCGTGAGTATGATATAGCGATGAAAAAGGCTATAAAGAAAGGAGAGTTAGCAGTAAATCCTCCATTCTTAAATATCATTAAAATATATGAAAGAGTAAGAGATATGCTCCTTGAAAGAGGAAGAAATGAAGAAGCAACAGCTTATAGTAATCAAATAAGTTATTATTCTCAAAAATTAGAACAGGACAATAAATTACGAGAAATTGAAGTTCAAAAAGCTCAAAGAGAAAAAGTTTTAGAAGAAATGCACAGAATTGATAAGAAAGTTGAAATTTCCGAAGATAAAATAAAACATTTAGAAAAGAAAAAGGAAGAAGAATTTGAGAAGAATATTGCTGATAATGTCAGTAGAGCAGAAAAAATGGTACGAGATTACGAAATTGCTATGAGAAAAGCTTATCGAAAAGGAAAAGTATTAGAGAGTACGCCATATCCCAAAGTTATTGAAATATATGAAGAAATAAGAGAAAAAGTGTATGCGAGAGGTTGGAGAGAACAAGCGGGGGTATATGCGAATCAAATAAAAATCTATCAAGAAAAATTAGATAAACATAAAATATTACTTGAAGTTGAAGCTCAGAAAGTGCAAAAGCAAAAAGAGTTAGAAGAAATGCATAAAATAGAAAAGAAGAGCGAAGTTGATAAAGAACGAGTAAAAATTGTTGAAATAAAAAAAGAAGAAAAAGAATTCGAGAAACATATTTTGGAAATGGTTAATAAAGCAGAAAAATTAAGACGGGAATTTGATTCAGCTCTGAAAAAAGCAATAAAAAAAGGGAACATAATAGAGCAAACACCATATCTGGAAATAATTGAAATGTATAAGCAAATTAAAGAGGAATTAGATAAGAAGGGCTGGATAGACCAATCGCAAATTTATTCAGATCAAATAAAAATCTATCAAAAAAAATTAGATAAACATAAAATATTACTTGAAGTTGAAGCTCAGAAAGTGCAAAAACAAAAAGAGCTAGAAGAAATGCATATAGTGGAAAAGAAGAGCGAAGTTGATAAAGAACGAGTAAAAACTGTTGAAATTGAAAAGGAAGAAAAGGAATTTGAGAAAAATATTGCTGATATTGTCAGTAGAGCAGAAAAAATGGTACGAAATTACGAAATTGCTATGAGAAAAGCTTATCGAGAAGGGAAAATATTAGAGAGTACACCATATCCTAAAGTTATTGAAGCATATAAAGAAATAAGAGAAAAAGTGTATGCAAAAGGTTGGAGAGAACAAGCGGAGGTATATGCGAATCAAATAAAAATCTATCAAGAAAAATTAGATAAACATAAAAAGCTCATTGAAATTGAGGCTCAAAAGGCTCAAAGAGAAAAGGAGTTAGAAGATATGCTCAAAGCAGGGAAAAAAAGTCAGATTGATAAGGAACGAATGAGTACTGTTGAAATAAAAAAAGAAGATAAAGAATTTGAAAAACATATTTTAGAAATGATCAATAAAGCAGAAAAATTAGAACGGGAATTTGATTTATCTTTGAAAAAAGCAATAAAAAAAGGTAAAATAATAGAACAAACACCATATCTGGAAATAATTGAAATATATAAGCAAATTAAAGAAGATTTGGATAAGAAGGGTTGGATAGATCAATCACACATTTATTCAAATCAAATAAAAATCTATGAAGATAAATTAGATAAACATAAAATTTTGCTAAATAAAGAATTAGAAAAAGTAGAAAAAATAAAAGAACTTGAAGAATTGAAGAAAGCAGGTAAGAAAGAAGTTAAACCATTCAAACCAGAAAAAATTAAAGAAATTGAAGCGGAGAAAGAAGAAGATATATTATTAGATAAAGCAATGAGCCTTATTGATGAGACAGAAAAAGAAGTTAAAAGTTATGAATTAAGTATTAGAAAAGATATTTTGGTGTATGAAAGCCCTTATGAGAAAGCAATATCTAATTATGAAGAAGCACGAAAATTATTCCAAAAAATTGGTTGGATTGATGAGGCTAATCGATTAATTAAAACTATAAAATTTTATAAAGATAAAAAAGAGAAAGATGAAAAATTAAGAGAGATTGAACAAAAGAAGTTAGAGAAACCAGAAATCAAGCTAGAGACTGTTAAAATAGAACCTGATAGAGATTTTCTTGAAAGACAGAAAAGATTACAGGAATTTGAAAAGAAGGAAAAAGAAGCAGATGTAAAAGCAACTAAAATATTTTCATTAATTCAAAATGCTGAAAGAATGGCTCAGGAATATGAATTAAAACTAAAATCGGGAATATTTGATTTTGAAGCCCCATATGAAAAAATTATTGAGATCTATCGCGATGCTCGTAAAAAATTTGAGGAAATAAATTGGAAAGAAGAATCGATAAAATTAGTAGATACTATCAATTTTTATAAAGAGAAATTAGAACAAGATAAGAAAATTCGAGCTTTAGAACTTGAAAAAGTTAAAAAACGAGAAGAAGAATTCCTCCTTCAACAAAGATTACTAAAGCAGGCACGTCAAGAGCAGGAAAAATTACTTCAAAAGCGAAAAGAATCCTTGCACATAAAAAAAGAACGCATTGCACAATTTGAGACTGAAAAAGATAAGGCATTTCGTTTAATGGATCAAGCTAAACGTGAATTAAGACTTAATAATTTTAACAACGCAATTGATATTTATAGAGAAAGTGAAAAAATATTTATAGATATGAAATGGGAAGAGGGGATTAAGATGGTTAAAGAATCAATTACAATGATAATAAATAAGAAAAAAGCTCATGAACTCGAGCAAAGAGCACTAGAGGAAAGAAAAGTTGAAGAGCTTGAGTTTGAAGAAAAATTGGAAGAGAAATTAGCTGAAACACGCGAGATAAGAAAAAAACAACAAGAAGAAAAACGAAGAGAATTTTTAAAAGTCCAGAGGGAAAAAGAGCGAGAAAAAGAAATCTCAGATGAGGCATATCAACTTTTAGAAGAAGGTACAGATTTTATGGACAGTAAAAAATTCAGTGAAGCATTCGAAAAATATATGGCAGCAAGAGGCTTATTTGAAGAAATAGGTTGGCAAAGAGAGGTTTCAAGAATTAATAACGAACTCCTATTTAAACTTAAAAGAGAAGAGAAACAAGCTGAGATTCTTGAAGAGATAAAACTGAAAAGAATTGAAGAAGAAAAAGAATTAGAATTACTAAAAGAACAAGCGAAAAGAGAACGTGAAGAACGGGAGAAAAAGAAAAAAGAAGAAAAAAGAAGGCTTGTAAAAGAAGAATACGACAAAAAAATAGTTATTAAACTAAATAAAGCAGAAAAATTAATAGAAAGTTATAGGTATAACGAAGCCATTGTAATAATCAAAGAGGAAATCCAAAAATTAAATGTACCAGAAAAGGAATCTGAAATTACAGAACTCCATGAAAAAATTGAAAATTTAAGAACTATTTCACTCATTCCATTAATTACGATTGAAGTATCCGATGATGAATTTCAAAATGCAAATTTTAAAGCAGCTTATACTGCATTAGATGAAGCTCAAATATCTATAATTAATAAAAATTATAAGAAAGCCATATCTGAGTTAAACGAAGCTAAATATAATCTTGAAAAGGTTAAAGGTGGTAAAAAATTCATAAAAGAGATTAACGAAAAAATTAATGAATACAGAGAAAAGCTTGGCAGAAAACCAAAAGAACCAGAAATTGAAGTACTCACTGATGAAGAAACTCAAAAGATTAGAGCAAGAATCATTGCTAGAAGGGAAGAGAGGAGGAAAAAGGTTTTAGATTTATTAAAAAAAAGTTCAAAATAACATTCTAATTTTCTACTTAAATTATTTTATAAAAATAAAAAAAAGTATTATATTAATAAATTTTCTTGAAGTTCACTTTCTACTTCAGATTCTATTGCACCTGGGGCAAGATTACGACTTACTGACTCTTCTATCAAGAATTCAGTTTTTATTAGGTCTCTTATTGCTACGCGAATAGCTTCTGACCTATTAGGGAATTTTCCATCGACCACTAAGATTTCTAATACTTTAAGATAGGACTCGGGTAAATTAACTGAAATTAATTTCATTACAAAGCACTAATTTTGATTTACTTTTTTTGATGAAAATATATATGAGAGTGATATATTTAAAGATTTAGTGGAAATTGACCCCAAGAAATCCGACAGAATATTTAGACTTCTTTATATATTGGTTTGACTTATTTCTATCCCATTAATTTAACCAGAAATTCTTATCCTAAAAGATTAACAATTTTTGAGATTTTTATTCAAACATAAAATTTTTATTTTCGCAATATGTGTTACATATAACATATTATATAAAAAAAATTGAATGATAATGGCAGATATTCAAACACAATTAAAAGAACATTTGAAGAATGGAAAAGATTGGGAAAAAATGGAGACTCCTATTCCCGGAGTTTTCGTAGTGAAGGTTCCTGCCACTAAGACGAGACCCGCTTTATTATTTTTAGAAGTAAATCCATTAAAAAATGATGGTAAACCAATGAAGAGAAAGGGATTATTTATTGGAAGTAAAGAGATGTATATTGCTTATAAAGAAGCTTTAGAAGAAGATGCTATATATACATTAATTCAGAATGTTGAAGCGGTCAATCCAGAGGTAAGAGGAGCGGGAGCGGCTAAAAAATTACAGATGTAAGAAAACTAGTAATTTTTTTTATTTTAAAATACTTTAATTGATTTTTTAATACTTTTTTTATTTTTAAGAAAATATTTAATTTCTAATTTATTATTTATTTAATATTATTACTCAGTAAAAGTATAAAATTCAAATAGATTAAACCTATATTATAATAAAAGTTATTGAATAAATTAAAACTAATGAACTTGAGAGCTGAATTAAAGAAATGTCTGAAGAAGATGGCGTTCATTGTATTGTATGTGGAAAAGAATCCTTTTCCTTAGCCCATGACGAATGGATGCGGAGAGCTTTTCCTTTTGTAGAGCAAGGTCAACTGAAAATGTGTTCTGGTTGTGGAGCTAAATATTTAATCTGTGAAAGCTGTGGAGGTTTGTATTGTCGGATTCATCCAGCTTTAGAGAGTTGGGAGCTTCCAGATAAATGCCCTAAATGTGGATGGATAAATGAAAGTGTTAGAGCCTGGGATGGAACATCTGCTCGCCATTTTTAACATTCAAATTTATAAATGCTAATTTTATTTTAATTTTTTTAAATACTATTATTTTAATTGAAAATAGTATTAATTAACATTTCATTAGTAATTTTATAAATTTAAAGTCAAGAAAATTTAAATTTTAAAATAGCAATAATTATTTTAATAAGAAAGTATATGAAATTGACGATGGTTTTATATGAGTTCAAATATTAAAGTCGAAGTAGCAAATCCTGAACATATAGAGAGCTTAAGAGATTTAACTAAAGAATTGGTTGAAGGATTGGGGCAAGAATTTGATCAAAAGCGATTTGATTGGGGAATTCGACGTCGTCTTTACGATCCTCTTCAACGGCATGGCATACTAATAGCTCTTGATGAAGATTCTAATGAAGTAGTTGGAATGATTATTGCAGAACTGCGAATTGACCCATTTGGCTCATCTGAAGGATATATTAAACAATTTTTTCTGAAAGAGCCTTACCGTAAGCAAGGTGTAGGGAGTTCTTTATTAGAAAAAGCGTTAGAGCATTTGAAAAAGATAAAAGTAGAAAAAGTGAAAGTTAATATTAAAGAAAAAGCATTGGAAGCAACTAAACTCTATGAAAAAATGAAGTTTAAGAAGGTATATGAGGTCCTAGTATTAGATTTAACAGATAAGAGCTAAAACAATTAAAAATAATTTGAAAAAATGAGTTTAGAAACCCCTTGGGTTGAGAAATATCGACCTGAAACGTTTAATGATATTGTAAGTCAGAGTATTGCGATTAATAACCTAAAAGAATTTGTAAAAACTACTGATATACCTCATCTGATTTTTACGGGTCCTGCAGGAACTGGAAAAACTAGTACTGCCTTAATAATCGCAAAAAGTTTTCTTGATGAGAAAGAATTTGATACAAACCTACTAGAGTTGAATGCTTCTGATACTGTACGGATAGATTTTGTAAGAAATATTCTTAAGAGTTTTGTAAACCAATGTTTAATTAAAAATGGATCTTTAAAGTTTGTGATTTTAGATGAAGCTGATAATATTCCCTCACAAGTTCAACAAGCTCTTAGGAGGATTATCGAAAAAGCATCAAGTAATATAAAATTCATACTTTTATGTAATTATATTAATAGGATAATAGATCCAATAGTATCTCGATGCGCTGTATTTAGATTTGTAACTTTACCTAAAGAAAAAATAATAGAAAGATTAAGATATATAGCAGAAAAGGAGAAATTAAAAATACCCTCTAATCAATCAGAAGAATTCTTCAATCAATTATATTTCATTTCTGGAGGAGATTTAAGGAAAGCAATCAATAGTCTCCAAATGGCTGTTGCACTTGAACTTTTAGATAATTTAGACATTAAAGAGATATTAAGAATTTCTGGATTCTTAGACGAAGAAACATTAAAGAGTTTAATTTTTTCTCTTAAGAGTAAAGATTATATGAAATCAAGAGAAATTCTTAGTTCGATTGAAAGTTTTGACAGTCGTAATTTCATAAGACAAATATCAGAGTATATACCTTCATTAAATATTTCACCTGAAAATATTATTAATTTAAAAGCCTTTATTGGAGATATAGATTATCGAATAAGCCAAGGTGCTGATGAACAGGTTCAGATTTCAGCTCTGTTATCAGCAATCATTGAAAATATTCAATCTTGATTAATTATTGGAAAATTTAAAGAGAGAAAGAGGTAGTTAGATTTGATTGAACAAATTCCAATTTGGCGAATTAAGTATCATCCAAAAAGTTTAGACGAAGTTTGCGGCAGAGATGAGGTAAAAGAGACTTTAAAACGTATGATTCACCAAAGAAACTTTCCGCATTTATTATTTATTGGTTCAAAGGGTATAGGAAAAACTTCAATTGCTCAATTATTCTCAAAAGAGGTTCTTGGTAATAATTATGATGCAAATTTTAAATTAGTTTATGCTGATGTTCCTTTAAGCGAAGAAGAAAGAACTGAAGCAAGATCCGATGCATATGTTTCTACAAATAAAATTGGAAGTATAGCAGGAAAAAGGATAACAACACCCGCGTTTATTCAGGCTAGAGTTAAACCTTTTGTACAATTAAAAGTGTTAGGAGATGCCCCATTTAAAATTCTAATCGTAAAAAATTTTGAAGCATTAGGTGGCGATCAACAAGGATTTAGAAGGCTAATGGAAAAGTACGGCACAAATTGCAGGATGATATTAATTAGCACAAAAATTTCAAGTATCATTGATCCTATTGTAAGTAGATGCCAAATTTTCTTAATTTCTAGAATTAAGTTTAACGATTTCAACGAATTAATAAAACAAATTGCTAAAAAGGAATCTTTAGAAATTTCGAATGACGTATGTGAAATTTTATACAAAATATCTGATGGAAAGATCTCTCGGGCAATTGATCTTTTACAATTATGTAGTATTTCAGAAAATAAAATAAATTCTGAAAAGATTTATGAAACTTCTCAATTTTTTCATAATGAACTTATACGAAGTCTTTTAATGATTGCTTTCAAAGGAGATTTCCCTAAAGCTCGAGAATTAGCACGTAAAATTCTTTCTAATTATAAATTTGATCTAAGCGAGTTCTTTAAACTTATGATCGATGAATTAAATAAATTGCCTTTAAGTAAATTTGCACGGATTAAATTAATAAATTTCATTGCAGATTCTGATTTTAGAGCAGTTGATGGGAGAGATAATGATATTCAAATATCTGGTCTTTTATCAAAAATATGTTTATTTTCGGATTATATGTGAGGATTTAAATCATGTCAAAAAAGAAAGTTGAGATTCCGTGGGTGGAGAAATATCGTCCAAAAAGCATAAAAGACATGGCTTTACCTTCAGCACGGATGGGTGGTCAAAGGGTCAGATTAGATGAGGAATTAAAGAACTTTATTGAAAATTTTTTCATAGAGCGAGGAAGAATTAATAGAGAAAATAGAGAAATTCGCGAATTTAATAGAACAGTTATGGAAAAAGATCAAAAAGAAGAATTAAAAATTCCATCTGAAAAAGCAGCAATTTTATTAGAAGGCCCTCCCGGTATTGGAAAAACCTCGATTGTGTATGCCCTTGCATATGACTTAAATATGGAAGTAATAGAAACTAACGCATCAGATACACGAACAAGAGCTACTTTAGAAAGAAGGTTGAAAGAAACCGTTAAATCTCGTGGAATTATGGATTATATAACAGAATCAAAAGAGAAACTTATACTTATTGACGAAATTGATGGAATATACGGTGTTCAAGACAGAGGTGCTATTCCTACTGTAATCGATTTAATTGAGAATACTCAATTTCCAATCATAATGTGTTCAAATGAATATAAAACAAATCTACAACCACTCTATAATAAAATACAGAGATATGAGGTTCATCCTTTACCTAAGAAAGAAGTAATAAAGATTGCTTATAATATTCTCAAGAAAGAAAAAATTACAAATCTGAAAGATGATGATTTGGAATTAATAATTGAAAAGAATAACGGAGATTTGAGAGGAATTATAAATGATATTCAAGGAATTGGTCAAGGAGGAATAGAAGGAGATACTAAGGAATTGATTCTAAGCCTCCACCGAGATAACATTGAAGAAATATTCTCATTAATTAGAGACTTGTTTAAAATATCCACATTAAGGGAAGCTCGAAATTTAATTGATAAATCAGATGTTGATTATAACTTTCTCTATAAATGGATAAATGAAAACCTAGTTACATTCATAAAATCTAACAGAGAACTTTCTGATGCTTTTGAAAATCTTTCATTAGCAGATGAAATATTTGGAAGAATTCGTATTAACCAATATTGGGGATTATTACCTTATTTTTTTGACCTTTTTGCTGGAGGTGTTGCTTTATCACGAAAAGAGACACCTATCGCCAAGGGATTTCAAAGAGTTGTTTTTCCTCGATATTCTTCTGGAACTTATTTTTCTTTAAGTAATACTGAAAAAGAATTTATTGAGAAACTCAAAAGAAAATTTGAAATTTCTCAAGTTGATTTTATTCAAGATTTCCTACCATTTTTAAAAATTTTATGCGGGGCTTCGCGAAAACAATTAAAATCCGTGAGTGATTGGTTAGATTTAGATGTAAAAGAAAAAAAAATATTGAAATAAATTTAGATCTCCAAAAGTGAGTAGATCAATAATTCAAAATAGTGAGGGCTTTTTTAGAAAATATTACATTAATTTTCTAGAATAAGGAAATATTTAGTTATTTTCACCAATTCTCAATTATTTCTAAGTAAATTTAGTTAAAGCTTTTTGTCCAAATCAATTTTGTGGATTATATTTTACCCAAAATTTTAAATTCTAACTAATTAAAAAATAAAATAAAAAACAAAATCTAAAAAATAAAAATGTCTGATACGGAAGTTGTTAAAGAAGTTGAAACTGTTTTATCAAAAAATACCCAATTAACAATACAAATTGTAGGAGCTGCTATTTTTGGTGCATTATCTTTAGTTTTTTCACTTTATGTAGTACCATACTTACCTAGAACTCCAGAGGGACTTGCTTATTTTGATCCTGTTTCAATAATCTGGGTTACCTGTTTTCTAATATTCGGTCCTTTAGCGGGGATTTTATGTTCTATAATTGGAATGGTGGTCTTATTTCCATTTGATCCCTTTTCACCAATTGGTCCTCTTATGAAATTTTCAGCAACATTTTCTTTAATTATCGTTCCCATATTGTTGTTATATCTCTTCAATCGTAAAGAAGGCAAGAGGATGAGCCAAAAATTAAAAGACCTTAAGACATACGTTTTGTACGGAGTATTAGGAATAGTTCTTAGAATTTTAGTAATGGTAATTTTAAATATTTTAGTCTACTTATATTACTACGGTTCAGAAGGATTGGAATATTGGATCATTTTAATTATATTGGTTAATATTCTAACAAGTATATGGGATCTGCTATTTCCATATTTGCTTGTTTTTACAACTAAATTAGATGAAAAATTTGAAATTTGGTAATTAAACTAAATTTTTCAATTTTTTTTATGTTTTAATACGAATATAATAAGGTTTTTTTTGAGTAGTTTATGTATTAAAATACAGTAAATTTTCAATCTTTAATTGGATATCTAAATACTTGAAGAGAAGATAATAATTTTGAAGAGAGAGTATGAATTTATTTTGTTTGATGTTAAAAATGGGATTAGTACTATTTCATTAAACAGGCCTGAAAAGTATAATGCTTTGCAGTATCCATTATTGATGGAAGTTGCGAATGTATTAGAATCTGTTAAGAAAGATAAATTAATTCGGGTAATAGTAATTGAAGGAAGTGGTAATAATTTCTGTTCAGGTGATGATATGGTAAGTATGGGACCTGAAGGACCTAAATTCGCTCCATTAGAAGATGGTTCGAGAATGCCACACCATAATGTAGTGCGGTTAATACGAGAAATTCAAAAACCAGTTATAGCATTGCTTCACGGATATTGTCTGGGAGCAGGATTTGATATTGCGCTTGCTTGTGATTTTAGATTAGCTACAGATAATTTAAAAATAGGGGATCATCGTGCTAATAGAGCTCAATGTGTATTAAGTGGAGCAAGTTGGTTTCTCCCAAGAATCGTAGGTTTTGGACGAGCAACAGATATAATTATGACCGGGAGGTATCTTGAAGCAAAGGAAGCATTAGAGATTGGTCTAGTTAATCATGTATATCCCCTGGAAGAATTTAAGCAAAAATCATTAGAATTCATAGAAAAAATAGCAAGTATGCCAACAAAATGTCTTGGATATGATAAATCTATGTTGAATTTTTCACAATTTAATGAATTATTTCCGTCATTACAGCATGAATTTCGATTATATTGTAAAAATATAAGAACTTATGATTTTGGAGAAGGAATGAAATCGTTTGTAAAGAAAAGAGATCCCAAATTTAAAGGGAGATAGATATTTTTTATTATTCATAAATAAACAAGATATTAATTAAAATGAATTTATCCAAAGAAATTCAGGAATTTTTATTAAATGAATCTTTAGAACGTTTTTTAAGATATGCAAAGGTTTGGACAACTTCTAGTATAGAATCAGATACAATTCCTTCAACAAGAAATCAACTTGAGTTAGCAAAAATCTTGACTAAAGAACTTAAGGAGTTAGAGTTAAAAGATGTTGTTCAAGATGAGCTGGGCTTTGTTTATGGTTATTTACCACCAAGTAAAGGAAATGAAGAAACAAGATCAATTGGTTTTATAGCACATTTAGATACATCAGAATCGGTTAGTGGACAAGATGTTAAACCTGTAATTCATAAGAATTATAATGGTACTAAGATAAAATATGCTCAAAATAAGGAGATAACATTATCTATTGAAGATTCTCCGAATTTAGAACAATATATTGGTCTTGATATTATCACTTCACAAGGAGATACTCTGTTAGGAGCTGATGATAAAGCGGGAATTGCTGAAATTATGGCTGCTCTAGCAGCATGGAAAAATTACGCTGAATTAAAGCATGGACCAATTTTTATTTGCTTTACAACTGATGAAGAGACTGGAAAAGGAGTAATAAATAAAGTTGATAAAAAAAAACTCCCAAAAGTGTGTTATACATTAGATGGTGGAGAAATGGGTGAGCTAGAAATTGAATGTTTTGATGCATGGCGTGTAGATATAAATTTTAAGGGATTAAATGTACATACAGGATATGCAAAGAATTTATTAATAAATGCAGGACATATTGCCTGTAGATTTTTAAGTGAATTACCTGAAGCAGAGTCTCCTGAGCATACAGAAGAAAGGGAAGGTTTCTTTCATTTAACTAAACTACAAGGAAGAACAGAAGAAGCTTATGCACGACTCTTAATAAGAGATTATGAAGTAAAAAGTAATGAAAAGCGAATGGAATACATTAAAAAGTTAAAAGATTTATATGAATTTCGTTATCCAGGATTGAAAATTGAATTAAATTTTAGTAATCAGTACAAAAATATGCTTAATTATATTAAAAAGGATAAAGCTATAATTGATTTTGCTAAAAAAGCAATAGAACAAGCTGGTTTAGTATTAAAAATAAAATCAGCAAGAGGAGGTACTGATGGCTCACAGCTCAGCGAACTTGGAATTCCTACTCCAAATCTTTTTACTGGAGGAGAATTGTTTCATTCCAGAAAAGAATATATCCCTACATTGGCTTTACAAAAAGCAACTGAAGTTTTGATATATTTGGCTTACCTATGGACTCAACAAGAATAGTTTATTAATATAATTTACATCATATTTAATCTTTTCAATGTAGCTAAAGCAATTTCACCCTCCAGGCTTACGCATTCTTTATATCGTTCTTCAGTCCAAGGAACATGCCACCCCTCAAGAGGATTATAATAACTATAGAAAAAAGCACCAAATTTTACATCATTTTGATCACAAATTGTCCCTAGGACATTAAGCTCGCCGTTTTCCATCGAAATACAACCTTTTTTCTGCAATTCATATATTTCTTGCCTTTTAATTTGATAAAATGCTTCTTTACAAAAATTTTTCCCAATGTGATAATCATCAGTCTTTTTTTTTGTCTCTTCTATAAATATGTTAATAACTTGTTTATTTAACATAATTTCTTCATCCTGTTTTCTTCCATAATGTATAGATGTTCCATCAATCCCCATGCCATGTGTAGGAATAAGATAGTCAAGTAATTTTACGTTTTCGCCCATTCCCCAAGAGCCGCAAACTAATAAAATAGTTTTAGCTCCACAAAAGATCAGATCTTCTGCAATTGACGCTATTGGTGAAGCACCCATGGGTGGTATCAAGAGTGTTATAGGTATATCTTTAAAATTCCCTCGATATACATATTCTGGTGCAGCATATGGGTGAAATGGTGTTAACCATTCTACTTGTTCAATTTTAATTTTATCTTTTAAAAAATTCAAAAGAAATCTAGAGAAAAGAATCATAACATGAGAATCAATTTTGAAATCTTTTTCTTTTTTATCTGAAGAGTTTATAGCTGCTTGAATTACATCTTTTGAGGTACAACATAAATTATCTTTCATTATTTGAATTACCCAAAATATTGAATATTAATTAATCCGAAATTGATGGTATTTAAAAGGATTGTTCCTCTTTTTGAATTATTTTTGAAAATTCAGTCACAGAAAATATTAGGATACAAATAAATAATAGAACTGAAGTATAAATAAATGCCCACGTATATGAAAATAAATCATAAATCAAGCCAAAGATCAATGATTCTGCCATAGATATAAGTCCTACTGACAAGTAATAATAACCATATGCTCGACCCCTTTTTCGTTTACCTGCTAAATCAGCGATATAAGCCCGCGATATGGGATCAACAGATGCTAAGTAAAAGCCATACATCAAAAATATAATTATTATTAAAATAAATGAGAATATTGAAATATTAACAGGAAATGCTAAAATAATGCAGGAAACTAAAAGAACTAATAAACCAATATCTATTATTATTTTTCTTCCAAATTTATCAGATATAGTCCCTGTAATCGGTGAAAATAGTGTATATACAATATTACTTAACATATAGAATATTGGTATAAAATAAATTAACTCAACATAATCTCCCGCCCTAATTTGAAGAAAAGCAACATCCAAACTAGCAAATTCGATAACTCCCAAAATAATTATTAATTTTATAAAATTTTTATCTAATTTTTTGTATATTGGTTTTTCTTCTTGAATTCCTAATTTCTCATCAATCTTATTTGGATCTACATCTTTAATTGTTAAAATTAAAATTATTGCAATAGAACCGGGAAAAATTGAGAAAAAAATTATCTGTGAATATGTCCAAGACAGAAATAGAAATAAAAATGCCAATAATGAACCAATAACGGCACCCAATGTATCCATCGCTCTATGCAATCCAAAAGCTTTTCCTTTTTTGGTAGCATAATAAGATATAAGAGTATCTCTTGAGGAAGTTCTAAGTCCCTTACCAAAACGATCAATACTTTTTAAACCTAATACATATTCCCAAGAAGGACTAAATGCCATAAATGGTTTAGAAAGATTTGATAAAGCATAACCTCCAACTACAAATGGCTTTCTTTTATTTATTCTATCACTCATCCAGCCAGAGATACCTTTTAAGATATTCGCAATTGCGGTTGTCAATCCTGTGATTAATCCTAAAATTAATCCAGTTCCACCTACTTCAAAAATGAAATAAGGTAGGATACTTTGAATCATTTCGCTTGAGACATCTGTAAAGAAAGAGACTAATCCCATTACGAAGATTGGAATAGAGACTCCAAAGATGAGTTTAACTCTCCTTGTTGTTTTTTCTTTATTATCCATAATTATCAGAGAATTTTAAGGCTGTTGTATAAAAGGTAAAATTATAAATAAGGATAATCAAATTCAAATTTAGTAAAGCCATTCTATACCAAAATCATAGATTAATAAAATTGCAATTCAATACTCTTATGTATTTTCCATTATTTTTATGAAACTTTATAAATCTCGAATAAATTTTTATTATTATATAAATAGTTATTAATGTAATTCCAATGTCAGATGAAAAAAAGACATTAAACATTATTGATGAAACCATTCAAGCAGCGGAGTCCAGTTTTAAAGAATTCATTGATGTGTTAGAAACTTCAAGAACTGCATTATTAAAACTTGAAAATGATAAAATAGAGCTAAGTAGTATCAAAGAACAACTTGAAACAGAAAAGTTACAGCTAGAAGAAGAAAAAAGTAAGTTGGAAACTGTAAAACGGCAATTAGAGGCTGATAAAAATAAATTAGAAGAAGAAACAAGAAAGCTTGAATTAGAAAAAAGAGAACGAGATCAAAAGATAGGGTCTTTGACAGAAGAACAAATGAAATTATTAGATGAATATAAAAAAGTAAAAGTCGAATTAGAAAAATTTATGAAAGCTGCTGAGGAAGCTGAAGAAACGGAATATAATTTTGAGAGAGTTCGTGCTTTATTGTCAATTTATACAGTCTTAGTTTCTGAAATTTGGCAAGGACAGCCTCATTATAGGATACTTATGACTCTTCATGGTGAAACTGATGAAATGACAAGAGATCAAATAAAAAATACAACTGGGATCGGTGGTGCTTTTGTTTTACATTCAGTACAGGAATTAGCGAAGGTTGGGTTAGTAGAATATGATATGGATACAGGTAAGGTGAAACTGAAAAAGCGTTTATTTCCTAAAAAAGCCTTAGAAGAAAAGAAATGAATTTTTCCGTTATTATGTTTTTGGTCTAAGAATTTCAGGATTTTTAATTTCTAACCCAGCATTTAAACCTAAATCATCAATAATCAATTTATTTTTCTTTTTATCAAAAAGTTGCAGTTTAATTTTTGAATTAATACTTTCAGCAATATGTCCTGACATAACTCCAACTTTTGGAGCTTTTAATAGACCAGAACCAATCCCCTTTTTCACTACCTCAAAATCAAGAATATATTTTTTATCCTCAACAATAACATGGAGAATATCGGGTAAAATATCTAAAGATTTAATTTTTGCCCTAGTATAGGTAGCAAATTTGTAGAAATCTCCTTCATACCAAAGTGCACTTAAAAATCCATTAAATTTCATTCCTAAGAAAGGTATTTTTGCAATTGAGAACATAAACGAGAGATTATGATTTAAAAAATGATTTGATTGTGTCCAAATCCATGCACTTGGAAAGGATTTACCCCAATCTTTTTCAATATATCCTTTTCCATTATCAAAATTGATAATTTCTCCGTCAATTGTGAGAGTGCCTCGAATTTCATGATTCATACTCACCATTCCATGGTATGTTTCCATAAATGGCACATAAGAAAACCAACCCATTACCCCAGGCTGTAAGAATTTTTTAGGCCAAAGAATTGGATTTATATATTCAAGATCTCCTTTAATCTTATGATTTTGTTGATCTATATCAATATGTATTCGCTCTAATGAAAAATGATTTTTCCCAATTTGAATTTCATATTTCTTATTTGAGAGATTTTCAAAATCTTCTAAAGGATATTTAAAATATTCAACAGATACGTTAATTCCATCCAAATATTGTATAAAGGCATGGGATGTTTTTTCCTTTTTATTCAACGCTATAGTTGGAATAATAGCATATATATGATTTGCTGATGAATCTACAATTTTATTATACCAACCTTCGAAATAAAATTTCTTCTTTAAATTACCCTGAAATACATTTGGTCTACTTCTTTTTCCCATAATATCCCTAAATAATGATTCAATTTTAATTTATTTATAGTTTATCGCTAAAAAAATGAAAATAATTAAGTTTCCTCTGTTAAAAATTTTAATATTTTCAATAAGAGGAGTAATTTTCTTATCCCCCGCATTTTTATTTTTCTTTTAAGCCACATTTTAGCAACTCCAAGCACAGACAATCGATTCATGGCGATTGCAAGGAAAGTTTGGGTGTCCATCTCTAAATATGCATTCCACCCTACTTTTTTCTTATTTAAGTTTGTTTTTGGTTTATTAGGAATGCTTTTAACTTTCACAGATCCATGATCAACTATTATCAATGCTGCATATTTTAAGTTAGTAGCATTCAAGAGAATTTTAGCATTAATATTTTTGAATTTATCTTTAAATGTCTCATTTTTATTTAAAGGAAGGAGAATACTATTAATTAAGGTAGCAAAACCCTTTATATTATCCTCATTCTTGTTTATATCTATCATGGCAATATTCATACTTCTTAACTTAGTTTTTTATTTGGTGAAATATAAAATCCGGAATCAGATATATCATTAGGATCAAAAGCTTCTTTTATCTTTCTTAACCAGATATGATAATTGGACATATATGGTCCAAAGAGATCATGCAAACGGTTTCCTTCTACAAAAAATGGAGCACCAAGATGTTTAATTAAGTCTAATTGAAAACTTTTTCGCATATAATTAGCCATTCCGGTAATGCTACTTTTTTTTGTTTGATCATAAAAAGTTAGGGCTTCTAGATGAAAATAATGTCCTGATTCATATGAACTCATCCATGCACCTTCTCCAAAATCATTAACAATTGCACCTTTCTTGATATATTTTTTTTTTAATGGAACATTCATAGTTGCACTGCGAAGACATACTGATGCTGTATCAGCTCCTCCTTCTGCTGACTGCATACTTCCAGTTGCTAAAAAGCCATGTAATCCTAAGTTTGACCGAAGAGCTTCAGCATAGAAAATTGGATCTGGAGTATATAATGTCCCAATTATATTTTTTAAATTTAGTTTTTTCAATAAGAAATCCATTACTTTTTGTTTGTAATCAAATTCTCGCTTGGTTCTAGCAGCTATTAATACAACTAAAGGAGCTTGCATCCTCCCTAATGCTACTTTATCCAATAAACTTTCAATAGAATTAGAAAATACAGCCATCACAGCATAATTGCATAAATAACTACACATAAATGATATTTCTTCCTCTTCCACGCTCAAGATAGCAGATTCAAGTTTTTTAAAATTTCCGCAATCCATAATATATAATTTCATGTATTTAGGAATAATAAAATCATAATTAGGAGAATATCCTTTTATGTTATAATCACTGCTACAAGGAAAAGGAAACAGTTTTACAGCAACTTTTGTAAAAACTCCTAAACCTGATTTCGTACCTGAATAACCTCTCATTATTCCTCTTAAACTAGGACCTGGACCATCTCCATGAAACCAGTCTGGATTATTATTTAAACCATAAGATCCTAATTTCATAATTTCTCCACCTGGTAATACCCATTCAACGGCTAGAACATTCCTAGCACTATATCCTGTAGAAGGTGATGTAAAACCAGGACCATTCATTGATGTAGAGCTAGCAAGAGGAGAAACTTGAGGACCTGCACCAGACATATGACAATTAAGCCCATATTTCATTACCTCAACCTGTAATTGAGCACCAGTTACATATGGTTCTATCACGGCATAAAGATTTTTTTCATCAATTTTTACAATTTTATTCATTCTACGCATGTCAAAGATAATACAGTTGTCAGTAGATGGTTGATTCCATGGGCCAAGACCAGTGGACTGAGCTTTGAATTTTAGTGTATATTTATTGCATAATTTTATAAGTTTTTGAACTTGTTCCGTTGTTGATGGTAATACAACCGCTTTAGGAACAGGAGAAAAAGGAATTGGTTCCTTACCTTCCATATAATTAAAAATTTCTGTACACCAATTATAAGCATAGACATTTGTAACTACATCACCATCATCAATGTTTCCTTCGCCAACTACATCTTCAAATTCTTTAAAAATCTCTCTTTGCAAAGTCATTTAAGTTACCTCTACTAATGATTTTTTATTAGATTTATCTTGTGAACCGATTGCCAATAAGATTAACTCACTTATATCATAGAATCTTAAACTAGAACCTTTAAAGTTAATTCCATCTTTTAAATTAGTGGAACAAAAAGGGCATGCGGAAGAGATTATTTCTGCTCCTGTATCTTCAGCTTCCTCTATCCTAGTTTTAGCAGTTTTGAGAGCAAATTCTGGAAATGCTGATTTCACACCACCTCCTGCACCACAACAATAAGCATATTCTTTAATCCGTTCCATTTCAATAAAATTAAGCCCTGGTATTTTTTCAAGTAATTTTCTTGGAGCTTCATAGATTCCATATGCACCACATCTCTTTTTTTTCTCAGGTATATTAATTGATACAAGTGGCATCATTCGTAGTTGATCACCATCCCAATCCTCATAAAGTTCAGAATTACGCCCCAAATGGCAAGGATCGTGGTAAGTTACCTTATAGGGGACTTCTCGGGTTAAATTTAATTTTGAATCATCAATAAATTCATTAAACAATTGTGATGTGTGAAGAACCTTGAAATTATAATCTCTTTCTAAGGGATAGTCCACTTTAAAGGTATCATAACATCCAGCACAGCTAAAAACAACAGTTTCAATACCTTCTTTTTCAATAATATTAATATTTTTATGTACTTGATCTAAAAATGATTTTTTATCTCCAGTTCTTAGGATGGGGCTTCCACAACAAAATTCATTCTCAGTCAGAATTTTAAATGGATAATTTGCGGCATTCATTATTCGAGCAGTAGCAATTGCTATTTCTTTTCTCCGGTAAGACGATGTACATCCAACAAAATATAAAACCGTTGCTTCAGAATCAATCTTAATATCTGGAGGTAACCAATCAAATCTTTTTTCATGAGGTTCACTATAAGGATTATTATTATTTTTTATGGATTTAATATATTGTTGGTGTTCTGGCATTGGTCCGTATCCCAATGAAACCAGCCTTTCTCTGAGTTTTACAATGATCTCAAGTGGTTCTAAAGTATTTAAAAATTTGCAAGCAATAGCACACCCCCCACATTCAGTACATTTGTAAACGATTTCAATTAATTCTTTAGATGGTACCAATCGTCCCATCTCTAGTGCTAGTGCTATTATTATACGACCTCCTCCACTATATGCATGAAAATTAAATATATCTATTGAAGGACAAATTGTAGCATACTTTTGACTTTTTATCTGTAATTGTGGTATCCATTTACATATCGAACATCGGAGACAGCTTTGTATCATTTCTTTATATTCTTGATCATTCAATATTGTAGTAACTCTTCTTTTTTTAATTTAGAACTAAATTAACACAAATAACTGATCTTAAAAGTGAAATAAATTAATTGTTAATCAAATAAAATGATAACTATTAAGAAAACTATGGTTATGCATTAAATGCCAAATAATTATCAAAAAATTAATCTTAAATTAAAAGGTATAAAGTCATCTAATATGAGATAGTTTTTCCCAGTAATCTTTTATGTCCCAATTTTTTATTGTTTTTATTTTAAAAGCTATATTTTTAAGAATTTCTCGGATCCTTTTAGAATTTAAATAATGGAAATTTGGAGTTATCGCACATAGCATAAATGTTCCTTTTCCACTTTCGGCTTTTACTTCAGTATTTTCATCTACTTTATCAATTAAAACATAAGCATCTACTAGATCTTTTACAACTCTCATAGTAAATTGATTCTTCTTAAAAACATCTTCAAATTCATAAACCTTTATAAGGGTAGAATATAATTGGGTTGTAAGTTCTTTAAGATTAAGTGAAGGAATTAGATTTTTAGGGAAGTAATTCGATATTATAGGACCAGAAATTTCATACCAGGTCATATGAAAAATGTAGTTGAAATCAACTCTACTCAGCTTTTTAAGGGATCATTCTTCGAATTTTAAGATATCTTTAAGTTTTTCTTCAAAAATTTTTGTGTTTTTTCTGATTTCTCTACTTTCTTTAATTTTCTCTTTAATTTTTTCTAATAACTCTTTTGGACTAAAGGGCTTTGCAATATAATCATCAACACCAAGCGTTTTACCAAATCTCACATCAGCTGGTTCTGTTTTTCCCGATAAAAAAAAGAAGGGAATTCTTGACCATTCTGAATTTTCCGAAGCCTTCATATAAAAATCATACCCATCCATTTCTGGCATTAAAATATCACTAATTATAATATCAGGAGGTTTCTGGAGATTTGAGAGAACGTCTAGAGCTTCTTTTCCGTTTAAAGCGGATATTAAATTATAATTATTCATTTCTAAGAATATTTTGAAATTTCCGACAAATGTTACATCATCTTCAACCAAGAAAACTTGAGGTTTCATGACTATTATTTAATATGCTTGGGAAAGTTATATTAATTCTCACTTATAATAAAAGAAGAAATATTTAACGTTTATGAAAACGAAATATCGGTTAATTTTGTTTAAAAAATCTTATAATTAAAAAGAGTTAATTTTAATTTGGTAAGTTATAAATTAAATGTTAATCATTTAATCATCAAAACACAATACACCTGGATTTAAAACATTATTAGGATCAAAAATTTTTTTCACTTTTTTTAAGGCTAGTTGGGTTGAATCTGCGTGTCTTTTATATACTTCTTTGGCCCAAAGACCATAAGGTCGATTAAAGAAGGCACCTAAATCCATTAAATTAAAACTAGTATTCAAAAACTTTTCTTTAACATATGAAGTTTGCTCTTTATCATTTGGATCATAATAAATATCAAATTCACAATGATATGAAGTTCCTTGATTAATAGGTTGAATATAGACACCTAAATTATTTGAGATTTGTTTTTCTACTTGAAGAATAAATTCTGGAATTCTTTCATAATTTGAGATGAAAAAAATATCTTGATATCCTCCTTTCAATCTTAATCTCCATGGGTTGTCATCAGGTTGATTTAAAAATCTCAAAATGTCATTATCACTAATTTTAAATTTCTTTTTCGACAATTTAATCATTTTATCTTTTAAAATATCTTTGATATCTCCTTCTAGATATAAAATTTTATCTTCTGCTAGTTCTCCTTTTCCCGATATGACAAATATTAAATTCCATTTATCTAATTTTTTAGCTAATTCTAAAATCTCATTTGGTTTTTCTTTAACCAAGCAAGCTAAATTAAGATTATTTAGGAGTATTAACTCATCACATAAACGATATTTTAAAAGTTCATGTTGAAAATCTAGCAGTTCCATGATATTTTCTGATTGAATATGATAGACTTTTTGAATAGAAGGTAGTAATTCTAATTTAATTGTTGCCCAAGTAACAATTCCAATGCTTCCTTGAGCTCCTTGAATTACTCTAAATGGACTGAATTGAGTTGGCCCCATAGGATTTACTTGAGCTTGTCCAGACTTTTTTTGCTGTTTAATACTTCCAGGACCCGCTGCTGATCCAGTTTTGAATAATTCACCATTCCCAAAATGCACTTCAGTACATAATAATGGATCAGAAGTATCCCACATATAGCGCGGAATTGTAATAGGTTCACGTTCAAGAGCTGATGTAAGAACAGATTTTGAAGCTCTAGGGTGTAAAGGAGTTAAAATTTTTAATCCTATTTTTGAGAGTTGGGGGATTAATTCACCAAAAGTAACTCCTGGTTCTATCATTATGACTCTATTTTTCCTGTCTATATTTACAACTTTATTAAATTTAGAGAGATTTAGTATTATTGAATTATTATTTCGTGGAATAGTATCTCCATGCTGCCTTGGTCCTGAGGGTGAACTAACAGGAATAATAGAAAATTTCAAGGAATTTGCCATTTTTAAAATTCTTTGAATTTGAGTTCGATTTCTTGGCCAAATTACATATTTAGGTTCATTATGAGGGAAAAAGCTTAAATCTTCTGAAAATTCTTTAAGTATCTTTGGATCATTTGAAATAGCTTTTAAACCACAAACTTTAACTAATTCTCTATAAATCTGCTCTTCACTCATTTTACATAAAATTAGAAAGAAATTTCTTTCTTCTTAAAATATTTCCATCTATTAAGATATTTTCATTTAAAAAAAAATAAACTTTTAAATAATTCATAAGTATTATTGTACAATTATATTTTCTAAAAGAATTTTTAAAAGGAAATTCAAATGAAAGACTATGATTTAATAATTGTTGGTGCAGGGCCAGGAGGATCTGTAGCAGCAAAAACTGCTGCTGAAAAAGGATTAAAAACAATTTTTTTTGAACGTGGTCGTAAGCCAGGTGAAAAAAATTCTTCTGGATGTGGATTGGGACCACGTATATTTAGAGATTTTCCAGAAATGATGAAACTGTTGACTCCTGAAGAATGTCCGTCTATGAGAGCTGGAACTGCTGCACGTAATTATTTTGTAAACAAGGATGATATCGTAGCAGGTTATATTATGTCACGCCCTACAGAATCTGTCTCATATGAACCAGCAAAATCATGGATTACTATGAATGTTTATAGAAGTGAGTTTGATCCTTGGATTGCAAAATTTGCTACGAATGCTGGAGCTGAACTAAAAGCATCAACTTTAGTTGTAGATTTATACAAAGAAAATGGTAAAGTTCATGGAGTAATTGATGAAAAAGGAGAAAAATACGGATCATCCATTGTTATCGGTGCAGATGGAGTTATATCAACAGTAGCACAAAAATCAGGATTAAGAAATAAATGGGCCCAAAACCAAGTTACCTTAGTACCTCAATATGATTTTCAAGCACCTCCAGAAAAAATAAATGATATTATGGGTGATGAAGCATTAGCTGTTTGGTGGGGTTCAACTTTTCCATCATCATATCAGGTTTTTTTTAATGATGGTTTTCATCAAGGCTTAGGAAATTGGATGAATTGGTGGGATAAAAATCCATTATATTATCTAAATAGAGTTATAAATTTAAAATATTATCAAAGATTGTTGAAAATTCTTAATGCTAAGCCTCGTGAGTTTCAATCTCATTTACTTCCATGGTTAGACTATCCTTATAATACTCATACTGATGGAGTAATATTAATTGGTGATGCGGGCGGTTTTCCTTGTCCTCTTGAAGCGGAAGGAATATATCCTGCAATGGTGACAGGAAAAATTGCTGCTGAAGTAGCGGTAGAAGCAATATCATCAGGAGATGTATCAAAACTTACACTAAAAAAATTTGATGAACAATGGCGAATAACAAGTGTAGGAGAAGAATTTGAAGCAGGACGCGAATTATGGAATATTTGGAAAGAATTACCTTTTAGCCCAAAAGAAACTATGTCTTGGTTTGTTCCTATGATTATGGAACTTTTAGGAGGAATATTTGATTGGTCTCAACCACATGCTAAGAGAGTGCGTCAAATTGTAAGCCATGTCAAATCATATATGCCAAAAGCAACTCCATTTATAATGGCTTATGTATTTCCTTTAATCGCTAAGATTTTTGAAGAAGATTTTGATAAAATCTTAGATCCAAAAAAAATTATTAAAATATTGCCCAAGCTCCTCGATATGCTTCCAGAGAAAAAGAAAAAAAGAGGTAATTGAAAGAATGAAGATAGAAATGGACAATTTGAATAAAAGAATTTCAGGTACAGGAGATTTCATTTCAATAGATTATGATAAATGTAATAATTGTGAACGATGTATAGTTTTATGTGTGATGAATTTATGGCGAAAAAGAAATGGAAAAATATATTTACTTGAGGATTACAAATCAAAATGTTTAGAATGTGCAGCTTGTTTTCAGGTATGTGAAACGGGTGCTATTACTTTTAAATATCCTATTGGTGGAACTGGTACAGTTTTTGAGCAAGGATAAGTTATACTTTTTTTTTAAATATCAAATCTTATTTATTATATGTGTTCAAATGCGACCATTTGGGGGTATAAGAAATTTCACAATATTACTCATGAGGAATTAGGATTGAAATTATAAAGCTAAAATACTCACATCATTTTTATGGGCGAAATTAACTATATTTTTAGTAATATCTAGATTTTTTTTATAATCCATATGACTTCCGTCAAACATGACACTTGAAAAACTATTATTTATGCATGATTTTGCTAATTCAAATGAATCACCATGATCTAGATGCAATGCTATAGGAATATTATAACCTAAATCTTTCGCCATAGCAACCGCTCCTTCTGCTAAATATCTAACCATTGTTCGATTTGCATATTCTCCCGCAACGGGACTATTTTGAAGAATAACAGGAGAATTCGTTTCTCCACAACCAATAATTATTGCTTGCAATTGCTCTAAATTACTGTAATTATATCCAGGTATGGTAATTTTCTTTCTAAAGCAATTTCAAACATCCTATTTGTATTAAATAATCCTAACTCTTTAAAAGATACCATGATTACCATACAGAATTTAGAATATTATTGATATTGCTATATTAGTATTATAAATAAAGTTAACAAAAATTAAAGGTATTTTAATTTAGAATGTAAACTAATATGAAATACTATACGAATTAAAACAAATATAGTTTTTATTAAATAGGGATACTAATATCTAGTTTCTTTTTTAATTCTTTGTATCGTGAGCGAAGAGTTACTTCTGTAACTCCAACTGATTCAACAATTTGTTGCTGAGTAACTTCATTTTTTTTAATTTTACAAGCTAAGTATAATGCTCCAGCACACAATCCTTTCGGATCTTTTCCACTTATAGAGAATCTTGAACGATAAACTTTCAAAATCTTAATTGCTAGACGTTCAATTTCCGAATCCAAACCTAATTCTGTAATATATCTTGGAATGAGTGATGTAGGATCTGTGGATGGAGGATTTAAATTCATTTCTCTAATTAGTATTGAATAACATCTTCTAACATCTTTAGCATTTACTGATGCTTCACTTATAATTTCTTGAAGAGTTCTTGGAAGTTTTTTTCTTCTACAGGCGAGGTATAAGCAAGCTGCAACCATTGCATTAATAGATCTTCCTCTTAATAATTTTTTCTTAAAAGCTTCAATATAAAGACGCATAGCATCTTCTTTTATGTAATTAGGTAAGTCTAAATTGGTGCTAATTCTTTTTAATTCAGTGGATGCTATTAATAAGTTCCTTTTTTGCCATGTGATACGTGTATTCCATTTGGCAGCTCTCTTTAAATCCGGATTATTTATTTTATATCTATCAATAACTGTACTTAATCCCATATCTGGCAATAAAATTGAAATTGGGGCTCCTGTTTGCTCTCTATTTGTTTTTTCTAAATTATTATACGCTCTCCTTCCCTTATGTGAAAAATCTACATTTTTTTCATTAATTACTAATCCACATTGATTACAAACAGCATCTCCTGTGTTAATTAAAGAGATTATTGATCCCCCACATTCAGGACATACATTTAGAGTAACATTATTTTTAGTATTTAATCCCATTTTATCATCCTCATAATCTTAATTTTATTTGAAATAATAAAAGATCTGTAGACCAATTATTAATCTCCCTCTATTTTTCCAATTTTTTCAAATTTTAATGACTCAGTCTTATTAACATCGACTCTAATAATATCATCTTCAATAAAATCTCCTTCTAATATTTTTAATGATAAAGGATTCTGGATATAATTCTGGATAGTACGCTTTAAAGGCCGAGCGCCATAATCCGCATCAAAACCATGTTTACTTAAGTATTTCTTTGCCTTTTCAGTAAGTATTATTTGAATTTTATGCCAAGCTAAGATTTTATTTAAATTTTTTATTTGAATATCAACAATATCTATTAATTGATTTTCATTTAAGAAATCAAAAATAACAATCTCATCAATTCGATTGAGAAATTTAACAGGATCTAATTTTCCTATTCTTGCTAAATCTGTTAAATTTCGACTATATTTTTCAATAGCTTGATATTTTCCTTCTGGATCTTGATCTACAACTGCTTGATGACCTCTAATAGTTTTTAATGCTTGTAAAATACTATCTTTATTTATTCCATTTTTTTTTATAATTGGAAATATGGATAATGAATCTTTACTACTCATAGCGATTAATAAATGTTCAGTACTTAAGAATTGGTCCCTCAAAATATCAGCTTCTTTCCAAGCTGCATCAAATAAAGTACTTGACTCACGAGATAAAACTACATCAGCTGCTCCTGAACCTGTTACTTTTGGTATTCTGGCCATTTCATTGTATAAATCACTCAATAAATTTTTTATATTTATACCTAATTTTTGTAACAATGGTGTCGTAATTCCATCTTGTTGATCTATTAAAGCAATTAATAAATGGACTGGTTCTATTTTTTGATGATCTCGCTCTTGAGCCAGAGATCTTGCCGCCATTAACGCTTCTTGAACTTTAATAGTAAATTTATCAAATTTCATCATATTTTAGAATCACTTCTATAAACCTGCTTCTTTTAATTTTTCTAATAATTCTTTTTGAGATTTATCTAATTTTGCTGGAACTATTATACTAATTTTAACCAATTCATATCCTCTTTGTTCTGAACCTGTAATATAGAAACCTTGATTTTTTAATCTTAAGATAGATCCATCAGAGGTTCCTGGGGGTACAGTAACTGTTAGAGTTTTATCAATTCCTGGAACTTGTATTTTTCCACCAAGTACAGCAGTTGTAAAAGGAATTTCTTTCTCAACATAGATGTCATCTCCATCTAATTTAAATAAAGGATGGGGTTTTATATTTACATTAATATATAAATCTCCTGAAGGACCTCCATTTATTCCAGGCATACCTTTTCCTTTAAGACGTAATTTTTGTTGATCTTTAATTCCTTTTGGAATTTTAACTTTTAACGTGGTTTGTTGATTTGTAGTAGGGTCTTTATACGATATTCTTTTATCTCCTCCATTAAAAGCCTCCATAAAATCGATTTCCATATCATATCTTAAATCATCACCTTCAACAGGTCTATTTCCAAAACCATTTGAATTAATTCGTGAACTTCTTCCACTTTTTGAGAATACATCAAAAATATCTCCAAGATCATTAAAAAAATCAAATCCTCCAACTCCACGGGAACCTCCATTACCCCGCGATCTTCCAAAATTATTAAAAATGTCATTAAAATTGAAATCTCCCGTAGAATTAGATGTTGAATAATAATAGGTTGTACCATCTGGACTTTGATATACTCTTGAACCTCTAGGAATTCCTCCTGAGGTTTGGTATGTTGACGGATCTCCTTCTACTACGCCAAATTTATCGTACATTTCTCTCTTTTTATCATCACTTAAAATACTATATGCTTCATTTATTTCTTTGAACTTTTCCCCTGATTTAGGTTCATCTGGGTTAACATCTGAATGATACTTCCGAGCCATTTTACGAAATGCTCTTTTTATCTCATCTTTTGATGCTCCTTTTTCAATACCTAATATTTTATAATAATCTTTTGCCAAATTCTACAACCTCTTGTTAATAATCATGAATAATAATGTTATAAATGTGAATTTAAAAAAAAATTAAAAAAATTGTAAAAAAAATTAAATTTATTCATACTCAGCATCAACTACGTCATCTTGACCAGCGGCTTTCCTGAATTGCTCTTGTTCAATTTCATCTTGAGTTTTACCTTGATATGCATAGTTAGCTCCGGGTGGTACTCCTCCCATTCCTCCAGGGGGAGCTCCTTTATATGCACCTTGAGATGGCCCTTGTTGACTTCCGTAAATGCGAGATGAAACTTCATGTAAAGATTTCTGTAATACTTCCATCGCTTTGTTAATTTTCTTTACGTCTTCAGATTCTACTGCTCTTCTTAAATCAGATATTTTATCAAGTATCCTTGACTTTAAATCTCCTATGACCGCTTCATTTTCATTCAATAACTTTTCAGTTTGATAAATTAATGCTTCTGCATGATTTTTAGCTTCAGTTAGTTCTTTAAATTTCTTATCTTCTTCAGCATATCGCTCAGCTTCTCGAACTTTTTGTTTAATTTCCTCTTCAGGCATCTTAGTGGATGCAGTAATTGTTATTGATTGACTTCTTCCAGTTCCTTTATCTTTTGCTGACACATTAAGGATTCCATTTTGATCTATATCAAAGCTGACTTCAATCTGTGGCATTCCTCTTGGAGCTGGAGGGATACCTGTCAAATGAAACTTTCCTAATGTTATATTATCAGCTGCCCTTGGTCTTTCTCCCTGCAATACATGAATTTCAACAGCTGGTTGATTATCGGCTGCAGTTGAGAAAATTTCAGCCTTTTTAGTTGGAATGGTTGTATTTCTTTCGATTAATTTCGTAAAAACGCCACCTAAAGTTTCAACTCCTAAGGAGAGAGGAGTTACATCTAACAATAATAAATCTTCGACTTCACCAGTTAATACTCCACCTTGAATAGCTGCTCCCATAGCGACACATTCCATTGGATCAATACTACGCTCTGGAGTTTTTCCTAATAAATCCTCAAATTTCTTTTGAACAATTGGCATTCTTGTAGGTCCACCAACTAATATAATCTTATCGATTTCTCCTCTAGCCATACCAGCATCTTGCAAAGCTTTCAAGATTGAAGTATCTAATTTCTTTAAAATAGGGTCAATTAGTTGTTCTAATTTAGCTCTAGTTAGTGTCATATTAAGATGTTTAGGTCCTTCTTTTGTCGCAGTAATATAAGGTAAATTAATGTCAGTTGTTATTGAGGTAGATAGTTCAATTTTAGCTTTTTCTGCGGCTTCCCGAACTCTTTGCATTGCCATAGAATCTCCTCTTAAATCTACACCTTGATCTTTCTTAAATTCTGAAACTATATAATCAACAAGAATTTTATCCATGTCAGTACCACCTAATTGAGTATCTCCTGCTGTAGAAATTACTTCAAAGACTTGATTATCCATTTCCATTATAGTAACATCAAAAGTACCACCACCAAGATCCAATACTGCAATCTTTAACCTAGCATCTTTCTTATCCAATCCATAAGCTACGGCTGCGGCAGTGGGTTCGTTAATTAAACGTTTCACATTTAATCCCGCGATCCTTCCCGCATCCTTAGTAGCTTGTCTTTGATTATCATTAAAGTAAGCTGGGACTGTAATGATTGCATCAGTAATCTCTTCACCTAAATAGGCACTAGCGTCTTCCTTAATTTTTCTAAGAATCATTGCTGAAATTTCTTGAGGAGTATAATTCTTTCCATCGATATTTACTGTATAAGAAGTACCCATTTTTCTTTTTATCGCTGTAATTGTACGATCTGGATTGGAGATAGCTTGTCTCCTTGCAGGTTCTCCAACCAATCTCTGACTATCCTTCGTAAATGCAACTACAGAAGGAAATGCTTTACCACCTAAGGTTAATCCTTCAGCACTCGGAATAATTGTTGGTTTGCCTCCAACTAATACAGCTGCCGCTGAGTTTGACGTTCCTAAGTCAATTCCTATTATTTTTCCCATAGTTTATTACTCCATATTTTTTTTTTATTTATTTTAATATCATTGATTTTTTTCTAATTTTCATTTTAATTCATTAATTTTAATTTTTTTGAGATTTTGACCTTCGCAGGTCTTAAAATCTTATCTTTTATATAATAACCTTTAGTTATTTCTTCTAAAATTGTATTCTCAGGGAGATCTTCTCGACTTTCCTCAACTAATACAACTTCATGCTTATATGGATCAAATTTTTGACCTTCTAAATTCATTGGTTTTACTCCTTCTCCTTCTAAGATTTTATCGAAATTTTTCACGATTATCTCAAACCCATTCTTAATTCCATCCATATTTTCTACCATCTTTATTATATTCAATGCTCTTTCTAAATCATCCTTATGATCAATCAATTTTTTTAATATACCTTCCAAAAGATACAATTTATATTTATTATTCTCTCGTTCTGAACGCTTTTTATAGTTCTCAAAATCTGCCCGAACCCTCAATAGTGAATTTAAATATTTTTCTTTTTCTTCCATCAATTCCTTAAATTTTCTTCCATCTTCCCTCAAGTCATCAAGTTCCTTAAGTAATTGATCATTTCTTGTCTTCACTTTTTTATGTTCCTCCACTAGTGCTTCATATTTCTCAACTTTAGCTCTTAGAGTATTATAATCCTTTTTCGAAATTGAAATCTGATTTGCTCCTCTACGGTTTATACCGCGCTCGTTAACAAATTTATCAAAATAATCTTCAAATACCATATTTTTTAAATCTCCCATTTCTTTTCCATAATTGTATGTCATTATTTTATTTTTGAGGTTTAAACCCCGAAATAGTGGTCTGTAATGTTTGATTGTCAACTATATATTGACAATACTTAATATATATGTATTAATTGACATATTTAAATATTGCGTTTTTATATAATAAATGAAAATAACGAGAAGCAACGATGGAGTGGGTGATATTAAGGTCTTTTTTACAAAATAACAAACGTCTAAAAAGTTATCTCTATAAATTTTCTGGTTTTTTTGATATAGTATTTGCAATATTATGAATAATTTCTATTTTAATTCTTATATCATTACACTAAATAAAATCGCGGATTTTTTTAAACCACGATATGATAAAGTGATAATGGAAAAAGACAAAATTAATATTCTTGCCTTTAATTTTGAATTAGAAAAAATTTTTAATACATTAGAGGGATTACCTGAAAATTTTCAAAATTATACGTGGTTATGTCCGATCTGTAGAAAGAGAATATTTTATAATAAAGAATTAGATTGTTTTTTACATAAGGGTAATAGAAATTATTGTTTTGAGCCTGAAACTATAGAGCATAAAACGATGAAAGCCTTTTGGTATATTATGTTTCCTAAATTTAATCCAGTATCTTCAAAGAAATTTGAATCTAAGATAGGAGACCAAATTGCCGATGTATACTTTGAATTAAAAAACAAAAAAAAAGTAGTAATTGAATGCCAAAATTCTCAAATAAGTAAAAGAAAATTAATAGAACGAACGAAAAGTTATAACCATAAAGATATTTATGTACTTTGGATATTTAATGGGCATGGATCATGCGTTTCTGATACAAAAAATCCCAGAAATGAAGATGGGATAGGAGTATTGGGAGTAGAAAAGAGATTACATTCATTAAATGGTGGTCGGGTATACTATATGGATGTATCCAGTAAAAAAGTTATAGATTCTCCATTTGCGCTTCATTTTTTTCCTTATTTTGAACATAAAAATTCAGAATATAATTATTTGGGGATTGATAAATATTACAAGGATAAGAGGAGTGTCCTGCTTGCTAAAATCCCAAATTATAAAATAGTTTTTATAGAAGAAAATGGTCATAAGATAGCAAGCTTTACAGATAAACATGTAAGCTATCTATGTATTAATGAAATTAATGCTTATATTAAAGAAATTTGCCATAAAAAGTTGTTAAAAGGAAAGGACATTAGTGATATAATCGAAATCTCTTTAAATTCAATTATATCAGAAGTTAAAGCAAGATATGGTTTTCATTTACCTTATCTACTGTTAAAAAAATCAAAAAGGCTTAAAAAAGTGATTATTGAAAAATTAAGAGGTAAAAATTATAATATTTCTAAAGTAATTAGAGTTCGAATATCTGATTACCTTTGAATCTAACGGAAAATTATGAGTAAATTAAACCATTAGTATAAAGCTTTTTAAGTAAATTGAAGACATTGTAAAACAAAGTTAAAATTTATTAAAAAATTTAAGAGGAGGATTTTTCATTATGAAGAAAAAGATTTCGATTCCAATTCTAATATTGGGTGTTATATTACTAATAATAGCACCAATTTTGGGTTATACTACGAATAAACTTGTGTTATACGAAAAAAAGCCTGTTAGAATTAGTGAGGACAGTGAAGATAGCATACAGGAGGCGTTTGCTTATCCATTTTCAATAAAAAAAGATCAAAAAGTAACAGTAGAATTTTCAGTTTATTATGCTAATGTTACAGCTACTTTAAAAATTTTTGGCAAAGGATATTATGATCAACAGTTTGCTTTAAATAGTACTTCTCCCGATTTACTTACAGGTCAGAATTTTGTGTATTCTCAATTTGTATGGGGACAAGAGCCTTATTCCTACACTTTTTCATCTAATGAAGTATCAATTACTTATAATGGATATTGGTATATCGAATTTGGTGGAGGTACAAGTGGAAATTATCTTATTTCAATACCCGGATCATATGTTATTGTTGTCTATGGTGATAATGATGGTCCTGCAAATGATACAGAAGTGAGATTTAATATAGTAATAAAAATAGATGGTCCCGGTGATTTATTAGAAGAAATTTTTTATTATCTTGGGACTGGTGTATTAGTTGCCCTAATTCTATTTATATCGTATGGTTATTACAAAAAATTTAAGGGAGGTAGATAATAATGGGAGAAGAAGGAAGCTTTTTTGATAGATTACCATTATTAGATAAAAATAAAGCTACAAAGTTCATTATATATGGATTGTTAGCAGCAATATTATTTGGATTAATGATGATGATAAGCCGTTCAGTTGCTCAAAACGCAGGTACTTGGTATAATATAGCATATCAAGAGAATCAAATGAATTATTGGAATGGAGATTACGGCTATAATGATTATATCCAGAAATTGGAAGAAATTGAAAAAACAATGTATTGGATGCAATTTCAGGACGTTATCTTTATAAATATTGCGAGAGTTGGTGTCAATATCTCATTATTTTTCATACTTATTGGATTTCTAAGTTTTGCCGTAAATGATAAAATTGACGAAAAAACACGTAGAATATTCTTAATAATTGCTGGGTTAATTCTTTTTGTAATAATGTTCACAACACTTTTCTCTTCTGTTAGTATTTCCGTATCATAATTTTAAATACTTTTTTTTTCTTTTTACTATAATAAGAAAAAATAAAGATTCAAGACATTTCAAGTTCTAATCTTAGTTTATAGTCTAAGTTCAATTAAAAAAATTGAGAATTATTATCCCAATGAAAGAAAAAGTATGGTATATTCGCAGTTGCATTGAAAAACTTGAAGATCTTAAAAATAATATTATAAATCACTTAAATTTGTTAAAAAATTTAGATGATTCTACTAAAAGGTTGTGGATTGCAGATGTTAAGGAATTGTATTATAACGTGGTTTCTGCCCTGGGAGTTTCTAATAAATAGCAAAAAAATTGGGAATGAAAATATAAATTATTCAAAAATATTCTAATATAACACACGAAATTGTTTATCTAAAGTCATAAGTGAACTGAATATATTTAAAAGTGAAAGATCTTCCAAGATTATTAATAAGGCTGAACAAACTTTTAAAGAATGCTGGGATGCGTTTTAGGAGTTATTCAATGATTTCCCAATTATAAAAAAGACAATTTTATCTACCAAAATTGTTTTAAAGGTTTCTGATTATGATTATCAATTGCTTTGTTTTGTTTGTGGTAAAGTTGCTGTTGAATTTAAAATTGGTTACGGTAGATTTGATGAAAAAGAAGCATTGATCTTTAGAGGAATTACTCATGAAACTTCTTTGAATCTAAATCTAGCAAAAATATAATTTAGAGTTTTGCAAGAAGAAAATCTATTAGCAGTTCATAATTTTTTGAAAAAATATCATACCTATGAAAGATTAGATGCTTACTGTCCTGAATGTAATAAAATTTATTGTTGGAAGCATTACAATGCCAGAGAAGAGTATGATGATAGTTTTTACGATTGTACTTATGGAGAATGTCCAGAGGGACATAAAAGAATGACTGATGATTAAATTAATAGTAAATTTAAAAATTTTACATAAATTACTTTATTTAAATTTAAAAATGATTAAAAAGAGTTTAAAATGGATTTTTATGAAGTAGTTAGGAAAAGGAGAAGTCATCGATTTTATAAACCTGATATGCCTGAAAAAGATAAAATAGAAAGAATTTTAGAAGCCGCACGGCTCGCCCCTACATGGGCTAATTCACAAGGAGTACACTATATTGTAGTTCAAGAACCTAAAAACGTTAAAGCTGTTTGGAAAGCGATTGGACAAGAGACAAAATTTATTGAAGCACCAATGTTTATTGCTGGCATAATTTCCCCATATGGGTCTGGTGTAAATAAAAACGGTGAAAAATATTATGGTGTAGACTTTGGAATTTGTTTTGAACATCTAATTTTAGCTGCTGCAGCTGAAGGTTTGGCGACTTGTTGGATAGGCGCGTTTAATGAGGAAGAAGTTAAAAATGTATTAAAAATCCCTAAAAAATATAAAGTAATGGGATTAACACCTCTAGGTTATCCAATTAAACCTAAAGGTGAAGTTAAAGAAAGAAAGTCTATTGATCAAATTGTTCATTATGAACAATTTTAAATCAATTTTAATTTTATTGAGAAATGAGACAAAGAAAATGTTTTAGATGTGGCAAGGTATTAGATTTTGAAAGTTTCATTAAAAATGCTAATCCCAGAAATGAAGAATATTTAACAAAGATGTGGGATAATGAACATATTGAATTTTTTTGTTGTCATTGCTATTGTTTCAAAATAAAGTATCAACCAAATTTAGATTCTGAGAAATTTTTTTAAATTATTTTCAACTCTGTATAAAACAAAAAAAATTTTTCTTTTTAAGGAAAGAGTTTAAATGTATTTTATGATAACTAATGATGAAATATTATGTGAAATTATTTTCTCAGACCATAAGTTAAGTAATTTAACAAGCAGAGCTAGTATTATTGATATTTCGCAATTAAGGAATTTTGATAATAATTCTAATTTATTCATCGTGTTTAAAGAACGATAACTTCCTCCCATTTATAAAATTGATATGAAAGAGATAATAATACATCAAGAAAAAGATCAATTAAATATTTATAAAAAAGATTTAGGAATAGAAAAGCCCTCAAAAATCAACTTTTCTTCTACGATTTGTTAAAGATATATAAATTCTTAGAAAAAAATTACTTATTTTTTAATTCTTCAAGAATTTCTTCTAAAATTTCTATAACTCGGTCTTTGTAGGAAATTTGATTAGGGTAATTATAGCTAAATGTCTTCCAATAAGGTCGTTTATGTCCTATTTTAAATTTAATTCCTTTCATTGAGGTTATATAAGAATTTTCATCAATTTTGGTCGCAATTTGATCAGCTATAATATACCAATGAAATTTAGTATTGATACTCGCACCAGTATTATTTGGGGCGGGATTAATTCGAGTTTTCATGCTATCAAAATTAAAACTCCATTTGTCAGGTGCATTTTTAGTTTCAACCCATTTTCCATTATTATATTTCCAATGGTGAGAGCCACCCACTCTCATACCTGTATATATCTTCTCATGATATTTTTTTAAAGAATTATACATCCAAATTTCAAGTCATTATTTATTGTATTATGAGTCAAAAAAATAAGATTATATAAATAAACTAATAGACTCAAAATTTTTTGTATGCCTATACTTCAATTAAAGATTATTTTATAGTATCTTTTATTTAAGAATTCGGTTCAAGTATCTCTCCAACATAATATAATCCCACTAGATTTCCTCTTCGCTCAAATTTTCTTGAAACCAATAAGATTATTACATGTTCATTCTCATCTAGCAATCTATTTTCAACAGCGTGTTTGACAGATTGTTCTATTATTGCTTCTGCATCCATATTAAAAAAATCAATGTTTTCAATATGAACAGGGTATACTCCCCATACTAAATTTAACTCTCTTGCAGTTTTTTTAAAAGGGGTTATTGCGATTATAGGTAATGGAGGTCGATATTTTGCAATCATTCGAGCACCATAACCCCTTCGTGTAATTACTAAAATTTTACCTCTAAAATTTAATTCTTCCATTTCAGATGCCAAAGCATGTATTGCATGTCCTAAAGTCTGGGTATGGGTAAGCCTATCAGAATCGTATCGATCCGGAATCCTTTTAGGCATGTTTTCAGTAGCTGTCTTTGCTATTTGATTCATATACTGAACAGAATTAATTGGATATTTTCCCATTGCTGTTTCAGCTGATAACATTACTGCATCTGTTCCATCCATAACAGCATTATAAACATCGTTTGCTTCTGCCCTTGTGGGTATAGGATTTGAAACCATTGATTCAAGCATTTGAGTAGCAACAATAATAGGTTTTCCTTCTCGATTACATTTATATATCATCTCCTTTTGCCAAAGTGGCACCTTATCAGGATCAATTTCGACCCCCAAATCTCCTCTAGCAACCATGATACCATCTGAAACCTCAAGTATTTGATCAAAATTATCCAAAGCAATAGGTCTTTCAATTTTAGAAATTAGCTTTATATGATTGTTCCCATAATTTTCAATGATCCTTCTAACATGAAGAACATCTGTCGCATCAGAGACAAATGAAATTGCAACATATTCAGGATCGATTTCAGCAATAAATTTAAGATCTTTTGTATCTTTTTTAGTAGGAACTCTTTGAGATAATTCTCCAGTTGGAATATTAACTCCTTTTCTATTGCTAATCATTCCTCCTGCCAGAACTTCTCCTATAATATGATCTTTTTCTTTTCTTATAACTTTAATTTTAATTATACCATCATTAACAAAAAAAATATTTCCTACTTTCATTGAATTAAGAAAGCCATCTAAAGGGACTGAGAACTGATCTTGATTACCTTCAATTTCTTTTTCATATACTTTTACTTCTTTACCTATCCCTAAATTATAAGCTTGATCTTCTTTAAAAGTTCCTACTCTAATCTTTGGTCCCTGTATGTCAGCTAGAATACCTATATATTCACTAACTTCCCTAATTCTTTCAATAAACTCTTTTTTTTCTTCATGAGTTCCATGTGAGAAATTCAATCGAAATATATCAACCCCAGCATCAATTAAATTCTTAAGCATTTCCTTTGAACTCGAAGCTGGACCTAAGGTCGCCGTTATTTTAACAGTGTTCCGTCTAAACTGTCTAAACAATATTATCATCCCTTTTTTAGAAATTTTAAGTTAGTTTATGCAGAATTTTCAATTGGAGATATAAAATACAATGATTAATAATATTATTATGCTTTTCCTTAAAAATTATTTATTTTCTATTAAATTCCTAATTTTTTCTAATTTATTTCGAAATTCCCTTCTTAAGAACTTTAATTTTTTAATAAAATTAGTATAATCTTCAATCTCTTTAATTTCTTTTATTAATAATAATTGAATTCTTAAAGTTTTTGGGAAAATTGAATACTGAATTAATTTTAAATCATTTTTAATAGCTAAATCTTTTGCTAGTTGAACTAAAAAATCAGAGCTATTATTAGCTAAGGAAATAGCTAAGAAATATCTTAATTTTGGGGTTTTAGAGTAACTTTTCGCAATAAATAGGTAAAAATATTTATCCTTTTCACTCAGATTATAAATTTTTTCTATTGATAAAGACTTGGAAACATTATTGACAATTCCTGAAATAGAAGCATGTTTACCTTTTACTTTATCAAATTTTTTAATAATCTCGTTTTTGATAAAAGATTCCAAATTTTTGTGGCTTAAATCATTCATTTTATAATTCTTAACATTTTATAGTATTTTTAAAACAAAATAAGTTAATTCTACTATAGGAAGAAATATTACTTCAATATAAATCCTTTATAACAAAACCTAAATCTAAATCCATAAGTGTTTCTTTTAAAGGATATCCATTTTCGGGATTCCAACCCATTTCATTACAATATCCCTTGTAGAAGTCTAAATATTCAATAGAAACGCCTTTTGTTGGACCTTTTTCATCTGGAGGATGCCCTGTAACCCTCCCAGATAGTCTATTACTAGCGATATTAACACCTTCACGTAAAGTAAAAGATTGCCGTAATGTTTGAATTCTTAAACCAACTTGAATTAACTCATCAATTGATATATTCCATCCAGTAAAAGTATGAATTAGATCGATAAAAGGATATGGCCCAAATAATGTTGAAAAGGAACATAAACCTGCACTATTTAATACTTGATGAAAAGAAGTGGTTAACATTTGCCCTCGATGTTTTTTTTTCTCATTCTTTTTCCATCCTTTTGGTAATTTAAATCCTTTCTGGAATTTATTTATTGAACCTATCTCAATCATATCTATACTTGCTGCAGTATGTCTTCCAGGAGTAGGATCATAATTATATGTAAAAGCTAATGAAGGAAAAACTCTAGGATTATGCATCGCGATTTCTGAACCTAAAGATGTAATTGCATATTTTTCAGATCCGCGACCAATTCTTTCTGCAGCAATTTTACATCCATCAGCTAAAACATCGCCAATACCTTCTCGATTAATTATTTTTTTTACTAATTCAATTATAGCTTTTGAATTACCCCATGTTAATTCTATACCATTTGTGTCTTCTTTAGTTAAGATCCCATTTTCAAAACATTCAATAGCGAATGCAATAGTTGCCCCAGTAGAGATTGTATCTATTGCGGCTTTATTACATAAGTTATTTATCTCGAATATGGAGAGTAAATCATGATTAAGTAAAAGTGCTCCAAATGAACAACAAGTTTCATATTCTGGAATGTGCATTTCTTCTATATTTATTTCTGGAATTTTTAAAATGGCACCACATTGAACAGGACAACCATAACACCCATATTCTCTGATTTTATATTTTTGAATTTCTATTCCTGACAAATCCTTTGATTTTTCAAAAGGAAAATCATATATACCAATTCCACTCCAATTTTTTATCGGAGAGTCGTTTGTTTCTGCAGATAAGGTATTTCCTACACTAGTTCCATAAGTTTTATATATCTCTCTTATCATATTTGGTGGTCCTGAAAATTTTATTCTAAACCGACGAATTGTTTTTGCTAATCGCGGGACATTTTTTAGAATTGAGCGTATTAACTTATTGGGTTTTCCACGAGTTCCACTTTCATTATATGCTTTTATTAATTCAAAAAATTTGTCCTTCTGATAAACTGAAATCTTTTTATCTTCCTTTAAAACAACCATTTTTAGATTTTTAGAACCCATAATTGCTCCTAATCCTGACCGTGCTGCAATTCGACCTTTATCATTAGCTATTCCTGAAATTTTAGATAAATTTTCTCCAGCTTGCCCTATTCCAGCAGTTTTAACAAATTTACCATGCTTTTCTTTCAATATAGTTTCAGCTTCAATAATATCTAATCCCCAAATATCTGAAGCATCTAAAATTTCTTTATTATCATCCTTTATTAACACATATTTAGGTGTTTCAGCAGCTCCTTTGAATAATATTGCATCATATCCGCATTTCTTTATTTCAGGACCAAATGTTCCTCCAGCATTAGCATCCCCCCAGGTTCCGGTTAAAGGAGATTTACCTGCTATCATATATCTTCCAGAAAGCGGAGCCGCGGTCCCCGTTAGTAAACCGGGAAAAAAACCAAAAATTGATTTTGGGCTTAATGGATCAATTTTTGCAGTCATATTCTCGTAAATTAGTTTAACAGCTAATCCATAACCCCCAAAATATTGACGATAAATCTTTTCGGGTAAAAATTCTTCTTTAAAGTTTTCTTCTGTTAAATCAATCCATAAGATTTTACCAAAAATTCCAGATACTATATTCAACGCCTAGCATTCTTTTAAATTTATATAAAATCAAATTTTTAAAATGTATTGAAAATGATTACTATTTTTATATAATTGTCTTTTTCTGATTAAATTTGACATTATATTTTGTAAAAACCTTTTTTATAAAAAAACTGAACGTGTTACAGGTTTTCTTTAATATAAAGTTATAAATTTAAGTTAAGAGATTAATATTTCTTTAAATAATATTAAAGTAACATTTAAATATACAATTTATTTTAATATAATCGGACTCAAATTATACCTTTAATTTATAAGTAGCCATTTATTTGTTATTTCAGAATAATTTGAGTTCCTTTGAAGGGTTAATATAAAAATTATCGATAAAAAATAAGCTTAAAACAAACTTTTGGAAAGTTAAAGATAAAATTATGGCTGTTGTCCCAATAATAAAAAAAACGGAAGAATCAGTACAGAAGTTCATTGATTGGGATAAATTTGAAAATGTTTTTTATAATAATTTTTATTTAGAGAATTATAAAATTGTAATTAAAATGCCTCTTGTTCCAAGAAAAGAATCAAGAGACAAGATTAAAATAAAAAAATTTAACCTTGAAAAATATACATTTCTTATATCATATGATTAAAGAATAAGTTCAATTAATCAAATATTTTCTTTTTCTTGGCTTTTTCTCCCTTTCCTCTATTAATTTCATTCCAGCAAAAGAAACACATATAATTTCCATCCTCTAAAAGTACTAAGTCTTTTGGTGAACGAATCATTCCACATTTATGACATTTTTTCATCATAATTATATCTTTTAATAATTATTTGGAATTATAAATATATATTAATAATATTTATAATAAATTATTTATTTTTTGATTGTAAAAACTTACTATATTGCCACATTCTTATTAATGTCCATACTCCTTCTTCTGGATAATAAACAGGAATTCCATTATCTTGTAAATAAGCAACAAATTTTTCTTCTCTGGTATTATAACAGGTTAATATAATAGGTTTTTGATATTTTTCTCTAAATTCTACTATTTCATCAAAAAGAGCAATAAAAAAATCTTCCATCATCTCTCCAAAATTTTTCATTGTGATTACACTTTCAAGTTCTTTCATAAAATCGGGTACATTAACAAGATTCTTGAAATACTCTGTCCCCATAAGACCATAAAAGATAAGGGAATCAATTTCATCACTTTTTACCAATATTTCTGGTAATACATTTAAGAAATTTTGCATATCATCAGAATAAGTTAAATCAATAGGATTAATTGTTGATGCTGTTTCTGGCATCCAGGGTTTTAATTTTTCTTGTAAGTCTGTACTTAGCATTGGAACTTTCATTCCATTACTTTCAAATAAATCTGACATTAAAGTACCTGGACCTCCTCCCATTGTAAGAATTGCTACACGATTTCCTTTGGGAAGAGGTAATGAATCAAAAGCATTTAAGAGATTCAACATATCTATACTACTTTTTACTTTTATAGCTCCAGTTTGTTCACAAATCGAATCAATAATATAACCTGGAGATGTAATAGCCGCAGTATGTGACTTTGCTGATCTTGTTCCCGCTTCAGTTTGACCAATTGGAATAATAACTATTGGCTTTTTCTGATTAATTCTTTCTAATACTTCAATAAATTCTTTTCCTCTTCTTATGGCTTCAAAATATATACCAATACAGGTTGTTTTTTCATCTTCTTCTAATAGATCTAAATAATCCACAAGATCAGTATTAACTTCATTTCCTACTGATATTATTTTTGAGATTCCCAATCCTATTTTTGAACTAATAGCAATTAGTGGTTGTACCGCATATGTTCCTGATTGAGAGACAATTGATACTCCTCCTTTCCTAGGAGGCCATGGAACATGAGTAATATTTATAAAGGGAGTAATTACTTCTCCGGAACAATTTGGTCCCATAATTTTAATATTAAATTTTTTAGCAATTTCTTTCATTTTATCTTGAGCTTCTTTATTTCCCACTTCTAAGAAACCTCCTGATAAAATTATTACATTCTTTATTCCTTTCTCACCACATTCCTTAAGAAAATTATTGATTAAATCGGGATTGATTGCCATTACTACTAAATCTACTTGTTCAGGAATGTCTTTTACACTTTGATAAGCTTTAAAGCCTAATATTTCCTGCTCTTTCGGATGGATTGGAAATACTTTACCTTGAAATCCTGCTGATAATAAATTCGTAAGATGAATGCTTCCAAATTTTTGCATCATATTGGAAGCTCCATAAAACGCAACTGATTTTGGATTAAAAAATCCTTCAAATTCATTCAACTTTGACATTTTATTTGACCTCTTTTAAAATAATACGAGCATCTACTACCATTACCCCTTTACCATTTTCAAAGACAACAACGGGATTTAAGTCAATTTCGAGAATTTCCGGATTTTCAATTAACAGATTACAACATTTTAAAATTGTATTAATAATTTCTTCTATATCTCCCTTAGATTGTCCACGGTATCCATTCAATAATGGAAAGGCTTTAATGCTCCGGATCATTCTTTCTGCTTCATCTTTTGATATAGGACATACTCTATATGATATATCTTTGAAAATCTCAACAAAAATCCCTCCTAAACCAAACATAAGAACGGGACCAAAATTTTTATCACGTATGCCACCTATTATAATTTCGGTGATCCCATCTTTAGCCATTTTTTGAACATTTACTCCAATGATCTTAGCATCTTTTTTGTATTTACTCGCATTTAAAATTATTTCATCATATGCCCGACTTAAGTCCTCATCAGATTTAATATTCAATTTTATAACTTTGGCCTCTGTTTTATGAACTATATCCGGACTCATTAATTTAGCCACAACAGGGTATCCAATTTCATTTGCATATTCAATAGCTTCACTTTTTGTTTTAGTCATTTTATAATTTCCAACTGGAATACTGTAATTAGAAATAAAATTCTTACTTTCATGTTCCATTAAGAAATATCTGCTTTCTGCTAATATTTCACTTATTATCTTATTTGATTGTGTTATTTTCATAACCTCATTATTTTACAATTTTAAAGATATTAAAAGGTAAGTTAGCTTTTCTCATTAAATAAATAGTAATTATTGCTAATACTAGATCCATTAAACCAAATAGCAGTAAACCAGTAGCAATTTCAGGGATTTTTATCATATTGATTAATATGATAACTTGAATCGCAAATCGTAAAACAGTTATTAAAACGATATTTAACAAATATTTATCAATATTTAATGATGAAAATATTAGGATTAAACCTAAAATTATTGCTAATAATCCTCCAGTTTGGGAAAAAATAGGAAATTGTATATAAGTTATATTCGCTCCTAATAAATTAAATAAAGGAAGAATTAAAAAGATCATTAAGATCCCAAAAAATACCTCATATCCGCCTCCAATCAAGCAGAAAATTTTCAATAATCCCTTTGCTTTAATTTCATCCATTTTATAATCACCACAATTTTATTTAACGCCCTAAAAAGTCAGGCTCTCTTTTTTCAAAAAAAGCTAATAATCCTTCAGTAAAATCTTCTGAATCAAATGCTTTAAATAACGCTTCTGCTTCATTTTCGAGTGCTTTTAGTGTATTTTCTTCAAGTAGTTTATTAATAGCTAACTTTGCTAATCCAATCGAATAAGTAGGTCCTCTTGATAACTTTTCAGCAATATCCACCACTCTATCCATAAATTCGTCAGCAGGAAATACTCCGTTAATTAATCCCATTTTTTGAGCTTCTTGAGCGCTAAATCTATCTCCAAAAAAGATCAATTCCTTTGCTTTATGTATACCTACAATTCTGGGGAGAATGTATGTGGAAGACATTTCAGGAATAATTGCTCTCTTCATAAAAAAAGTACCGAGTTCAGCTTCATCTGAAGCATAAATTAAATCACAATTTAAAGCGATATTCAACCCTCCTCCTAATGCTAGCCCATTTATAGCTGCAATTATAGGTTTAGGTGTTCTTTGTAACTTTAGTACAATTCTTTTTTGAGAAACATCAATTTCTTGTTCTCCAGATTGCATTTTTCCTCCATCTTCCACAGAATCTACATCTCCCGCCATCCCTTGGCTTGCTTGATTAAAATCTCCTCCCGTTGAAAATGCGCGACCTTTTCCAGTAATAACTGCAGCTCGAATTTCTTTGTTATTAGCAATTTCGTCTAGAGCATCATAAATTTCATCAAACATTTTGCCATTTATAGCATTTAACTTATCTTCTCTATTAAACTTAATAATACCTACATTATTTTTAACTTCAAATAAAAGATATTTAAATTCCATTTCTCATACCATGATTAATTTTCTTAAAATATAATATAAAAAAAAAATTGTTTACTTATTCAATCAATTTATTTCATAAGCATCTGCATTTTAAGCATATCTTTCATTGGACCCTTAGCTTTAAGTTTACCGCCCATAAATGCTTTAGTTGGGCTCAACTCACCATCCATGATATCAATAATAACTTCACTTGCTGTTGTTATTGTGATATCAGGGTCTTCGATATCACCCTCTTTAATTTCACATTTCGCATCCTTAAAGATAAGATAATAATTGTTTGTATCTGTGAAATTAAATTGCAAAGTTTTGTTAAAATCCGCAAATCTCTCTGCATAAGCTGGATCGTCTAATTTATTAACCATCTTTTTAATTCCTTCAACTAATTCTTCATTTACCATTTTTCTACCTCCTTATTTATAATTTTGATTAAAAAAAAAATTTTATTTTCCTTTCCATTTAGGTTGTCTATTTCCTTCCATGAAGGCAGTAAAGCCCTCAATAACATCCTCCGAGTGAAATAGCTCTTGAAACGGTTCCCATAAACTACCAATTGCTCTAGTTCTAGTATAATGATATCCTTGTTGGAACCATTTTTTTGTCCATTTATGACTTATAGGAGCTACCATCTTCATTTCATTTGCCATTTCTAAAGCAGCATTAAGTAATTGTTCATGAGGAACAACTTTATTAACTAAACCAATTCTAAATGCCTCATCAGCGGAAATAATTTTTCCTGTTAAAAGAAGCTCTTTCGTATGACGCATCCCAATTAATTCAGGAAGCAGTAAGAATGCAACACCACTTGCTAAGCCTCTTCTATTTTCCCAAAATCCCATTTCTGCATCATGAGCTGCAATAGCACAATCGCACCATAATGTTAATTCCAAACCACCCGCATAAGCATAACCATTTATTGCAGCAATTAGAGGTTTTGGATAACGTGCCATTAATTCACAGGGATCAAGCAAGATTCCGAGAAAATCACCTAAATTTTTAAATCCCGTTGTTGACATTTCTTTAATATCGAGTCCCGCTGAAAAAGCACGTCCACCCTTATATTCCTCATCATTCCCTGTTAAGATTATGACTCTTACATTTATATCATCCCATGTGTCTGATAGAACTTCCCCAATACTCGCCCAAACATCTCTACATAATGCATTTCTTCTTTGGGGTCGATCTATTGTAATTATACCAACTTCATCTTTTACTTCAAATTTAATTTCTTTATATTTTGCCATTATTTTTCCTCCAAATTTATTATAATTTATCAGCTTCTTCTTTTGTTGGTCCTCTAACTGAAGGAGTTAACATACGTTCATCTACATCTTGTTTGAATTCTTGCCTACCAATAAATAATTTTAATATGTCATTTGAACCACCAGCAATCTGCATTAATGCTGCATTCTTCAGAATTCCACCAATTCCCGTTTCTTGAAGATAACCATCACCACCTACTATAAACAAGGCATCTAAAGCCATTTCTGTTAACGATTGAGTTCCAAAAACCTTTGCTGTAGAAGATTTTAGAGCAAAAGTAAACATATCTGCTTCACCAGTATCTAATAAATGTGCTAAATAATAGATATACACGCGTGTAAGATGCATCTTCATACTAATATTCGCCATTCTCAACTGAACTCCATTATATCGTGATATGGGTAATCCGAATTGAACTCGTCTACGGCCATAAGCTCGAGCTGTTTCTAATAAATTTTTAGCTGATCCTACCACGCTAGCGATTCCTAAACGCTCAATATTTAAAGCACTGGTCATAACTGTCCAACCATCACCAGGGTCCAAGATCATATTTTCTTTTGGAACCCTTACATCTCGATATCTTATAACGGAGTTAGCCATCTCAACATCACCGATAAGTTGATTAATCTTTTCTATTGTAATCCCTGGACTGTCCGTTGGTACTAGAAATGCTGTCAAATGGCGATATACATTTTTCATTTCAGGATCTGTGTTGGCATAGAGCATATGATAATCAGAAAGTGCCCCTAACGTGATATAACGTTTCCATCCATTTAATACCCACTCATCGCCATCTTCTTCAGCATGAAGTTGAACTCCAGCTGCATCATTACCCACGTCTGGTTCAGTAACAGTTATGCTAGCCCACTTCTCACCTTTAACTATAGGCATTAGAAATTTTTCTTTCTGTGCATTAGTTCCAAATAAATGCACTGGTCCTGCCCCAAAAACTGAAGTAAGTAACGGGTTTACGTTTAAATTTGACCTCCCAATTTCCTCATTTAAGATTGTATATCCAGAATATCCTTTATCTCGTCCACCATATTCCTCCTCTGCTAAAACCATTAAAGGATGAAAACCTTTTTCTACGCAAAGCTTTGATGCAATCCACTGAATTTCCATTGGATCTTTGTTTTGCTCTAAAAGTTTAGTTGTTCGTGGTACTAATTCAGTATCACAAAAATTTTCAACCTCATCAGCAAATTCTTTAGTCTCTTTATCCCACCAAGGCATATAATCAAACGGCATTTATCGATACCCCTCCGCATTATAATTTTTATATGCATACTTTCCCATACCAAACTTCAAGTTCACTTCTCCAATTTCATTTAAACCTTGCCATGATATTTTTGCCAATTTTACTGTTTCTCCTTCTTCATAGAGGTTCGCTAATTGCGCTTTTCCTAAAGCTTTTAATACAGGTTGAATGTCTTTCTTCTTTACACCAAGTAATTTCGCAATTAAATCAGCCTCCATATGTAGTGCTTGATTATATTCAAAATTTTTTGCCAATAATTTTAAAGCTCGTAGTTCTAATTCCTCATACATATTCGTTCACCTATTTTTTTTATGTTAAAATCTCAGTTTTTCATTTAAATAAGATTTTAATTTAAAATTTAATCAATAAGCTATATTGATCGATTTCTTTATGCAAGGATTTTAGGATGCTTAAAAAATAAATCCTATAATCTTTTAGAACTATTTTAAAACAAGTTTAACTTTTTTTAAATTAATTAAATTGATTTAAATTTTCTTCTAAATTATATTAGTAAATATATTAGAAAGCTAATCTTTAAAAAAGTGGTTAATTTTGGACTTAAATGAATTGCTATTTGAATTTGCCAATAAAGAAAGATATAAAGTGTTTAAGAGCTTATATAATGAAGGGAAAAAGCATGGTCAAATACATAGAGATGTAGGAATCCCCGGTTCTGAAATTTCACGTCATTTGAAACGACTAAAAGAGAAAAATCTTATTTTAAAGGACATAAAAAATGAGTATAGGATAACTAATTTAGGAAAAATCTTTATAAAAATGATGGAAATCTTTGAGGTTTCTTTAGAGAATAGAGACTTTTTAAATAATCATGAAATTACTTCTATTCCAATAAACCTTATATTTCAATTAGGTAAATTAAAAAATGTTGAAATTGGGAATAAAACCATGGAAAATATGGAAATTTTTGAAAATTTAGTCAGAAATTCTGAGGAATTTCTTTATGCGATAACTGATCAATATCAAAAATCTTTATTAAAGGAAACTGAGAATAAAATAAAAAATAAATCAATTAAAATCAGGGCTTTAGTAGATAAAAATCTATTAAAATCTTATAATATCCCTGATGGTTGGTCAAAGTTGTTTGAAGATCCTATTAAGTTTTTTAAAGAAATGTTAGAAAATATTCGAATTTTAGATGAGATCAATCTCTCTTTAGTAGTTACTGATAAAGGAGCAATCCTTTTCTTGAGTAAGGGTGGTGAAATTGATTATAGCCAGTGTTTAATAGATAATCATGATAATTTTATAAATTGGACCATTGAATTGTTTGAATGGTATTGGATCAAGGGATCAAGTTTACGCAATTTTATTAGAAAAGAAAGATCGAAGTAGCTTTTAAAACATCTAAATAATAAAATTTATCTTGATTTTTATTCTTTTAATTTAGTTTTAGCTTCTAAAATTAAATTATATAAATCATCCATAGTTGAAGGGGGAACATTTTGAATTTCCTTTTTTTTGAGCATTATCGCTTCGGAAGGGCATGTTGCAATACAGTTTCCACACCCTATACATCTGATTCTATTTATTGAAGAAATTTCATTGATTTGAGTGATAGCTTCCATTTGACATCGATCTATACAAGTAGCGCATCCAGTGCATAGATCAGAATCTATTTCAGCATAATAGTTGGATTGTGCGTAGTTAGCAGGATCTGGTAATTTTGCTAAAGTACCAATACCTCCATCACAACAATAACAACAACTACATATAAAATCAATGTTTTGAGCATTATTTGGTTGAAAAATTAGTCCTTCTTCTTGGTTTTGATGTAAAATTTTTAGGGTTTCTTCCCTGCTTATTTGAATACCCCATCCTTCATCAATATAATGTTGAGCCATGTGCCCAAATACGATACAGTTATCATTGTGTTTAGTCATTTTACAAGGATTTCCATGGATTTCCGCTTCTTGACGACAAATACAATTAACTTTAACAAATGGACCTGTATGTTCTTCTACAATCTTTTTTAGATTATCATAGGGGGCTATATAATGTTCTGGTACAACATTTATATCAACTGGAATAATACGCATTTGGCTATAATTTGTAGGGTTGGCTTTTGCACTCCATATTTCACTTTGATATTGATTTAAGTCCTTCAGAAATTCCATTGTAAGTTTATTGACTTGATATTCATATATCCCTAATATTAACGATGTATTACCATAAAACTTTTTAGTTCCATCTTTTTTGGATATAATGGAGCCTTTTTTTGCTAAAATATCTAAAATTTGTTCTAAATCTTTTAGGGATATTCCTTTATCCTTAATACGATCATAAATTTGATCTAATGGCTCAATATCTCTATACCATCCAAATTTTAAAAAAGTAGCAATTTCTGCTTCTTTAGGAGTAAA
>JBHLOG010000266.1:0-3175 GCA_048940765.1 Promethearchaeota archaeon | reverse complement strand
GATATGACGGATCCAAATGAGAAAGAAACTTTAGAAAGAGTAGAAGGTTACAGTAGAAAAGAAATAGCAGTTCTTGCGATGGCAAGTTTTTTACTTGGAACTATGTGTTTTATGAATGAGATGTTAGCAACCCCGATTTTAGGTTTGTATCTGATAATTATAATAATTATGGTGATTTTCTATTGCCTTTTCAAAAAGCTGGTCATTATCAATCATATAATTTTGGGAGTCTCTCATATAATTCTGCCATATTTTATGATAAAAATTAATGGTGGAGATGTCTATATGAAAATTTTTCCTAATATGGAATTAAATGAATCTCTGATATTAGCAACTATAACAGCTGTAGCATTTACAGGACAAATGGTTCATGAAATGATTGACGGAGATTCTTTAGCTAAATTAGAACCAAGAAAATCACAATTAGTAATTTGGATTGCTTGTATAATTTCATTACTCATTGCGATAATTTCATTTATTATTACGAAATACTGGGTTTTCATACCTATTGTATTTTTTCCGCTCGGAATTATGTATATTTATAGAAAACCAAGAACTAATTTGCTAGGAAGGAGATCACTAAAAGATACTGGAATTTTATTAGGAAATCTTATGTTAGCTTATTTATTAATATTAATTATTGCTCCATAAAAATTAATTGAATATTATTTGTAAATTAAAGATATTGCGAAAATTTAATCTTGATTTTAAATGAATTCAAATTTTATAAAGAAAGCAAAGTACCAAGTAAAAATTGATGATAATTACTCTCAATGTTTAACTTGTGAGAGAAAATGTAAAATTTTAAAAGGAAAATCAGGATTTTGTAAAACTCGGATTAATAAGGATGGTATAATTTATTCTATTGTTTATGGATGGATACCTGCTTTATCTTTTAATCCAATAGAAAAAAAACCATTATATCATTTTTATCCCGGTAGTGTAGCAATAACTATAGGAACTTATGGTTGTAATTTTACTTGCTTCTGGTGCCAAAATCATCATTTATCAAAGACAAATCCATTAAATGCGGTTCAAATTGCCACATCTGATGAATTTTTATCTCCTGAAAGGCTTATTGAAATAGCTATGAAGAGAAAATGTCAGGGAACATCAATATCTTTTAATGAGCCTACGTTATTGTTTGAATATTCATTAGAAGTTTTTAAGTTAGCTAAAAAAAATGGTTTATACAACACATATATTACCAATGGATATATGACAGAGGATGTTTTGAGGGATTTAGTAGAGGCTGGACTTGACGCAATGAATATTGATATAAAAGGTGATTCTGATATGGTTCAAAAGTATTGTGGGACAGACATAGAAAAGATTTGGAGAAATGCGAAATTAGCTAAAGAGTTGGGTGTACACATTGAAATTACAACATTATTAATACAAGGATTAAATTCTAGTAATGAAATAGTTAGGATTCTTTCAAAAAGAATATTTAATGAATTGGGTGAGTTAACACCCTATCATATAAGTCGTTTTTTTCCTCATTATAAATCTAAGAATTATGGATTAATAGAACCAACACCTTTAGATTTTCTATATAATGCTTATAATATCGCAAAAGATGTTGGTTTGAAATATGTGTACCTTGGGAATATACACAATACTGATTATGATAATACATATTGTCCAAAATGTGCAAATTTAGTTATAAAAAGAAAAGTGTTAGGTATTGAGGATTTACACTTGGATTCTGGGGGAAACTGTAAATATTGTGGATTTCCAATCTCCACAGTTTGAGTTTTTTCCGAGGTGTTTCTTTCACTAATCCAATTATGAGGTACTTTTTGTATAGCAATTTGAAATTATTTTTAGAAAAGCAAAAATTCAAAATGATTTTCAATTGGTTTATCTAAAAAAAAATTCACTTCAAGAATTAAAGCTTGATTTTAAGAAACCTATTTCAAAGTAGTTAGCAGATTTAATTAAAAATCAGGAATATAATTCTATAGACCTGAAAGTTTTAAAAAAATTCCCGAAGTTTTAAATGTGGACAGTAAAGCTAATTTATGAACTAAAACAGCAACTTGAAGATGGTAAAATTTATCAAATAGTTGAAAAATGCTATGATATTCAAAATCTTCTAAGAAATTATTATGGTAAAATAATTATAATGAAAGCTTTAAATGAAAATTTCACTAATAAAATGCCTAAAACACTTATTTCTGAAAGTGAATTATCTAAAATAATTGAAAATTTTAAATGCTTAAAGCTTAAGCTCCCACTAATTATTGAAAAGAAGATGTAATTAAAAATTTTTGACTAAAACGTTAAAATTATATTTTTCAGGAATTTATTAACTTTGATGAATGGACATTTATTTGCTAAAATTAATGGGTTAAAAATCTGTTATAAAATGCAAGGTGAAGGTAGCCCTGTATTTTTAATTCATGGACTTGGTATCAAAAAAGAATTTTGGATTGCTCAAATTGGAGCCTTATCAAGGAAATTCAAAGTTATTTATTTCGATCTTAAAGGAGCTGGAAAAAGTGATCGCCCGAATGAGCCTTACACTATGGAAACATATGTGAACGAGATTCGAGGATTATTAAATTTTTTAGATATTTCAAACGCACATTTTATAGGTCACTCTTTTGGAGGTATGGTATTGATCAATTTCTGTTTACAATACCCTGATTATGTTGATAAGTTAGTTTTAATGGCAACTTTACCAAATTGGCCAAAGGATCCTGGTGGACTTGAAAGTTGGAAGAAAAATCAAATTGAGTTATATGAAGCAGCTTTAAAAAACCCAGTAGAGGGATTTTATACTAAAATGAAATTAAGATTAACTCGTGGATTCTTAAAGTTAATGCAAGAAAATCCAAAGAAGAAGTTCCACGATATCTTTTCTGCTGAAGATTTAATACAAATGGGAAAAGTAGATCCCGTGAAACCTGCAGATATTATAAATATGTCTAACGTTATGGGAACACATGATACATTAGATCGTTTATATGAAATTAAAAAGGAAACTTTAATAATGGCTGGCGAAAAAGATAAATTGACTCCTAAAGCCATTGCTTTTCAAATGAAAGAAAGGATTCCTAATAGTATAATAAAATTATTCACTGGGAGCCATTATTTTCCTTTAGAAAATGCTCCTGAAGTTAACCAAACTATTATAGAATTTTTAGAAAAATAAGATAAAGTTTGTTTC
>JBHLOG010000265.1:0-3181 GCA_048940765.1 Promethearchaeota archaeon | reverse complement strand
TTAAGCGGATTTTATTAGATAATATCTGTGAAGGACGTTCGCTAATTATAATGGGTTATTCAGGTATAAATGATTTTGATATAATGCCGACAATAAAAGTAATAAAAAATCTTAAAGAATTAATTTGGATAAATCATTCCGAATCAATACAACCTGGTAATGAAATTATATACGAAATAATATCAGGTAAGAGTCAATCCTTGCCTAAAATCAATAAAGATTTAATTTTAATTGCCAAAAAACTTCATGAAATCTCTCGTTTTAGTAATAAAAATAAAATTTATCTTATTAATGCAAATACAGCAAATATAGTCAAAGAGTTAATTCAGGTTAAAGTAAAATTAAGCTCAGAAATATTATCTCTAAATATAAAAGATTGGTTCAAAGAGAATATCAAAAGCCCAAGTGTGTTTGAAAAAATTTCGATTGCTTCTAGAATCTATTATGATTTTGGTTTATTCAGTGACGCTATGAGATGTTCTGAAATAATGATTCGACTTACAACATTATCAGATGTCGAGTCGTGGAAGTTAATGGCTGAAGAAGCAATCTATAAAAGTTTTATATATCAACGAAAAAGTCCAGAGCCATTAAATCAGCGGATCAAAGGAGATAAAACTAAAAATCAGAGAGAAATTTTAACTATGAGATCTAAATGTCTTAATCTTATAGCAAATATTTATCATTCGAAGGAAAATTACTCTGACGCAATGAAAAAATTTGAAGAGATTTTGGTAATTCATGAGAAATTAGGCAATTTGAAAGATGTTACTACTAGTCTTAATAATATTGCTAATATTTACTATACCAATAATAAATATAATGAAGCACTGAAAAATTATAATAGAGCACTAAAAATTTATAACCAGTTAGGGGATTTGAACAATAAAATTAACAGCTATATAAATATTGGTGAATGCTTTTTTGCACAAAATGATTATCCTAAAGCAATAAAGAGCTATCTAAGCGCCTTAAAGATTAACAGAGAACAGGGATTCCTAAAAGGAAAAGTTGCAAGCTTAAATAGGTTGGGGGAAATTATGAGAATTCAAGAAAATTACTCTAAAGCTTTAAAATTTACTATGAATGCAATCAAGGTTAATGATCAATTAAGAGATTTGTCGGGAAAAGCTAGTTCTATTAAATTAATTGCTTCTATTAAAAATGATCAGGGTTATTATCAAGAGGCAATAAAATTTTACAATAGAGCATTAAAAATTTATGAGAAATTAGGAGATTTAAGCATGAAAGGTGAATGTTTTATTAATATTGGGGAGATTTATAGAATACAAGGAAACTTATCTGAAGCATCAAAACAATATAAAGAAGCATTAAATCTCAGTAAAAAGTTAGAAGATTTAAAGGGAAAGGCAATTTGCCTCAATTATATCGGGAATATTTTGCGATTACAAGGTAACTATCCTGAAGCATTAGAACTCTGCTTGAGTGCTTTAAAAATTAACGAAGAAGGGAATAATCTCAGTGCGAGAGCTAATTTTCTTAAAAATATTGCATTAATTAATCATGATCAAGGAAATTATCCAGAAGCGTTGAAATTCTATAGAGAATCACTATTAATTTATAAAAATTATAAGTTGTCTGAAAAATCAGAAATAAATGATATTAAAAAAAAAATCGAAGCTATTTTTCGTTTAATTCAAAAAAATTATATTCGCAAGAAAAAAGAAACAATTCAACCTGATTTACCTGAGGTTAAACTTGAAATAAATGAAAAAAAAGATATAAAGTTTCAACTCAACTCTTCAGATTTAACGAAAGAAAATAATGATTATAAAGATTTTGAAATAAATTTAAAATTTTATGAAGAAATGCTAAAGAATGCCGAATTATCTGGTGATTTATATAAAAGATTGAAAGCTATTAACCAGATTGGAGAGATATATAGAACTCGTGGTTGGTATATAAAAGCGGTGAAAATTTACGAAGAAGGACTAGAAATCGCAGGAAAATTAGAGGATAAATCTATAAAATTTACATTTGTTTCAAAAATTCGAGCATTATACAATGATTTCTTTAATACATTCTAATTGAAATCATAAATAAAGAACGTGAAATTTATTTGAGAATTATTATATTTCACTTTTTCGGATTGTGTGCTTAAGTTTAATCAAAGAGTTATTGTTTTCAATTTTTTTATGATCTGTCAATGTATTCTCTATAGCTTTTACTTCTGCTCTTGTTTTAAGTCCTATCATATCCTTTAATTGTTCTAAAATCTCTTTTTCTTTAAGACCGTTATTATAAAGTTCTATTAGTTTATTAACTGAATCATTATTATAGAAAAGATATCTGTTGTTCAAGAATATTATTAAACCCCATCTCTTTTTTTTATGTTTATAGAGTTTACTCAACATTTTCCTAATTCTTTCAATTGGTTGGTTTAATTCAGCAGCAATATCCATATCACTAATTCTAAGATGCTTTTGCATAGCTCTTATAAGCTTCTTCTTAAAAGAAAGAGAAAAAAGATAAACTAATAAAGCAATACTAAGAAGCGTTATAGTAATCAAGATTGCAAACATTTGATTAAATATAAAAACTACTAGTATTGCTACTATTACAAAACTCCACAAAACTTTTGATATTTTCATTTTTTACTTTTATTACCTTGATAAATTGTTCCTTCTATTTTTTGAATTTTCAATTCAATATTATTTAATTTAAAAGTATATTTCTCATAAAGTTCTGAATATTTATTGATATCAATATCATTATTATCATATAAACTTCTTAATTCTTTAATTGTTCTTCCTATAGCTGTTTTTTTACTTAATAATGCCTCTTTCTTTTTTATAGGATTTGGTTTATCTAAGTTTTTTCTTTTATATTTTCTGTAAATATCAACATTCACATCCATAGGTTTTACATTTGATAAATACAATGTTGTTCTAGGTAATTGTTCAGCCAAATTTTCAGGTACAGCAATATAAGGTTCTGGATTGTTAATCTCCTTAATAATTTCATAGGGTAAAATTTCAGCATCGATTTCCATAATGTTGTCATTAACAACTGATAAATTAAAGAGGATATTTCCTTTTTCTTTTTCTGTTAGATCTTTAAATTTTTTTAACATATCTTCCCAAATTTCTTCTGATTTTGAAAAATAATAGACAGCTTTTTTTGATAAATCTTCAATTAATCTTGTTTGGGCTTGTTTGTC
>JBHLOG010000264.1:0-3205 GCA_048940765.1 Promethearchaeota archaeon | reverse complement strand
CAATCTGATTGATTTTATCTGATAAAACATCCAACTCTTGTTTCATTAAGATTTTTTCTTTTTGCCAATTTTGAACTTTTGCGACTAAATCTTGTTGTTTATAACTTAACTCACCCAATTGCATCGAAAGTTTATTTATATTCTGTTCCTTACTTGAAATTTTATTTGATAGGGAAATTATTTCTTTATCAGAACTTTCCTTTTTCTTTTTTATTCCTTCTAAAACAGATTTAACATTTTTGATTATTTCTTCAATGTTAATAATTTCCTTTTCTAATTTGTCTCTATTTGCCCATAATAATTCATCATTGAATTTTCTTTTAACTTTTAACAGTTGATTTTTCTTCTTTAAACGTTCTAATTTAGGACTTAATAATTCCAAGCTAATATTTAATGTATTTTTTCTACTCTTTAAAGAATTAAGATCATTATCCAGACTAAAGACATTTTTTTTTTCTAGTAAAATTTCTTCTCTTAAACTTTTTAGTCCAATACCTTCCTCTAAAAACGCACATAATTCTGTTGGCTTTAAATTTTTTATAGCATCAATTTTACCTTGGCTCACAAAAGCAAACTGATTATCAGGATTAATATTAAAACTAGAAATCAAATTTTGAATATCTTGAGCTGATATTTTTTTGAACTCCCTATCCTCTTTTTTTTGTATCTTAAAGTATGGAGATTGCCCTCTAATAACATATCTTCTTATTTTAATTATTTCTTCTTCATTTTGAACATGAATTTCAACCATGGCGTGATTTTGGCTATTCCTAATAAAATCTGACCATTTTTTGTATCTTTCATCCCTTTCATTACTCCCCAAAGCAAATTTTATCGCCTGGAATATTGAGGTTTTTCCACTCCAATTTGGTCCTACAATAATTACGAATTTTGATTTACCGAAATCAACTTCATCCTTTTGGAAAGATAAAAAATTTTCTAAAATAACTTTCCTAATGAAAATCCTTTTGTTTTCCATTCTACTTATGTCATTCTTTTTCATATTTAAATGGGGTTCCGAAGCCAATACTACCTCATCCTTTAATTATATCATTTACCAAATGCTTGTTTAATTAAATCTACTCTTTTTTTTGCCCTTTCCAAGTTTATCTGTGCTTTATTTGGAGAATCATTTAAAATAAAAGGGTATTTAGCTAATAATCTCATCTCATTATCTTCTAAAAATTCTTTTTTAGCTAATTTATCAATAATTAACACAAGTTCTGTATAATTCTTAGAAGCAGCATTTTCATATAATTGATTTAACATAAACTCTGAAACGCGTGATTCACGAATTTCTTGTACAATTCCACTAAAATCTTTGTAATTTTCGATATCTCTGATCGCTTGAGGTGGGGATGGCAGTTTATTTTCATTTAATTCCTTGTTTAATTCAATTTTTGAATTCTTTTCTGAAGCTTGAGGTATATTGTGGGGGATATATTCACCTGATGCAATTAAATTAATTAAAACATCTGTAATCTCATTACTTGTGTCGTTTAATTCTGAATTTAAAAAGTGTTTGAAGATTCCAACTTTTAACAAATGCTTTATATCTTGGACCTCCCAATTTTCTGTATAGTTCACAATGTCATTAATATCAAATACGATCTTAGTATGCCTTTCCAAAAAATCCTTTAATACAGTTTCACGCTCTATTTTATTTAATAAGGGGATTTTTATAAAAAGATCAAATGTGGTATATAATTTATTTGAAACACTGATTATATCTTGAATATCATAGTTTACCCATACCAAAATTAAATCTAAATTAATAAATTTAAAATCTAAATTTTTATTTTGACATGTGTTTAAAAAAACTTCTAATAAGTTCTTCTCTTTAAATTTTTGTTTAAATATTGGCTGCTGATTAATTAATAATACTTCTTTTTCATTAATTTTATTATTTTTGTTTTTATTATCTTCTAATTCATTTTCTTTAAGATTTAGATTTCCGAATGCCTCTAATATTGAAACAAAGCTTTCTAGAAATTTGTTTGGAGCTTCATTAATCTCATTAACATTAAATTCAATTAAATCTAGGTAATAATTTTTAGTTATTAGCTTAAGATAATCTAATATATCTGTTCCGGGATTTACATTAATTAAAATAGCTCCATTCGGTTCTAAATAATCTTTCAAGCCATTATTTTCATGAATTGTTAACATTGATTTGACATAATTTATAATATCATTATATTTATCTCTATAGAAAATATCGTCTTTACTAATAGTAATTTCTGAAGGATTGCTTACCCGAAAATATTTTAAAAATTCTGGAACATTATTTAAATCTTTCATTGAAAATTTTCCTTAAATTTTTCATTAATTAATTACATTAGTTACATGAGAATTGACACATATATATTTAGCGGTAGTCATAGTTCCTGATTATTAGATCTTCGACAAAAACCAAAAAATTTATCCCTTTTTATTTTTCAAGCAGAACACTAATATTAAATTTGAAGACTTAAAACAAAATATCTATTATTCAATTAAGATCGCCTATTGAAAAAAATAAAGCGATTTTCTTAGTGAAAAGATTTCTCTATTCAATTAATTTTTTTAAATTATAATGAATAAATTTACCACTCTTAACACCTTCAATTAATCCCGCTTGTTCTAAAATTTTTACGTGGTGAGAAATGGTTGGTTGAGTTGAATCTAAGATAGTAGAGAGTTCACAAATGCACATTTCTTTTTTTTTAATTAGATTATAGATTAAATATCTTGATTTATGTCCAAGTGCTTTATGGGAAATAACGTTCTCTTTAAAATTCTTTCTTGATAAAATCTCATCTCTAGTTTTTTCTAAATCTTTGATATACTGATGAATATCAACATCTAATCCAATGCACTCTATTAATGTTTTAATATCTTCTTTATTTTTTTCAGCCATTTCTATTATAAAAAAAGCAATTCTTTATTATATTATATCATATCGATAGATTTAAATTTGTCTATTTATTCTTTCAATTAGATTAATAATAAAAAATAAAGAAAATAGTAATTTCTAAATTATGAGTGAAGAAAAAGGTAGAACAATCAGCTTTTTTGAGAAACTTCTCCCACTTTGGGTTGGATTATGTATATTAATTGGGATAATTTTATCTCAAATTATTCCTGGAATTAGTAAAGCTATAAATTCTTTTAGTATTGGTCAGATTTCTATACCAATTGGTATTTGTTTGTTCTTAATGATGTA
>JBHLOG010000095.1:0-13399 GCA_048940765.1 Promethearchaeota archaeon | reverse complement strand
GTATCAATTAATCTACTTTCATCATATACACTATTTTTCATAAAAAATATTTCTATCAGATAACATTTAAAACTATAGATTTTAATCTATATGTTTAATTTTTAACATCGAAAAAAAAAAAGAAATATTTATGTTTTAATAAAAGGTAAAGAGGCACTAGAGATTTTCTTAAGAAAGTCCAATCATCGACCAATGAAAACTGGGTCTCGCTTTTCTTTAAGAGCTTTCATAGATTCATTAAAATCTTTTGATGTAAAAACTTTTCTTAATGCTTTATTCTCTAAATCTAAAGTTTTTTCTAAGATCTCCCGAAAATAAGCGTGCATTGTTTTTTTCATTAGTTTTAACGATAGACTTGGACCTTTTGGTGGAATTAATCTTAATGCTTGTTTTCTTGCATAAGACATTAATTCTTTTGATGGTAAAACTTTATTTACAAGTCCAAGTTCATAGGCTTTCTGTGCTGTAATTTCATCACCAAAATAACAAATTTCCTTTGCTTTTTGAAACCCAACTAGTAAGGGTAATAGAAATGAGCAAGAAAACTCGGGAATTATAGCTCTTTTTGAGAAGTAGAAGCCTAACCAAGCATCCTCTGCCATATATATTAAATCAGCTCCAGCCAATGGCATTGTGATACCGCCCCCAATGGCCATCCCGTTAATAGCAGCTATGACTGGTTTATTAAAATCCCAAAATTTCATACACACTCTTTTCTGTGCTATATCCATAAGATCAATTTCTGGATATTTTTTCATTTCTTCCATCATTTCTTGTTTAAAATAACCCCCAGATGTAAATGCATTTCCCTTTGGATCTCCAGTTATTATAAGTACTTTAGCATTTCTATCTTTTTCCATATCTTCTAAAACAGTATATATTTCTAAGAAAGTAATATGAGTTACAGCATTCCTTCCTTCAGGTCTTGAAATTATGGCGGTACATATACCATTGTCTTCCTTCTCATAAATAATATCTTTAAAATCTTCTATTTGCATAATTAGAATTAAATTTTGTTTTTAATATTGAACATTTCTTGAATTCTTAAATATTTAAATTTTAATTTTAAGTTAAATTTAAAAAAAGAAATAATAAAAAGTTAAGTTATACAGTTTTTTTTTCCTCTTCTTCGCGAAGTGCTTTTTTCTTTACTTTACCAACCATGGTTAAAGGAATTTCTTCCCTGAAATCCCAGATCTTAGGAACTTCATATTTTGAGAGATTTTCTTCAGCATATTTTTTTATACTATCTTTAACTTTATCATTTGCTTCAACACCTTCTTTTAATTGAATAACTGCTTTAACAATTTCAGCTCCAGGTCTATCAGGATTAGGAACACCTATTATTGCAAGGATTTGAATATCAGGATGTTTAGTCATTACTTCTTCAACATGAACACTATATACCTTAAAACCGCTAACACTTAACATATCTTTTATACGATCTACAATTTTTAAATAACCATCTTCATCGAAAACACCAACATCACCCGTGTGTAAATAACCCTCCTTATCAAATGCAGCAGCTGTAGCCTCAGGTTTATTATGATATTGCTTAGCAACTTGAGGACCTTTTATTAAAATTTCACCGGGTTGTCCAGTCACTTTTATTTCTTCTCCAGTATCAGTATCTATTAATTTAATATCTGTATCTGGCCATGGTAATCCAACAGTTCCAATCTTTTTCTCACCATGCATAGGATTAGCGGTTACAATCCCCGTTTCAGTCAATCCATAAACCTCTACAAACTTATTTTTTGTATTGAATTGTCTTTCAAATTCTCTTATTGCTTCTGCTGGAAAGGGTGCAGCCCCACTAACATATAATGAAATATTATCTAATACTTCTGGTGGGATTTTTTTCGACATTGGATTATTCTGAACCATTAAAAACAGAGTTGGTACATTTCCAAAACTCGTTGGTTTCTTATCGATGATTTCCTTTATAATATGGTCATTATCTCTTGGATTTGCTATTATTATTTGTGCTCCTCCTAAATAATTCAGAAAAAGTCCAACAATGAATCCTGCAATGTGAAAGAAAGGAAAGGCTGCAAGAAGTATTTCTTTACCTTTCTCTCTATTGAGCCAAACATCAAATTGATAAATATTTGCTAATAAATTAGAATGAACAACGTCTACACCTTTAGGAAGTCCTGTAGTCCCTCCCGTATATTGTATCAGTGCCAAATCTTTTTGTGCATCAATATCAACTTTTTTCAAATCAATTTCAGTATCTAATGCCTCTAGAAATGGAACTACAGTTTTTCCTGGCCAAGGGATAATTTTGCCCTTTGGGATCTTTTTTATTAATTTTCCCATAAACACTTTGAATCCCCCGAATCCCATAAATTCTGAAATATTAGTAGGAACTATTACTTTCAATCCAGGTAAGCGATCATATATTTTTGAAAAGAGCTTTTCATGAACAATATCCATAGTTACTAGAAATTTTGCTCCTGAATCTTTCATTTGATATTCCATTTCATCTGGACTTAATAGGAGTGAACATCCTGTAACAGTACCTCCAGCTATATAAGTTCCATATACAGAAAATAAATATTGAGGACAATTAGGTAAAGCTATTGCTAGTACATCACCTTTTTCCATACCATTTTTTTGTAAAAATGTCGCGAATTTTTGAGAATATTCTAATATCTCTTTGAAAAGAAAGGTGCGATCCATGAAATAAAAACCTACTTTGTCAGCATATTTTTTCATAGATTGGGTTAACATTGTCCCAAGATCCTCTGTTGGATAAGTTAAAGTTGGAGGAACATGTTTATCATAGGATTTTAACCAAAATTTTTCATTATTCATTTGTTAACTCATCCTTATAACACTTTTTAGAATTTTTTTTCTAAAATATTCAATTAATTATTTACTATCATCTTAATAGTTTATAAAAATTGATTTTTTTCTAAGGATTCTTCGATTATATCTGTACCAAAAATAAAATCATAAAATAAATTCTTAGATGATTTTCTAATAAAGCCTGATTAATTTGAGGAAATAAAATTTAGATAAAAAAAATTTATTAGAGCAATTTAAATAATTGTCTTAAAGTTAAACTCATGATATATTGCTGAATTTGTCTTGTACCTCCGCCTATTTCCTGTATTCTAGTTATACCTAATAAATCTTGCATCAATGTATTATCACAAACACCTGCACCACCCATTAGGTTGGCACATTCGTAAGCTGTTCTTTCACTTAATTTTGCGCTTATAGATTTTAGTTGAGATGCTGTAGCCATTAATGCTAAACTAAATTCTTTAGGGAGAGTTCCAAATTGTTCCACTTTTTTATCTACTATTTGAGATACATTTAAAGCTGATAAAGTAAGATTCATTGTTTCAGCCCATAAATCTGATAAAGGAAATCCAACTCCTTGATACTTTAAAATTTCCTGATCAAATTGTTTTCTCATATTAGCATAAATAACTGCATGAGAAATTGCATTCCAAGCTTCTGCGGTGTTAAGAAGAACAATTCCTAATCTCTCTAAATTTAGGCCCTCAAATAAACGTTCTCTACCTTGACCTGGCTTACCCAAGACATAATCCGGAGGGATTTTCAAATTTGTGAAAGTTTCTTTACCAATATGAATTCTTGGAGTCCAAGGAATATTAATCCTCTCTACGTTCCAGCCTTTCCAAGATGTATCGACTAAAAATTGACCCATTGTATTTCCACTATTTTTTACTCTTACAGCATAGATTATAGCCCAATCTGCTTTTGGTCCATTCGTTTGATAAATTTTTTCACCATTTATAATATAACTTCCATCCTCTTGTTGATCGCAGGTGGTGAGCATATGAACTGCATCAGATCCTCTTTCGGGTTCTGTGATACAAATACAACCATTTTTTTGCCCCGTAACTAATTCTTTTAACGCTTGTAAACGAATCTCAATATCCTCGTGATGTCCTAATAATGGATTAATTGCTAAAACATTAGCACCCATTCCCATTGTAAGTTGAGGATCAAAAAAGTCAGTAGCTAGTGTTCTCATAAATTCTGCTGTTAATCCATAAGGTTCAAAATTCAAATCAAGGAATTCGAATTTATTTAACCGAGTAATTAAACCTTCTCTACCAATTTCAGGAATCCATTCGTAAAAATCTTCATTATGTGTAATATTATATTTCTTTTCAAACCCAATAAAATACTTTTGAGCTTTCTTAAGAAAATCTAATTGTTCCTTTGGTAAATAGGACATTAAATTGTAATTCAGGAACTTATACCGATTTTTTAAAGAAAGTTTTTCTAGTATTTCATCATTTATACATTGTACACTACCTTTTAGAATAACCATTTAATTCAACTCTTAACTTTTCAAATAATTTCTTTGAATGGTAATATTGAATTTTTTAAATATTCTTAGAAAAAAATAGCTTATTTAATTTGTAAGTTTGATTTTTGACAATATTTCTTATATAATTAGTTAATCAAGAAAATTATCAAATATGTCGAGAATAAAGGGAATTAAACGTTTTCAAAATTATTATTATGATTAATTCATAGTAATAATCATATTAAAATTAACAAAAAATAATATCAAAATGAGTAAAGATAAATTAATTATCACTAACAAGGGGCCTGTTAGAGCTGAGTTTGCCTTTTGGGTAGGGCAATACATGAATAAATTCTATGATGCTCTTGAGAATAAAAAAATAGTTGGAAATAAATGCCCCAAATGTGGAGATGTATTCATTCCACCAAGAAAAATATGTGGAAAATGCAATGAAATTTTATCTCTTGATGATGAATGGATTGAGTTGGCGGACACAGGAATACTAAAAAATTATACTATTACATATTACAAAGTTAACGATAGATCTAGTCGAAAAGTAAAAAAACCTCAAATAATTGGAATGGTTCAAATTGATGGAAGCAACACAACAATAATTTACCGTCTAATAGACACTGACCCAAAAGATGTGAAAATAGGGATGAAATTAAAGATAATATGGGAAGAAAAACCAAAAGGCGATCCTTCAGATATAAAAGGGTTCTCTAAATTGTGAGAGGTGAAAAGTAGAATGGAAAAAGTAGGTATAGTAGGATATAATCAAGTAAAATTGTACTCAGATGCAAATTATGGTCGTTATGAAATGATTTTTGAAGCAGTTAGAGGAGCACTTGATAACGCTGGTTTAAAGAAAAAAGATATTACTACTGTTATTTCTTGCACTAATGATTATTATGAAGGTCGAACAATCTCAAATTGTTTTACAGTCGAAGTTGGTGGTGGATATATGGTTGATGAAAGTAAAGTGGAAATGGATGGTGCTCATGCTGTTTTATATGGATTAATGAGGATCTTATCGGGAAACCATAAATTAGCTGTTATTTGGGGGGGAAGTATGGCATCGTGCTTTCCGTATCACTCTGCCAGATTATATGAGACAGATCCAACATGGGAAAGACCTTTAGCATATGTTAATGATATTTCTGCAGGGGGTTTCCAGATGAGAGCATACATGAAAAAATATGGAATTAAACCCGAAGATATCGCTAAAGTTGCTGTAAAAAACAGAAAAAATGCTTCAAAAAATCCTCTTGCTTTAGCAGAATCTCAAAATGCAAATATTACAATTCAGGATGTTTTAGATTCAGAGATTTATTCAGATCCTGTTACAGAATTGATGTTTGCTCAACCTTGTGATGGTATTGCTGCTTTATTATTAGCACCTGAAAAACAAGCTTTGAAAATTACAGATAATCCAGTATGGATTACTGGTGTTGGATATAGTCAAGATACATACTATCTTGGTGATAGAGATTTATCAACTTGTAAATCAATGGAATTAGCTGGTAAAATGGCATTCAAATCTGCTGAAATTCGGAATCCTAAAGAAGAAATTGATGTTGCCGAATTATTTGAAAATTATGCTCATGAAGAATTAATATTTACTGAGGCATTAGGATTAACTGAGAAAGGCAAAGGTCCAAGTTTAGATTCTAATATTGATGGTGAATTGGCTATAAATCCTTCAGGTGGAGCTATTGGTGGAAATCCGCCCTGTGCAACTGGAATAATAAGAATAATTGAAGCAGCCAAGCAACTTAAAGGTGAAGCAAATGGATATCAGAGAAAAGGAGCAAAAAGGGCTATAGCTTCTGGTCAAATAGGGATGTGTGCTCAAAATAACATATTATATATATTGGAGGGGAATGAATAGAATGGGTCGACAGGTAGCAATAGTTTCCGCAGGATTTAGCGAGCATGCGTCAAAAAGATCAGATGTAAATATGGCGGAATTAGTAAGTGAAGCGATTCAAGATTGTTTAAAGAAAGTTCCGAGCTTTGATATTAAAGATATTGATGCCTATGTAAATGGAAATATGCCCGCTTTCGAAGGGGCTAATATTCCTGAATTATGGATGACTGATTGGATGGGAGCACGAAATAAACCCTTAATGCGTGTAACAACAGGAGGTACCACTGGAGGTACCGTTGGAATAGCTGGTTATTACACTGTAGCCGCAGGATTACCTGGAATTGATACAGTTTTAGCTATAGCTTTTGAACAACAAAGTCAAGGAGATACAGCCACAGGTCTTGCTAGTGTGGCATATGGTGAAATTACTATTTACAATACGCTGGGAATTTCTTATGAACGTTTATCACGCATTTTATCTGCAGGAGGGGCTATTGGCATAGCCTCTTTTCAAGCAACTAATTATATGCAAAAATCTAAAATAACTGAAGAGGATTTAGCTAGAGTTGTTGTGCAAAATAGGCATAATGCAGCAAAAACATGGTGGGCTCATCTAAAAATGCCAGATTTAACAATTGATGAAGTACTTGATACTCCGTATATTTCCTATCCATTAAGATATGGAATGGTTTGTCCTGCTAGCGATGGTGCTTGTGCAATTTTGTTAACAACAGAAGAAAAGGCTAAAGATATGTGTGATATCCCAGTTTATGTAAATGGTGTAGCTAGTGTCGCCCATGAAACCGCTGTTCTCGGAATTGATGGTGGAGGTTCAGGACAATTAGATCCTTCAGAACAATTAGGAGCAATGAAATCATCAGAACTGGCTTATAACCAGGCAGGAATTTCCTTTCCAAGAAAAGAAATCGATTATGCTGAAGTTTATGCCCCATTTCCTAATCAAGAGCTTATGTGGGTTGAAAAATTAGGATTGTTTGAAGAGACAACAGCTCCTCAGATGTATGAAAGTGGTATAACAGCTTTAAATGGTGAATTACCAATCTGCTGCTCGGGTGGTGTTAATTCAACAAACGCTATTGGAGCTTCCGCTTTAGAAAGACCTGCTGAAGCAGCACTTCAAATAATGGGAAAAGCAAGTAACCAAGTACCAAAGACTGTTCATACAGCTTTAGGTCATGGATGGGGAGGGATACTTAATTTATGTACAATGATGGTTATGTCAGATGAACCACAGAGAAAATGGAGGTGATTTAAAATGTCAAAAAGAACTCAAAGAAAATCTTTAGACTATATTAAAAAAGAATATGTGAGAACTAGAACAATGCCTGGGAGTTGGTATATATCCAACTATAAATATAAATTTAATATTACTCACGCTCAACCTTTTTTGAAAAAGCTAAAAGATAAGAAATTAGTTGGTTTAAAGTGTTCGGGTTGTAATAGAGTTTTTTTTCCACCCAAATCAGTGTGCGGTAAATGTTTAATTAAACCTGATCAATGGGTTGATTTAAGAGAAACCGGTGAGGTTTCCACTTTTGCTATAGCTTATTTAAAAGATCCAGAGACAGGAGATATAGAGGAAAAACCAATGGTTTTAATTCAACAAGATGGAGCAGATACTACATTTATGGTTGAATTAAATCCAGATGTTGACGTTAAAGATACATATATTGGAATGCCAGTTAAAATTCATTGGGCTGAAGATCTTAAGGGAAATCTAAATGATATTGAATATTATGATTTAGTGGAAGATGATGCAAAAGATTTAGATCGTTATGAATAATTATTAGGTTTCTTTTATTTTTCTTTTTATTTACTTTTTATTTTTAAGAAATTTTTGCAAAACTTTAGCAATTATTTCTATGCTATATTGAATATCATCTTCATTTATTCCATAATGAGTTACAAATCTTAGCTTTTCTTTACTAATATTAAAACACAAAACACCCTCTTTTGCAAGCTCAGTTATTATTTTAAATATGGATAACTTTTCTAAAAGTTCAACGATCACGATATTCGTCTCTGGATTATTTATTTCTATAGGTAAATCAAAAGATTTAATGCCTTCAGCAAGTAAGTTAGCATTTGTATGATCTTCTTCAAGTCTTTTCATCCAGCTTGGTTCAAGAGCGATTAACCCAAAAGAAGCAATTATACCAGCTTGGCGCATACCACCACCAAGCATTTTACGATATCTCCTAGCTTTTATTATGAATTCTTTTGATCCCGCAACTATTGAACCAACCGGACATGAAAGTCCTTTAGATAAACAAAACATTAGGCTATCAACATATTTGCTAAATTCTGAAACGGGAATACCCAATGCTACTGCTGCATTGAATATCCTTGCGCCATCTAAGTGCAATTTTAAATCATTTTTCTCTGAAAAGTGTTTCATATCCTTGATTACTTCTGGCTTAATTATCTTTCCTCCATGATAGTTATGAGTATTTTCTACAGAAAGGAGAGTAGTTGGAGGTTCGTGTATGTCTTCCTTATGACGAATTAATCCTTGAAGTAGATCAAATGAAGGAACGCCTTTAACGGATGGATAAGTTCTAATCATTAATCCTCCAATACGAGCAGCACTTCCTACTTCATTTTTATAAATATGGCTTAATTCTTCTAGCAAAATCTCATCACCAGGGGTAGTTTGAGAGAGAAGTGAAACTAAATTGCCCTGCGTTCCGGAAGTTACAAATAATGCAGAATCTTTCCCAATTACTTTAGCTGCTTTTTCTTCCAACTCATTTACAGTAGGATCTTCTCCTTCAACATCATCTCCAATTTTAGAGTTATCTAGCGATCTCAGCATTTCCCACATTTCTGGAGAGGGTTTAGTTACGGTATCGGAACGTAAATCAATAATTCCCATATCATTCACGTTTATAAAAATAAATAATTTTCTATAATGTTTCTTTAAAATAAAATCGTATGTTAAAAAAGTAGATTTGATTTGAATATACTAATAAAAAAATAAAAAAAATTTTAATTTTAATTGAAATCATGCAAATTATAATCCAGGAATTCCCGTTCGTTTGTGAAGGATATCTAATCCCTTGGAAATAATAGCGATTGTAATTAAAAAAATAATAGCAACGATTATGTAGGTAGTTAAAGATATAGCAGTAACCGCCACAATAGATTTTGCCTGGGCAAAAAGTTCCGTCGCTCCCACTAAAGAAATAACAACAGTATATTTTGGAAGGTAGGCTGCTTCGTTAGACCAAGCAGGAATGACACGACGTAGAGCTTGTGGCAATATTATATGACGGATACCTGCTATACGCGACATACCTAGTGATTGAGCTGCTAATAACTGTTCAGTCCCAACTGACATCATTGAACCTCGGAGATATTCAGCTTGATAAGCAGCACTATTCAGGCTCAATGCAATAATACCAAACAGAACTCTATGACTCAAGAAAATGAAAGTAATATCTTTATCAATAATTCTGAATTCAGTTAAAATAGCCCACTGCCCAATAGGAATATTTAAGCCATAAAAAATAAAAAATAACTGTGCGATTAAAGGTGTACCACGAATAAATTCAATATAGCCTGCAGCAATTCGAGAAAGAATCCGACCTCCATATTGGCGAAGAAGAGCAAAAAAAAGCCCTAAAAAAAAACCTATCATGAGCGCCCATCCATATAACCACATTGTTGCAAGGAAACCTGAGAATATTCGATCCCAATATCCTAATACTGTAAAAATTTCCTCTATAGGGTTGGTTTGGTCTTGAAAAATCATCTATTTTCCTCTTCCTCTGCCAATTTTAAAATTTCTTCATGTGTTCCATATAAAACTTCAAGTTGCTTAAGGAATTTCTTCACACGCTCGGATTCTGGTGATAAGAAGAAATGTTGGGGTGTTCCACGTTCTACAATAACACCTTCGCTGAGAAAGATCATTTCTGATGCCACGGCTTTTGCAAATCCCATTTCATGAGTTACTACTACCATTGTAGTACCTGCTTTAGCAATATCTAACATCACCTGAAGTACTTCTCCAATTAACTCAGGATCTAATGCTGAAGTAGGTTCATCAAATAATACAATATCAGGTTCCATAGCTAAAGCACGTGCTATCCCCACCCGTTGTTGTTGACCACCAGATAATTGTGCGGGATAATGTTCTGCCCATTTTGTCATTCTAACGCGATCTAACGCTTTGAGAGCCTTTATACGAGCCTCTTCTTTTGGTAGACCTTTTACCCTACGAAGTCCGATGCTTACATTGTCAATTGCTTTAAGGTGAGCAAAGAGATTAAAATGTTGAAAAACCATTCCAATTCTAGTGCGTGTTGTATTCAGATTAACACCATGGGCTGTAATGTTTTCACCACGAAGAAATATTTCTCCCTTATCTGGAGGATTTAGCATATTAATACAACGAAGCAGTGTACTTTTACCAGAACCACTTGGTCCAAATATCACTTTGACTTCTTTCTCAGCTAGATCAAATGAAACCCCTTTAAGAACTTCTAATTCCTCATATGCTTTCCATATATCAACAACTCGGAGTACGGGTTCATATTTAGTTTCTATACTTAACCACCTCCCATACCCAATTTCTTGAGTTTCTTGGTTTGTCGTTCACCAAATAATTTCGTAATTGGGAAAGTTAGTAAAAAATAGATAATCGCTAGAATTCCGATCGATAAAGTCCAATATCCTTCAAAAGCGCGAGAGAAATCATAGGCTGCCTTAGTCATTTCCACTATTCCTACAGCATAAGCAAATGAAGAATCTTTAATAACCACTGCATATTCATTGGACCAACTGGGTATAGCTAAACGTAAAGCTTGTGGTAGAACAATATGCCGAAAAGATTGAATTCCACTCATCCCCAAAGCACGAGCAGCTTCTATTTGCCCTGGGCTCACAGATAAGATAGCACCACGAAAAATCTGGGATTGATAAGCACCACTTCGAAGTCCAAGAGCAAAAAATATACTAGCAAGAGGTCTTTGAAGGGGTTCTACGAACCAAAATAATTCTGGCATTCCATAAGCGAAGATAAAAATTAGAACTAAGATGGGGATACCTCGGAATATTTTTTCGTATCCACTTGCTATCCATCCGAGCTCTATACCGCCGTAAACACGCATAAGTGCCAATAAGATCCCTAGCCCAAAACCGATTAATAAACCTACACCTGTAAGAAGTAATGTTTGAAATAATCCCTTATCAAGAATATATATAATGATATCAATTATAGTTGGCATATTGCTCATCCTGCGAAATTAACCGAACCAATCGTCCATTACATCAAAGATCGATCCATCTTGATAGCTATCAAATATAACTTTATTGATCTCATATAAAAATTCTGGTTCTCCGTGTCTTGTCCATAATGCTAAGGGCTCTGATCCGGTACTGAACAAAAGTTCAAGATCATATACATTTGACCAAGCAGTATATACCGGTTCATCCACATATGCCATATCTATACCCCCACCATCTAATGCTACCATTAGATCATTCGCATTGTCATATACTATTAATTCTACACCAACTGTCATGTCTAAACCCTCAGGTCCTAACTCTTCATACATTACGGTTCCAGTCTGAACCCCTACTACATAATCAGTGACATTTTCAATGGCAGTAATTGTATAACCTGAACCATTTTTAGCAATTACAGCTTGACTTACTGTAATATAAGTTATAGAGGGTGCAAGACTTTTTGCACGATCTTCTGTATATGTCATAGCAGCGGCGATCATATCTATAGTTCCTGCCCTACAAGCAGCAATAAGTGAATCAAAAGGTATATCAACCATTTCAAGACCAACACCTAACTCATCTGCAATCATTTGTGCTACATCGACATCAAATCCAATAATTAAACCTCCAGGGTACGTTTTATTTTCGAATGGAGGGTAATCTGCACTAGTTCCAACAATCAGCAGACCATTACCATCATCTCGTGCTAAGATTTTATTTAATAATGGTGTTCGTGACTCTACAATAGGGGAAGGGATAAACCATCCACCAAGGATTCCTACTGCTAAACCTGCAACTATGGCTATTATTGCTATATTTCTTTTTATTACTGGCATTTCTCTACTCATTAGTTTTTAACCTCATATTTTTAATTTCTTTTAAATTAAATTTAAAATATTATTTTTGGATAAATTCTGATGGAGAAATATTTAATATGTAAATATATAAAGATTTCTATTCATAAAATGAGATTATAAATTATCTTTAAGTTTTAATTAATATTTCCTATTAATAAGATGAGCCATATTACTTTGGAAAGGCTTAGTAAATGGATCAGATACAAAATTTATAATTATCACTTTCATAGAAATAACTTACGAAAAAATAAAGAAATCAATAAAAATAAATAGAATTTTTCCAATATCAGCAATTATGTAGAAATTAGGATCTCCTGAAAAAACACAGTCGAGATGTTGGGAATGGTATTATAATTTAAACAATTCTAGGCACATTAAAATCCCGAAAAGATATAACTTTTGAATTTTTAGGTATAATTACAAATAAAGAATTAGAGTTTTCAATAATTTATGAGAAAGTAAGGATTAATATCAATAAGAAATTAAGATTTTGAGAAATTTATGAATTTAGATTTTAAAAAGTATAAGAGTTATAGGAAATGGTTTTTATACCACCTTTACAAACAGAAATATTTAGTATTTTTGGTAGTAATAGGAATTATTATTTTTACACTTACAAGAACACTCATTCCCATTGTTCTTGGCGATATAATTGATAATCTACTTATATCTCGAGATGAAGCTAATTTAATAATAATGGTTTTTCTGGGACTTGTTCTTTATCTTATACGTAATGTTATGGATTATGTAACCATGATGTTGGGACATTATCTTGGTTTGAAAACTGAGCAAAATATAAGAAAAGAGTTTTTTGATACAATTCAATTAAAACCATTAAGATATTATGATAGTGCTCGAACGGGAGATTTAGAAGCTCTTGCAACTAATGATTTACGTGTAATCAATACAATGGTCTCCCATGGTAGTTTTTATATTTACCCCTTCTTTCAAGTAGGAATAACATTATGGTTATTGTTTGAACTTCTTGATTTTCGACTTGCTTTAATTACTATTCCTTTTACAGTTTTATATATTTATTATATAATATATTATCGTAAGAAAATTTCTCCATATGCTTCTGCTCGATTGAGAAAGCATTCAAATTTAGCTGTTGTATTACAA
>JBHLOG010000013.1:0-53697 GCA_048940765.1 Promethearchaeota archaeon | reverse complement strand
GTAAGTGATGAGATGGTTTTTACCAAAGCGATGAAAAAGTAATTTACTAAATTCTATTTTTTAATAAATTTTTTAGCTTTGTTCCTTCTAAAATCACAGAAACTAAAAATCCTTGGATTTCTTACATTCAATTCTATTGATTACAATAAAAATTCTTTTGACACACTTGCTTTAGAAGTGACAAAGATTATATATGTCAAAAACATTAGTTATTATCAAATTTCACTTTTCATTTAAAACTGTGGCGGAATTATATAAATAATAGAAAAATAAATATTTTTAACTCATATTTGAGTAAAAAGCTTTTGGTGAAAATTTTATGATATCTAACAAAACTAAAGCACTAGCCCTAATTTTTCTAGGATCTATTTTCGCATCATTAATTATTAACAACAATTTTAATTTTAATCCTAGAGAAAATCCCGAAGATTTGAAAATTCTAGATGAATATAATTTAAAGAATGCTTTTGGTGATTGGGATGCACCAATTAAAAAATCTGTTGGTGATAACCCTATTAATCTATTCGTAGGAGATGCTAATAATGATGGATACAACGACATAGTGAGTACCAATTTTTTGAGTGATGATATTACTATAATATTATGGAATCCAGTATCGGGTAATTGGAAAACACAAATCACTAAACAAACTGGAGATGGATGTTGTAGCGTTTTCATAGAAGATGCTAACAACGATGGACAAAATGATATTGTAGTCTCAAATGCTTGGAGTAATGATATCTTAATACTACTATGGAATGGTGGTTCAGGTAATTGGGACACATCTATTACAAAACCAGTTGGAAGATTTCCTCATAGTGTTTTTGTGGGGGATGCAAATAATGATGGCTATAATGATATAGTAACTGCAAATCAAGACGATGATGATATCTCGATTTATTTGTGGAATGCTGGTTCCAATGATTGGGATGAGCAAATTAGAAGACCAGTTAAACCAGGAGGGGGTTTTCCTCCTCCCATAGGATTTTGGCCTGTTGAAGTTTCTGTTAATGATGCTAACAACGACGGATATAATGATATTATAACCCTAAATTTTTGGAGTAATGATGTTTCAATCTTACTATGGAACATTGATTCTAGTGATTGGGATCCCCCTATTATTAAATCTGTAGGAAAGGGTCCTTATGGCCTTTTCATTGGAGATGCAAATAATGACGGGTATAATGATATAGTAACTTCAAATAGAGACAATAATGATATCTCGATTTATTTATGGAATGTTGGTTCTAATGAGTGGGATCCGCAGATAAGGACATCAGCAGGAGATGATCCTGAGAGAGTTTTTATAGGAGATGCTAACAATGACGGATATAATGACATTGTAGCTACAAATTTTGGGAAAGACTATGTCTCAATCATTCTGTGGAACTCAGCTTCAAGTAATTGGGATCCGCGATTTACAAGAAAAATTGGAAGTAATCCAATGGGTGTTTTTATAGAGGATGCAAATAACGATGGATATAACGATATAATTGCCACAATCGTTGGTGAAGATAAAATTTCAATTCTGCCTTGGAACGCAGGTTCTCCCGATTGGGACACACTTATTACAAAACCAGTTGGAAGATTTCCTCATAGTGTTTTTGTGGGGGATGCAAATAATGATGGCTATAACGACATAGTAACTGCAAATCAAGACGATGATGATGTCTCGATTTATTTGTGGAATGCTGGTTCCAATGATTGGGATGAGCAAATTAGAAGACCAGTTAAACCAGGAGGGGGTTTTCCTCCTCCCATAGGATTTTGGCCTGTTGAAGTTTCTGTTAATGATGCTAACAACGACGGATATAATGATATTATAACCCTAAATTTTTGGAGTAATGATGTTTCAATCTTACTATGGAACATTGATTCTAGTGATTGGGATCCCCCTATTATTAAATCTGTAGGAAAGGGTCCTTATGGCCTTTTCATTGGAGATGCAAATAATGACGGGTATAATGATATAGTAACTTCAAATAGAGACAATAATGATATCTCGATTTATTTATGGAATGTTGGTTCTAATGAGTGGGATCCGCAGATAAGGACATCAGCAGGAGATGATCCTGAGAGAGTTTTTATAGGAGATGCTAACAATGACGGATATAATGACATTGTAGCTACAAATTTTGGGAAAGACTATGTCTCAATCATTCTGTGGAACTCAGCTTCAAGTAATTGGGATCCGCGATTTACAAGAAAAATTGGAAGTAATCCAATGGGTGTTTTTATAGAGGATGCAAATAACGATGGATATAACGATATAATTGCCACAATCGTTGGTGAAGACAAAATTTCAGTTCTACGTTGGAACGCAGGTTATAATGATTGGGATGCTCCAATTAAAAAACCTGTAGGTGATAATCCCCTTGATCTATTCGTAAGAGACACTAACAATGATGGATATAACGATATTGTGAGTGCTAATTTCTTAACTGATGATATATCAATTTTATTATGGAATCCTATTTCTGGTAATTGGAAGACACAAATCATTAAACCAACTGGAGATGGATGTTGTAACGTTTTTATAGAAGATGCTAATAATGATGGTTATAATGAAATCATTACATCCAATTCTTGGAGTAATGATGTTTCAATTCTACTCATAGAACCATATCCAGTAGCAGATTTCATCACTAATCAAAGAATAACTTATGAAGGAGATTTTATTACATTCGCTTTTACTGGTTTTGAAGGAAATGCTCCTGCCAAATACTTTTGGGATTTTGGAGATGGAGTTATTTCTCGTGATAAAAATCCAGTTCACAAGTATTCAACTAAAGGCACTTATACTGTAAAACTGTTGGTAATCGATACAGATGGTGATACGGATGTTGAGATAAAAAGAAATTACATTGAAGTGAGAGAAGATTTACAACCAATTGCAGATTTTGTTGCTGATAAAACTTCTATTTATGAAGGAGAGAATATTATATTTACTTTTATCGGTTTTGAAGGTAATTCTCCTGCAATATTTTCATGGGATTTTGGGGATGAAACTACGTCTACAGAGAAAAATCCGACACATCAATATATATCCTCTGGTATCTATGATGTATCATTATTAATTATCGACATTGATGACGACGTTGATATCGAAATTAAGACTAATTTTATATATGTAAAAAATACTCCTGTTGGTTATGATGTAGAAGTAATAGATGAAGAAACTGGTATTAATTTAATATTTGATGAAGTTATTCACAGTGGAATAACTACAATAGAGAAAAGCGATCTAGAACCTGAACTCCCAACTGGATTTAAAGTGGCAGGAGATTATTATAATATTTCCACAGATGCTCTTTTTACTGGAGAAATAACATTAGCCCTCCCTTATGATGAAACAATAATCCAAGGTGAAGAACAAAATTTAAAACTTTATCATTGGGAGGAAATATTAGGCTGGACCGATATTACTACGTCAGTAGACACGGAAAATAATGTAATTTATGGTAAAGTCTATAGTTTCTCAATTTTTATAATTTTAGAACCTATGGATACAACTGAACCCGTTATTATTATTACATATAATGATGGAGACGAAACCGATGGAAATCCTGGGAATTGGAATGTGTTTGCTTATGATGATGAAAGCGATATTAATTTAGATACACTACAAATTTTAATTGATGGTGCTTTTGTTGGAAATGAGTTCGGTTCATATGAAGTACCTAATTCATTAGGTGAGCATATCATCTATGTTGAAATAAAAAATAATAATCCTATCTTACCTCTTTTAGGCTCAAATTGGGCTTCTACACAAATTGTAGACGATGATGATGAAATCCCAGAAATATTAATTTCTTATGATGGAATAAGAACTGATGAATCACCGGGTACATGGTTCGTTGATGCGTCAGACGATAGCGGAATAAGTGAGATTCAAGTGTATAGAGATGGTGAATTGATTGGAAATTGGTTAGGAGAGTATTTAGTCCCTAATACTTTAGGACCTCATAGCATTAATATTAAAGTATGGGATAATGATGTAGATCGTGGCTTAGAAGATCGTGAATTTTCTCAAGATACTCATGAGGTATTAATTCAAGATGACGATTTCACAGCTCCCGTATTCACTATTGAAGCAATTAACTGTATTTCAGATGAAAATCCAGGTATTTGGAGGATAGTAGCTGAAGATGAATCGGGATTGTTTGAAATTGGTCTTAATATAGATGGAGGAGAATTTACTTTTACCCAAGCTGATTTTGGAACTGAAACAGTAATAGAAATACTCATTCCTATCAATAATGAATTAGGTGAACATAGTTGTAAAGGATATGCGATTGATGCTGATCTTGATCGTGGTTCCATTGACCAATTAGAGACTATTCACGAATCAGTGTATTGTTATATTAATGATGATGATACTGATCCTCCAATAGTATCAAATTTAATGATTACTGATACGATATATGATATTTCTATATCTTTTGAAGTGAGTGATGAATCAGGGATTAAAAAAGTTGCGATTAACATCGATGATGAATTTACAATAACTTATAATGATTTATCAGGAGTTTTTCTTACCTTCAGTGTATTTAACTATTGGATAATGGATTTTGGAACGCATAGTATAGAAATTGAAGTGTGGGATGCAGATGAGGATAGAGAAGATGATTCATTATCTTCGAAAATAAGTGGATCTTTTATTACATCATTGGAAGACATGAAACAATATGTTAACTGGGAAATTGATGGATCAATTGAAGAAATTAAAGACAGTTCAGATGACTTTTGGCGGAAAAAAAATGATAAGGCTACAATAATTAATAAATTAAAAGCTTTAAAACAATTAATTACTGAAAATGAATTTGAAGAAGCTTATAAGAAACTTTTACACGACATTAAACCTAAATTAACAGGTTTAAAAACTAATGAAAATGAAGAACCTTGGGGGGATGGAGTTTTCAAAAACTCTTGGGTAATTAATGATGATTTACAAGAAGAATTTCGATTAATCTGCAATAAAATTTTAACAGATATTACAATCTTAACTCAAACTATATCTAATTAGGAATATCTTAAAACTAATTATTCTTAAATAATTTTTATTCTTTTTTTTTTAACTTTCTATTGATATATCTACGCATTTTAAGAGCAGTTCCATAAATATAAATATTAAGGTTATAAAATTAATTGACTTAACTTATTATGTTAATTATTTCTTTATTTTCTTATAAAATACGATTTTCAGATTGTGAAACTGTTTTTATAGGTCTTAGAACAACACAGACTCTTTCAACACTTTTTACATCTGCTCGAGCACGAAATGATTCTATTAACGCATCCAGCTCAATAATTTCTGGCACATTAACTTTTACTAAAACTCCACATTCTCCAGCGAGAAAATAAACCTCTTCACATTGAGGAAGAATCTGCGCTTCTCTCAAAAGTTCTTTTGTCTCTGCCAAACTCTTTGGAATAAGTGTAAGGAATGCAATTATACATCTCTCATCTTCGCGACAAATTTTTATGGTAAATTTCTCAATTACTCCTTCTTCTTGAAGTCTAATGACTCTTTTCCTTACAGTAGATTCAGATAACTGCACCCTAGGATCTACCCCTATTTCATGATATGGCCTTCTAGAATCCTCGAGAAGCATTTCAAGAATCCTTTTATCCTTATCGTCAAGATTTTTCATAATCAACTCCTTATTTTTTATTGGTATTCAAAATTTATCCATTTATAAAAAAAATTTATTTAATTTTAAAAAGATATTAATTTATTTATTAGCTGCACCTATTTTTAGAGATTGGCAAACAGTTTGGGGAAAAGCCTTTCATAATGAACTGCCATACAATGTATACCTGCAGCTTTAGTGGTTTTCTTGACTTCTTGAATAAATGGTTCAAAGAAATCAATATTAATTTTGTCAATAACTTCTTTTTGCTTTTTCTTATCTTCTTTATGATCTTTTTTCGCTTTCTTTAATGCATCAAGCAGATCTTTTGGTACAGATACTCCAGGGATATATTCATTGAAATACCACGCAATACCATAATTTTTCAAAGGAAATAATCCAAGTAGCACAGGAACATTATATTTTTCCAATTCCTTCAAAAATTCTTTAGCATCATCAACATCGAAGCTTGTCTGAGTTTGAATAAAATCAACTCCAACCTCTACTTTTCTTCCTACTTTTAAGATTTCAGGTTCTCGAGGTCGAGAATTTGGGTTGGCAGCACACCCAATGTTCATTTCAATTGGTCCACCTCGAATTTCTTTTCCTTCTAAGTCAGTTCCATCATCAACGATTTTTGAGACAAGTTCAATAAATTGTGTACTATCTACATCATATACGGGACGAGCTCTTTTATTATCTCCAAGTGCAGAATGATCTCCAGTAAGAGTTAAAATATTTTTAAGACCAAGAATAGCGCCACCAATAACATCACCAAATAGGGCTATACGATTTCTATCTCTTACTGTCATTTGCCAAACGGCTTCCAATCCTACTTTTTCTTGTACTAAATAGCTTGGAACCATTGAGCATGTATATGCATCTCCTTGAGGTCCATCAGTTACATTTGCAGCAATAATTTTACCAGTTTTTTTCATTTCCTCTGCAGAATGAAGAACATGGTCAATGTCAAAATCTTTTTCAGGTTCTAATTCACCAGTAAACACAAATTTACCTTCTCTAATTGCTTTCATTAAATTGCTGTAAGCAGGTCTTTTGGCCATTTTATTTTTTCGCCTCCTCTTTGGTTTCTTCTATATTTGTATATTCTTTATTTATCTCTATAAACCTAGGACTTGACCATAACATATAATTTCTCGGTGGTCGATATTTAGTAAAGAGATCAAGTCTATCAAATTTCTTCAAACGTTCCCAAATTTTTACCCACGCACATTCATGAACATATCCACCTACTTCACATTTACCTTCAACTTGCCCTCCACAAGGACCGTTACTTAGGTTTTTAGCGCATCCTGCCATTGGACAAACGCCACCAGTTTCTCCTAGAAGGCAGTCTCCACATGTTTCACAATATTCAACATAATAATTTTCACCTGCATTCTGAGCTCCTCCACAACGACTATTCTGAGCAGGATAAGTAAGTATATCCGGAAATATTCGATTCATCATAACAACACCTAATCCACATGCAAGTGTAACAATAGCTTCATATTCTTCTACGAATGGACGTACTGTTGTAGCAGCAATTCTGTCATCACATTGTCGTAAAACTGTTATCGCTTTCCATTTTAATTCTTTATTCTCTGTACGCGCTTTTAGTTCTAATAGTTGTCCGAGAACTTTGGCTTCATTAATACTTCGAGGTGGTTGACAACAACCATCACATCCTAAGATCAATATTTTTGAGTATGGCTTAATAAATCCATAAATTTCATCAATTTCTTTTTGTTGTGTGATTATCATTTTACTAATCTCCACTTCTTTTCTAAATTTTCAATTTTTTATTTTTTTCTTTTAATTTATTGTTATTTTAATTGATTTTTTAAAAAAATATCATTTCATTAAATATTTAATTTTTCCATTAATTTATTCGGCTTAACACTACGATTAGTTAATCCTAATTTATCTGTTTCTACACCAAATGCAATTGCCATTAATTCGGGAAGATATAAGACTGGAATATCGAGTTCTTTTCCAGTTTTACGTGAAATCAATCGTTGTTTTCTGTCATATTGTCCTACACAGGCAGGACATACACCTACCATCACATCGACTTCCTCTTCAAGTTCCTTTAATTCAGTCATTTTTTTGTCGACAAGTTCAAATCCAATCTCTTCCTGTAATCTTGCGCAGAATCCGCAACATTCTAGTTTCCCTGCAAACGCTATCGTTTTAGCACCTAAACTTTCAATTATTTTATCCATAGTTTCTGGTCGTTCTGGATGATCAAATTGTAGAATTTTACTTGGTCTTATAAGGTGGCATCCATAGTGAACTGCAACATTTAAATTATCTAAAGGTTTCATAAGAATATTTTTGATTTTATCAAGCATTTCTTCTTGTGAAAAAAGCTCAACAAAATGATATACTTTAGAAGTTCCTTTATATTCATAACCGATCTTCTTTAATACTTTATTCACTCGATCAAATGCCGCCTTGTCTTCTCCCAATAAAACCTGCGTTGTTTTCAATGTTTCATAACAGCCTGAACAAACTGTTAGAATATCAAGTTTCAGTTTTTCAGCAATACATAAGTTCCGAGCTGCTATTGTTAGCCAAGTATCAATATTTACTGATTGAGTTGCAACGGGGTCAGGACAACAGCTTGCTCCATCCATTTCTTTAAATTTATACCCTAAGATGTTTGCTATTTCTCGAAAAGCGAACTCAAAATGAGGCATTTTTAAAGGGATGGTACAGCCTAAATATAAAGCATATTCCATTATTTATCATCCTCCATTGTCTTTTTAATTAAATTCTCAATTCCCGTTTCTTTCATAATAAAGTCGATTTCTTCTAAATTAGGGGGTATTAATTTGGGTAAGCCCATCCTTTCGCGTCTTCTATCGATTGTAGTTGCTAAACCTCCGATATAAGGAACTACAAAACCATTATCATGTAATGTTTGAATTGTAGCTAGATATTCATCGGGGATATTTCCTTCTTTAACTGCTAGGTTTCTTAGTAAGGCTAGTATAAATGAATAATCTACACCTTTAGGACATCTTTCAGTACACCTATGACATAAGGAACATGTCCAAATTGCGTTACTTGAAAGCACTCTTTTTTTTAGTCCTAAAAGACAAGATGCTACGACTCTATGGGGCTGTAGGTCCACATATTCTGTTACCGTACAACCTGAGCTACACACACCACATTGGATGCACTTTAACAGTGATTTAGCTCCAACTTTTTGGCTAATTTCATATCTAAAATCATTATCTAAATCTTTTGCTTCCATAATTTCTTCATTTGCCATACTTTATGCACCTCCTTTAGCCTTTAATGATCCCAATTTTTTTATTTCGCTTACAAAATCAGTCACAACTTCCGAAAAGCGTTTACCTTCACTTGCAGAAACCCATTCAAGTCGGAACCGATTGTGATCTATTCCAACTTTTTCAAGGATCTCTTTAAGCTCATTATACCTTTGTAATGTATCATAATTTCCTTCCAAATAATGGCAATCACCAAGATGACATCCACCAATAAAAACTCCATCAGCACCTTCCAAAAATGCTTGTAAGATGAATCTCTTAGGAATTCTTCCAGAGCACATAACTCTAATAGGTCGAATGTTCGTTGGATATTGGAATCGACTGACACCACAAGTGTCAGCACCTGCATAACTACACCAATTACATAAGAAGGCAACTATGCGAGGTCTTTCATCTATAAATTCTCCCTTTAAAGCTTCAGAAATCATTGGAGTTAATTGATCATCAGCAAAATGGCTCATGGTAATTGCTCCTGCTGGACAAGCAGCTGCACAATCACCACATCCTTTACATAAAAGAGGATTTGATTCTGAGACCAATATATCGGTATCAAAATTTACTCCAATTGCACCAAAATTACAAACTTCTTCACATTTTTGGCATGCAAGACATAAAGCTGGATTTACCACTGAGACTAAGGGCTCATTTTCTACTACTCCCGCGGTTAATGGAATTAATGCATGAGCAGCAGCGCCTCTAGCTTGAGATATTGAATCTGCGATGCCTTTAGGACCATGAGCAGTCCCTGCAAGATAGATTCCATCTGTAGCAAAATCAACTGGACGTAACTTCACATGAGCTTCTAAGAAGAATCCATTTTGATCACGTGGAACTTTTAAAAGTTCGGCAAGTACTTTATTATCGTTAGGTTTTAAAGGAGTTGATAATACCAATTTATCAGCATTTATATTGAGATGAATTTGTGTAAGTATATCATGAACTTTAACACTTATTTTTCCATTAGTGATATCAACTTCTGGGTAATCATTAAATCTGATGTAATTAACATTTTCTCTAGCTTTCCAATAGAATAGTTCTTCATCTGTTCCTACACGTATATCTCTATATAGCACAAAAACTTGTGAGTTTGGATAATTCTCTTTGACATATAGAGCATGTCTAATAGATTCTGAACAACAAATTAATGAACAGTAAGTACAACCATTAGTTCCTTCAGGTTGTCGCGAACCAACGCAATGAATAAACACCAATGTTTCACCATCTTCTAGTGAATGATCTCTTAATTTTTCAGAAAGTTCTAATTGAGTCATTATACGTGGATCTTCACCATAATGGTACCATCCTTCTGGCTTATATTCATATGCTCCTGTGGCTACAATAATTACTCCAACATTCAACTCTGAAATTTGATCATTTGTTTTATTTTTTACCTTTATTTTAAAATCTCCAATTGAGCCTTTTACATCAACTACCTTAGAACTTAAATAAGTTGTAATATTTTTTAATGAATTATATTCTTTTATTGTCTCATCTAGGAACTCTTTTGAATCAATTCTATCAAAATTAATTTTATATATAAGATTCAATTGACCACCAAGCTTATCATCAATTTCAACTAAATGAGTCTTAAAACCCTTTTTCGCAATTTCCATAGCAGCACTCATTCCTGCAATACCACCACCAATTACTAATGCTTCAGGAATAACATCACCTTTAATCTTAACTTCTTGTTTCAAGAATCTTGCACGAGCAACACCCATCCGAATTAAGTCTTTTGCTTTATCCGTGGCTTTTTCACGTTCATTCATATGCACCCATGAATCTAATTCACGAATACTTACAAAATTAAATAAATATTCGTTCAACCCGGCTTCACGAATGGTTTTCTGGAATAAGGGTTCATGGGTTCTTGGAGTACATGCTGCTACTAAAACTCGATTCAGGTTTAGTTCTTCGATCTTTTCCTTTATAATATCTTGGGTTAAACTTGAACAACTATATTTGTTGTCCATAGCATAAACAACATTTGGAAGAGATTTTGCATACTCTACTAATTCGGGGACATCCATATACCCTCCGATATTGACACCGCAATGACAAATAAATATTCCAATTCTTGGTTCATCTCCTTTGCGTACTATTTTTAGTGGAGGTAATTCCACTTTTTGGTCTTCTTCACTTAAAGGTACCACATGTAAGGCTGCTAATGCAGCTGCCCCACTAGCTTTTGAAACAGAGTTCGCTATATCATCAGGAGATTGACATGAACCAGTAACGTAGATTCCTTCTTTTGTTGATTGTAAATCTTCAACTGAATTTTTAGTTTTGAAAAATCCTAATTCATTCCTTTCAATTCCTAATACTTTTGCTTGCTTTTCAGTATCTTTTCGGGGAATAACAGCACTTGCTAATACTACCAAATCAAATCGAGCAGTTTCAACCTCAGATGTGTCAAGATCAGCATGTTTTACAAGAAGATCATGGGTATCTGGATCTTCTCGAACATCTCCTGGTATTCCATGAAAATATTTTAGTTTGTATTCTTTTTTTGCTCTTTCAATAAATTCTTCTTGATTTTTTCCAATAACGCGAGTGTCATTGAAAAATATTGTAACATTCGTATCAGATGCATGTTCTCTTGTTACAACTCCTTCTTTTGCCATATACATACAACAAAACTTGGAGCAATAAGAACAAAGTGATTCATTTCGAGATCCAACACATCCTATAAAAGCAATATTATGAGCATGCTTCTCATCAGAAGGGCGTAATAACTCTCCACCTGTTGGACCAGAAGCACTCAATAACCTTTCATATTGCATTGATGTAATTACATTAGGATATTCGCCATAATGATAACGAGTTAAAGGTGAAGGGTCTAAAATATCTATTCCTGTTGCAACAATAATAGATCCAACATTATATTCAAGTATCTCATCTCGCATTTCAAAATCAATTGCTTCTGCTTCACATGCTTTTTCGCATAATCGACAAGCATTCTTAGTCAGAAATAAGCACTTCTCGGCATCAATCGTAGCCTTTCGAGGTACTGCTTGCGGAAATGGTATGTAAATTGCTGTACGATTACCCATTGCTTCTTCAAACTCAGAGGGAATTTTTTTCATGGGACATTTTTCAGAACAAGCTCCACAGCCAGTACATTTATCCCAATCAACATATTTTGATTTTTTTAATACTTTTACATTAAAATTTCCTGCCTTACCAGATACTTCTTGTACTTCTGAATATGTGAGAAGTTCTATATTTGGATGACGAGCAACTTCTACCATTTTAGGTGCTAAGATACATATAGAACAATCTAAAGTTGGGAATGTTTTATCCAATTGCGCCATTCGACCTCCAACTGAGGGTGATTTCTCAACAAGTATAACTTTATATCCTTGTTCTCCTAGTGATAAAGCTGCTTCAATTCCCGAAATTCCGCCACCAATTACCATAATATTACTATTTGGCATAAGTTTTCCTTTTCCTTCAATTTTTCTTCATTATTTTATTATAGATTTTAACAATTTATTGAAATATTTAATCAAATTTGAAAATTGTTTTTAATTTCAATAAGATAGAATTTTATAATGATTATATTTGACAAAATCATTTATAAGTGTTTGTTTATTTGACTAATTTAGACAGAATAAGTGAAAATTTTTTCAGAAAAAGTTCCTAAATAAACAATTTTTTTCGAAAAATTATCGATTTTGATAATTTTCTCTTCAATTATTTGATTCCAAAATCATTCTTGTTTTTACTTAAATATGTACTTTTATGTCATAAAAATTTTATAAAGAAATTAGAGAATTCATTCATAATCTTAAAATTGAATAAATGTAAATCGATTTTATTATTGCTTGTTTTCTTTAATCTAATACAAAAACTTGAAATGAAAAATAAGATTTTAATATTTAAACTACGAATTAACTATTAAAAATATTAAAAAGGTAATAATTAAATATATTATCCAAGTATATTATCCTTTTAAATATATAAATAAAAAAGTAAAATCTAAGTTACAATTACATCAATAAATTTTGGTGAAGCGACAATAAAAATACTGGTGTCTGGTCCGTTGCAGTGTGGTAAATCAAGTTATATCAGAGCCTTAGATCCGAATGCGTTAAACGTAGAAGCAAAAGGGAAGGATGAGAAGTATTATACAGTCGCAATGGATCTTGGAAATGTAAAATTGAATGGCTTTGATTGTTATTTATTTGGTACTCCAGGTCTTTTACGTTTTTCTGTAATGAGAAATATTTGTACAAGCGGATCAGATGGTATTATATTCATGTTTGATGCCGCTGCTCCTGAAAAGGATGATAGTGCTATTGTAATATTAAATTCTATTAGAAAATTATTACCTACAAATATTCCAATAGTATTTTTAGCAAATAAGCAAGACATTGAAGGTGCTCGCCCTCCAGAGGTGATTCGTTCTCAAAATTATCTGCCTGAAGGGAGTAAAATCTTTCCAACAAGTACAAAAACCGGTTTGAATATTACAGAATCTATTACTTATTTGGTAAATCATGTGTTTGAAGATTATTCATCATTACTTCAAACTCTTAGAGCTTATGAAAATGATATTAAGGGATTAGGATATGAATTAAACAAAGATGTTGATGAAATGCGTAGTTTTTTAAATAATCTTGAAATAAAAAGATTTATTGAAATAGACAGAGTTAAAAAGACCTATAAAGTAAAATCAGGATTAAAGTATTTAGTTTAATTACTTATTTCATATTTTTTATCTTTAAATAATAAAGGGGAGATTTCCTCGCTCTTATATATATTTATTAAATTAATTAAAGCTGTCCTTTGACTATTAAGTATTTTCCAGAAAAATTCTGGAACATTCTTTTCTTTATTATACATTGCAGTAATTCGATCTAATTTCTCAAGAATTTTTTTAGGTCGTATGGAAAATTGTTTTATATAGTCTTGTTCTAAATAATTTTTATCAAGATATTGTTTGAACAATAATTTCAAATCGTTAAATTCTGGCAGATAGCCAATAGGTGTTTTAATTGCATCAAAATCATTATGAGTTCGTCCTTCTGCCCAAATCACCCAAACAAGTTTATCTAAAATTCCATTTAAATATTTACCATCTTTATTTTTAAGAAAATAATTCGTAGCAAACACTTTTGGGCAATATTTCAACTTATTTCCAAATTTCTGATGATTTTTAAGATATTTTCCCAAACTTACAACCATGAAATCTAAATTAGCCATCGGTTGTTGTGTTCTTACTCCTTCTGCCCCTAATGTAGCAGAAGTGGTTTCTGATTCTATTGAGGCACCTAAGAAAACACCATCTTCCCAATTCAGACTTTCAATTACAGGGGGCATTGTATCACTATCCCGACCTCCATAAAAAATACCAAGTACAGGCACTCCATCTGAATTATGGAGATTAGGATCTGCATTATTTAATTCTTCGATTCTAATAGTATAACGGGCATTTGGATGAGCATGAGGGATTTTCTTTCCATTACTATCTTCTTTTCCTTTATACCATTTACCAGAATAATTAAATCCCTCATCTGGAGTTATTCTTCCATCTCCAATCCAATAAGGTGTTCCTCCATTTATCAGTACATTTGAAAAAATAGTCTCTCTTGGTGTAGTGAGTGCTTCAAATATCACTGGATCATCTTTAGCATTTACATCTTTAATAATTCCAAAGATTCCTCTTTCAATATTTACCGCATGTGCATAACCATCATCCCAAACACGAAGATATGCTATATCATCTCCAACTATACTTTGTCCAGGTAACATAGCAGTGCTAGTTTTACCACATGCAGAAGGAAAAGCCCCACAGAAGTATGACGTTCTTCTTTTACCTTTTGGTTGAATCCCCATTATAAAATAATGTTCTGTTAACCAATCTTCATGATTAGCTTTATAAATACCTAAGCGTAAGGCAAGTTTTTTTAAACCAAGTGAATTTCCCGCATATTGATTATTTACTGATAATACACGTCCTTCTTTTAAGTCTATATAGATTCTCCTTTTATCAAGATTTTTTGTAACGGGGGGATCACCAGTCAATTCGCCAGAAGAATGGATAAAATAAAAAAAGTCATTAGATCCATTCAATTTTTTAAATTCTTCATATCCAGCTCTATAAAGTAAATCTTCTGAATGAGCAACATAAAAAGAATCTGTTAATTGAAGTGCGAGTATAGAGAATTTTGAATTCTTAGGTCCTAAACAAAAAAATCGTATTACACATTCATGACCCTCCATACACCCATTCATAATTTCCAAAATTTCTTTTAACCCTTTTTCTCTCTCCATTGTATTTATCCAAGGATACTGATCTAATTCTTCTTTAGGCACTAAGACTTGAGTATTTTCTTTATCTCTTGCTTGATCATGATTCTTCATTGTAAAAAAGCCATCAAAATGTATAGTGTGTCCTTTCAGATCTAGTTTTTTCTCCTCACCAAGCTCAATAGCTCGATTTCTTACATAATCAATATCTTCTTGAGAATCGGTTATAACTGTGACAGTAGAAGGTTTACACAAAGAAACAAATTTATTTATAATTTCTAAGACATATTGATTATTTAATGCCTCTATTTTTGCCAGATTGGTTTTATCAATTAATTCCATTTTAAGCTATTTAATATTTTTAAAATAAAATTAAATACAATTGTCTGACGTGTGTTATAAGAAAAGCATGAATATTTTTAATTTTTCCTTTTTAAGGTTTTTAGAGTTCTAAGGTATTTTACTACGTTCGACTGAGATCTCTAATATCAAATTTAAATAAAAACATAAAATAAAAGAAAAAAAAATTGCATTGTATTATTCTAATCCTTTAGATTTTGTACCTTTTGCACTAATAATTCTATCTACTCTCAATATAAGATTAGCAAGTTCACTGCCACTCTTGATAATATGATTAATCAATTCTGCCGGCTCTACGATTCCTTTTTTGAAGTTATCTCCAATTGTATTTGTAATTGTGTCAATTCCTATCCATTTATCAGCTTCAGTTTTGTGAGCTGCTCTTAATTCAGTAAGTTTTTCAATCTCCTCTAATCCCGCATTCTTTATTAAAGTCTTTGGGATTTCTTCAAGTGCTAAGGCAAATGCATTAACGGCAAGTTGTTCCTTTCCACTTACCTCATTCGCATAATCTCTGATCATTTTAGCCAATTCCATATAGATTGCACCTCCCCCAGCTACAACGGTTTGAGTATCGACTATTTTTGCGATAACACTTAAAACATCATGTAGAGATTCCTCAGTTGTGCTTAAAATTTTATCAAGTCCTCCCTTAAGCAATATTGATACAGATTTAGGATTTTTACATCCTGTAAGAAAAGTATATTCATCATCTCCAATTTTTTGAAAATGAACTTTTTCAGCAAAACCTAAATCATCTTCGGAAAGTGATGTTAAATCATCAACTAATTTCGCCCCTATTGCTTTTAAAACTGATTTATAATCACTTTCGCCAACATTTTTAATACCTGCAATACCTTCTCTGGCTAAATAAGCCCCGAACTTGTCAGAGATGTCGCTACTGTTTACAACCAAGTTAATTCCTAAATCTTTAAAAATTTTTAAATAATTTGTAAGAATTTTATCTTCTTGATCAAGAAATTCCTGTACTTGAGAGGGGCTAGATATTCGAATTTGAGCATCGAATTCAGTCTTCTTTACATCTAATTTTCTTCTTATAACTGCAATCTTTGCGTTTTTTATTGTATCGGGCATCATAACATTAACTTTTTCTTTTTGTATATACACTCCATTTATGAGTTCCGTTTCTTTAAGGGATTTTCCAGGAGCCTTAACAATTTTGACATTACTTACTTTGGCAAAGGTATTTCCTTCATCATCTGCTATGTGTTTAATGGCTTTAAGGGCTAAATCTGCAAAAAAATCTTTCAAAGGAGCAATATCCTTAGCATTCATAGCTGTTTTTGCAGCATTTTTAAGAATTTCATCATCATCTTTCGAAATTTTTGTTGCAATTTCTTTAATAATGGAAAGTGATTTATCAGCTGCTAGTTTATATCCATGCGTAATTGGTTTTGGATGAATATCCTGTTCTATTAATTCTAAGGCATTACTTAACAGTGCAGCAGAAAAAATTACTGCTGACGTAGTTCCATCACCAATATCGTCATCTATTGATTTAGCAACGTTAACCATCATATTTGCTGCTATGTTTTCGATGTCTAAATTCTTCAAAATCTCGGCGCCATCATTAGTAATAGTCACATCACCTAAAGAATCAACGAGCATTTTAGACATTCCTTTTGGACCAAGTGTAGAGCGAACAGTCTCAGCTATGGCAACCATTGCGTTAATATTCTGTTGTCTAGCTTCTCTCTCACGAACTTCTTCTGTTCCTTCTTTAAGAATTATTATTGGTACTTGTGACATTTTTTCTTCGATCTCTTCTATTTTTTTTTATTTTAATTATAATTAGAAAATAAACTCTTGATTAGAAATTTAGTTTAAGTTTCTTTTTAAAGATCTCTAAATCATAAAAATTAAAAAACTTTCTTATTTTATTAAAAATCATTGGTTAATTTCAATTCAACAATTTCTAAAAGAAAGTATACTAGATTATTAGAAAAAGTAACTTGTTCACTTTTTGGATTTCTGAGGGGCTATTTCTACAAAGGATGTATTTTTATATTCCTTAAGAATCATATTAGAATTGGTTCTTGTAACGTATTCTTCCTGGTTTAATTCCCTTATAAAATTATGAACATCTTCGCTCTCCTTAAAACGACAAATTAGCGCTGCAGACTGTTCTCCTGTTGTATGGAAAATTGAACAAACCTCAGGTTTTTCCGTGAGTTTTTTTAAGATCTCTTCAGTAAATTTACCATCGCAGTTGATTCTTATTAAAAATGGTAACTTATACCCTAATTTTTCATTGTTGAGCTTTAGTGTATATCCTTCGATGACATTATTCTTCTTTAATTTGGAGATTCGATTATGTATTGTCCCAATTGAGATTCCTAATGTATTTTGGATTTCTCGATAGCTTGTACGTGCATCTTCTTGAAGAATTCTCAGAATATTTCGATCAATTTCATCAAGAACTTTTTCTTTCTTCATAAACGACCAATTCTAAGAGAAATATAATGATAATTAAGATCAATATATTTTATTTTGTGAAATATATAAAATTTTATAAAAACTTTAAATAAAAATTAAGTTTTAATTGAAAATTGTTTAGAAGAAATTAGTAAAACTTACTTCTATCTGCATTTTTATCATATAATTTGACTTTATAAATTCTAAAGAAAAATAATTTTTTATTCTTCAAGGAGCTTAAAATTTATTATTTTATGTATATTTTTAAAATTAATAAATATCAACTGTAAGAGTAAAAAATGGCACACGAGTTTAAAATAGATCCATGGGGAGCCTCATCAATTCTTGAAGATGATTATGCCAGATTAATAAAGGAGTTTGGAATCGAGGAAATAACAGAATCTCTACGGCAAAAAATGATTAAGAACCGATTTATTAGAAGAAAAATAATTTTTGGTCATCGAGATTTAGGGCTTATATTTAAAGCTATTGAAAAGGGTCAACCATGGGCTGTTATGAGCGGTATTAAACCCTCCGGGCCGTTCCATTTAGGGACGTCGACTACTGCCTTAGAGATCGTAGAATTTCAGAAAATGGGGGGTAAGGCTTATTATGGAATAGCAGATATTGAAAGTTGGGAGGATAATGGTATTCCTTGGGATGAAGCAGAAGAAGCTGCTGTTGATAATATAGCGGATATTTTAGCCCTTGGTTTGGATCCGTCACCAGAAAAAGCATATATTTGGAGACAATCAAAAGAATCTCATGTTAAAGATATTTGTTTTAAGGTGAGTAGACTAGTTACTCAAAATATGTTAAATGCAATTTATGGTGAACGTAATTTTGGTTTATATATTGCTTCTTTGATTCAAGTTGGTGATATACTTTTGCCCCAAGTCTTAGAAGGCCCGCAACCAACTCTTGTACCAGTAGGAATAGATCAAGATCCTCATTTACGTCTTACTCGAGATTTAACTCGGAGAAATTATAAGAAATTCTTCTTACCTGGAGCAACCTATCATTATTTATTAGCAGGAATAGATGGTTCAGAAAAAATGGCAAAAAGGAATCCAAACAGTTCTTTTACTTTTAATGAATCATTAGAATCAATTGAAAGAAAGGTTAAAGGAGCACTCACTGGTGGCAGGAGAAATTTGAAAGAACAGAAAGAGTTAGGTGGTGAACCTCAGAAGTGTATGGTTTATAAAATGCTCATGTATCATTTTGAAGAAGATGACCAAAAATTAGCTAAAGATTTTGAGATGTGTATTAAAGGAGAATTGATGTGCGGAGAACATAAACAGGAATGTGTTGATAAAGTATTGAAGTTCATAAAGGAACATCAAGAGAAAAAAAAGAAAATGATAGATAATGCTCGTAGTATTCTTAAAATCGATTAAAAAAATTCTTGTTACTACTATTATTTTGTTTATATTAATTGCTCCAAAATCTTGACTAGTTCATCAAGAAATTCGGGGAATTTTTCAAAGAAATTATCTTTATATATATCCTTAAGTACTGCAGAAACAAAAAACAGATCATTCTTTATCTTCATTCTGAGCAAATATGAAAACAATATACCTTCTGTTGATGCAAAATCAAAATTTCCTTCAACTTTTTCCTCATCCATACGCTTCAGTAAAAAAAGATGTTCTTTCATTGATTCTAGCAACGAGACATACACGTTTGGCTCGATTTCACTGTAGTATTCAGATATAATTATCCCATTGCGATCAAATACAATTAGAGCTTGACTATTAAAAATTTCTATATAGTATTCCAATAATTCTGATAACTCGAAGAATTTTTTATCAAATACAGAAAGGCCATATGAGACTAACTGAACAATAGAGATAATGTCAAAAATAGATGATCGCTGAAATAAAATATTGAAATTAGGATATTCCTCTAATATTTTTTCTCTTAATTTATCAATATTAGCTAAAATCTTTTCATCATCTCTTAATTCAGGATCATATTTATGAAAAGTAATAATTACGGGGACATCCATTTCATTTTCAGAGAAAAAGGTTAAAATTGCATTTAAATATTCAAGAGAATTATCAAATCGATCTGGATCTTGAATATCTATTACGTAAATAATTAAGTCAGTAGAATCGAAATAAACGTCTTGATAATTAATATAAATCTCGCGATAAGTCTCTTGACCACCCATGTCCCAGAATATTGCATTGTTTCTTAAAAAATTCATCTTATGATATTCCACTCTAATGGTGGGTTTAAGTTGAATAATATCCCTTTCAAAATCATACTTTTTGTCAAGCGCTGTTAAGATTGAAGTTTTTCCAGCATTATCCAATCCACTCACAATAATTTTTAAAAAAGATTCCATTTAAGAGTCACATAATCTATTTAGCTAGTTAATGAGTTTAATAATATAATAGACTCATATAAATTTAAACTTCTGCGAAAGCAAATAAAATACAACTTTAAATTTTTGAATATAAAGCTATTAGTTATAATGATCTTTATAATATTGAGATCTCATCGAAATATTACTACTATATCTTTATTTTTAATTTTTGGAGAGAAATTACTAAAATAATGCTGATTTTAAAGTAATTTCGATGACATATAAATGATATTTATATTTTTTAAAGACGATAATCTAATTTCACTCAAGGATATATTTCATAACAAAGGTTGAGGTAATTGATAACGCAAGAAAATAAATTTATAGAAAATTTGGAGTATCAAATTAGTTTAAAGGAGAATTCTTATAAAACATTGAAAAAAATACCCGTATTTACTGAACAGGTAAAGCAATTTGATAAATCAGTAATGGATCTTACGGAGAAATTTGAAAAAATTCGGCTTCGAGATAAATATCAAATAATTATAACCGAATTAGATAATTTGATAAAACAATCCAAATCAAAATAAAACTCACCTTATTTTTTTTTAAATAAATTAAGCTTCTCAATCGCCAATGATTGTACAATAAATTTTTCTCGATCTTGCTCGTTCATCACACTCAATGAAAACAATTTGTTGCCAAGTCCCTAAAATCAATTTTTGATTTTTAAATGGAAAATTTTGAGATGTTTTAATTAGAAAACTTCGTAAATGTCCAGCTCCATTATAATCATGCCAAGTTTCGTGATGCTTATAATTATCTTCATAGGGTATCAATTTCTCTAAAAGATTTTTAATGTCATGCTTTACTAATCCAGGTTCAAATTCTATAGTAGAAATAGCTCCTGTAGATCCTGCTATATGGACATTTACAATTCCATCATTAACATTGCTATTGTCTAAGCATTTTTGAACTTCTTCTGTAATATTTATTATATCAAAATAGGATTTTGTCTTTAGATCAAAAGTCTTTAATAGAGTAGTCATCTTTTTACTTCCTAATTACATCACATGTGTTTAGATTTTTAATTTGTCCAACTATTGATTTCGGTAAATTATTCTCATTTCCATCTTTTAAAGCAAGGATTTTAGTTAAAACAAGGAGTTCATTTTGGTCAAATCCATTAATGTTAGTCCAACCATTTGATTCTCCAGATTCAATGCAGATGAAAAAAGGTGCTCTCTTATATTTCATGCATTTTCTTTCTTTACATTTTTCGCATACTTTAGGATAATAATAGACATTACCATTTTTAAGAAAAATTGAAAAAGTTCCAAGTTTTTTATTTTCAATTTTTATCCAATTAGCTGATTCAAAATGAACATCCAATTTTAAATTTAAAATATAACTTACTAATTTTTCTGTATTTATTCTACGAGTAATATTGGTATCATGTGCCTCTGGCTCATAGTAATCATTGCATTCATCAGAAATTTCAGAATGGACAAAAATTCGATCCAGAAGGATAAAATCGATTATATAAAAATTGTCTAATTCTTTATTTTGATGTCTCTTTATGAAAATTGATGAAATTTGATTTAAAATATCAGATGGTACATGAATTTCATTAATTTGTATATGATTTGATCTAATTAATGATTTAAAATCACTACTACTGAAATATTTATCAAGAATTTCCTCTTTATTCAATGTTTCAAGAATTATACAAAAAATTATGCTTATAGATGAAAAATTTGCTTGAATTTCGTTAAAATATTGTAAAATTTGGTCTAATTTTGATTCCGATATAAATATTATTATAGCTTCAGCTCCGTTATAAAATATAGTCCGTAAATAAGCTCTCTCTCGTCTACAGTCAATATTCCAGAGAAGAAATTCAAATTTTTCTTGCTTCTTAAAGGAAAAATCGATTTTACTAATATTTACACCAATATTTTGCTTATTTTCGATAGGTAAAGAATTTGAGCTCAATATTTTTTGAAATTCATTCTTATATCTTTCAAACCCTCCGAGCAAAACAACTTTTTTTTTGTAGAAATATTTTTCCTGAAGGGGAACTTCTAGAGCGCTCATTTTGCCATCCTTTAATTGATAAAGAATTTAGGCTAAATCTATTAAATAATAAATTTATTTATGAATTTTAATTTATTCTTTTAAGAATTAAAAATTTTTAAATCAAATATGAGTGCTAAAAGACTCGAAGGATTTTTTAAAAAGATTCATAACCCAAAAAATAAAATCCCTGAGTATGTGAGTATAATAGTAAGGCCAGGTAAAAAACTTCTCGATTTTAAAATAAAAAAGGAAGAAGAAAATATCTTAAAAGTGATAGCTCATGATAAAAAGTCAGCTGGATGGTTTTTACATTCAGTTCATATTCCCTTAAAAAATTTAGGTTTATCATATGAATCTAAAGATAAAGAAATCTTAGAATATTTATCCGATCCGAATAAAATTAAAAATAAATCGACAAAAGAATATATTGAAGATATTTTAAGAAAATATTTAGATATTTTACCAGAAAAGAAAAAACATTTTTTTAGAACTGAAAGATTTAAGAAGAAGAAAGAATTTAAAACTGGAGCTCAACTGAAAGGATTTTAACTATTTTATTTTGGTTCCGGGAGGAATTGGTTTTTTTTCATCAATTTTTAATAAAAAAGGTTCCCTATTAAGATCAGCGGCAAGTAGCATTCCTTGACTTTCAATACCCATAATACTTCGTGGTTTTAAATTTGTTAAAACAACGATCTTTTCATTAACTAATTCTTCTTTATGGTAATATTGAGCAATTCCAGTAACGATTTGCCTTAGATCTTTCTCTCCACAATCTACCATTAATTTATAGAGATTTTTTGATTTATGTATTTTTTCACAACTTCTTACCAATCCTACTCTAATATCTAATTTCAAAAATTCTTGATAATCAATCTCCATTGATTACTCACCTCTAAGTGGCATTCCATTGAAGCTAATAAAATTTTCTGATTTTGATTTTCTTCCTCGATATGGATTTTTGACGTTTTTTATTTTTCTACCAAATGTCAAATAACCAGTGTGGCCTATCATTCTCACTTCTGGACGTGTAGCATTTTCTTTTACTTGTATTCTTCTTTTCATTAATTCATAGGTGTTTACTTCAATAAACTCATTACTTAGCATGGTTGAAACTGTTTTTTTAACTTGCTCAATTGTAGGAGAAAAAGATATAAGAGTGCCACTTAATTTTAAATATTTCTTTACCTTCTCTATAGCTTTCCAAGGGGTAGCGAGATCTAAAACAACAGCATCTACATTCTTATGTTTTAAATCGTCGTTTAGAATATCAGCATATTGAATTGTAATGATATCACCTAATTTAGCCTTTTTTACATTTAATTCTGTTCGTTTAAGTGATATTTCTTTGATGTCATATGAGAAAACATGACCATTTGGACGGACAAAATTTCCTAAAATGCATGTTAAAGCACCAGAACCACATCCTGCTTCAATCACAATACTTCCTGGTCCAATTCCTGAATAAATTAAAATTAATCCTGCATCTTCTGGATAAATAATCTGGGTTTTCCTTGACATATAAACAATATAATCAGAGGGTAATGGTTTTAATATGTAAAATTTGTATCCTTGAGTTTCGAGAGGTTTTGAAAATATTACGGAACCATAATCTTTTCCAATTACATCATCGAACTCAATAATTCCTTTATGTGTATGAAAATTACCACCAGATTTTACTTGAACTAGCCATCTTCTTTTTTCATCGAGAATTAAGAAGATTAAATCATTTTCTTTAACAATTTCAGAGCTCATTTTGAAATTTATCTTAAATTATTACTAAAGTATAAAAATCTCTAATTCGTTAAAAGAAGATTTACTTTTATTATTAATTTATTTACAAAAATTTTTAAAAAATCTATAACTCTCAAATATATAATCTTAAAAAAACGTTTTCTATATATACTCGTTAATGACGTAATTTATGAGTAAAGAGAGACCCCTTCAAACATCTCGAATGTCTTTTAGAGATCTTCAGATTCAAATAGAGGATTTAAAACAAAAAAGAGATGAATTGAATAAAAAAACAAAAGATTATATAAACGATCTACAAAATATAGAATTAGAAATTACTGATTCTCTAAAAATTGCGAAAGAAAAATACAAAAAAAAAAGGGATTACTGGAATAACAAAGTTAAGTTATTAAAAGACAAAAAAATTGAATATAAAAACTTATTAGATAATTTATTAGAAGAAAAAAGGAAATTTCAAAAAGAAAATAATAATAACAAACAAGTTTTCTCAATAAAACAAATTGAACGTAAAATTGATAATTTAGAGAGAATAATTGAAACCGAAAAACTCGCTATTACTGAGGAAAATACAATAGTAGATAAAATTAGAGAATTGACTGAAATGAAACAAGAATTCTTATCAGAACAGCAAAATAGTGAACTTCTAAGAATTGAGAGAAAAATTGAGATTGTAAAGATAAATTTAAATAAGATTTATGAACAGTTAAATAAATGGTCTAATAAATCCCAAGAAAATCATGAAGGGATGATGGAAATCTACCAGAAAATAGATAAATTAAAAGAAGATAAGAAAAACATTGAAGAGGAACTAATAGAAAATAAAAAAACTGCTGATCGATATCATGAGCAGTATTTAAAGCTAATGAATCAAAGAAAAAGAACATATAGAGGTAAAAAACCCTATCGATCGAGTAGAAGACCTACTGCTAAAATTAGTCAAAGTATTAAGAAGAATGAAATGATTGAAAAAATTAAACAAGATAAACTAGCCACCGCTTTAGAAAAACAGAAAGCGGGAAAAAAATTAAACTTATTTGAGGCTCGATTAATTTTGGAGAAATCTAAAGAATAAAGAAATTAAGTACCTTATTTTATTGAATTATATTAGACTGCTTATATAATTATTTCTACTCATTTTATCAAAATTTTTAAAAAGTTAATGGAACCTGAAAAAGGTTTAAAATAATTGTAGAGTTATTATTTTAATAAAGTTTAATATTAAAGAAAAGGATTGATCGAAATTGAAGAATAAAGTTACAGAAATCCGAAATCTGTTACTAGAACACCATGAATGGTTTCAGAGATCTATCCCTCTAATAGCTTCAGAAAACATAACTAGCCCCGCAGTAGATGAGGCTTGTGCATGCGATTTCTCACATCGATACGCAGAAGGATGGAGTGGGGAGAGAGTTTATGCTGGATGTAAATATATCGATCAAATTGAAGATATTTGTATGGAACTTACGAAAGAATATTTTAAGTGTATCCATGCCGATGTAAGACCCGTATCAGGAGTTGTTGCAAATTTAGTAATGTATAATGCATTCACATCAGATAATAATGGGAAAATGTGTTGTATGTCTATTGTTCGTGGAGGTCATATTTCACATGGTCCTAGGTTTGCTAAAAGTGGTAGAGAAATTTTTGGTACTGCTGGAACAACTCGAGGAATAAATGTTGAATATCTAGAATTCGATAATGATGAGATGAACCTAGATATTGATAAATCTGCAAAAATTATTAGGGATTTCGAACCGGAACTGGTTTTATTTGGTGGCTCAGTGTTTTTATTCCCACATCCAGTTAAAGAACTTGGTGATGTTGCAAAAGAAGTTGGAGCATATATTGGTTATGACGCCGCACATGTAGCAGGGTTGATAGGTTCTGGATACTTCCAAGATCCTCTAAGAGAAGGTGTAGATGCCATGACAATGAGCACACATAAAACACTTCCAGGTCCTCAGCATGGGACTTTAATATCCAATAGGGAAGATTTAATCCCAATGTTAAGATCATGTGCATTTCCTGCTTTATTATCTAATCATCATTTACATAACGTTGCTGGATTAACCATAGCATTAGCAGAAATGTTGGAATTTGGAAAGGAATACCATATTAATGTTATTAAAAATGCGAAGGCACTAGGACAAGCGCTATCTGAGCAAGGATTAAAAGTGTTAATGGAACATAAAGGGTTTACTGAATCTCATCAAATTGTGGTTGATGTTACAGAATTCGAAAAAAGTATAGGATTGGGCGGAGATATTGAGGAGCTCTTGGAAGAAGCAAATATAATTCTTAACCGCAACTTATTGCCATACGACATTGCAGCGGGTAGACATTATCAAAACCCAGGTGGTCTGAGAATAGGGACTTCTGAAGTCACCAGACTAGGTATGGGTAAAAGTGAAATGATTGATATTGCAGAATTTTTTAAAAAATTGATAATTGATAAAAAAGACCCCAAAATAGTAAAAAATGAAGTAGCTGAATTTCGAAAAGATTTCCAAGATATAAAATATTGTTTTCAATCTAATAGTAAAGCTTACGAATACTTGAAGTTTTATTAATTATAATTATTCTTATTTTTTGTTTAGAATAATAAAACTTATCTTAAAATGTTCATTTAAGATTTATTATAATTTTAGATTATTGAAAGTCATGAGCATCGAAGTTCTAGAAAAATCCGATAGGAAACTTATATTCGTGGTAGAAGGAATAACCATTGAGATGGCTAACGCTATTCGTAGAATTATTCTTTCTGAGATACCAGTCATGGCTGTTGATGAAGTTATCATTCTGAAGAACGACAGCCCATTATATGATGAGATAATCAGTCACCGTTTGGGAATGATACCTTTAACTACTGATTTAGAAACATATAAACTTCCACGAGATTGTTCTTGTGGGGGATATGGGTGTCCTCTTTGCCAAGTTTCTTTAACATGTGAAGTCACTAATACATCAAATACACCTATAGAAATTTATTCAAAAGATTTGAATTCAAATGATCCTAAAATAATCCCTGTTAATTCGAATATCCCTATAGTGAAAATTGATAAAAATGATAAAGTAATTATTGAAGCGTATGCTGTACTAGGAATTGCAAAAGAACATGTTAAATGGCAAGCAATTTCAAATATTTTCTATAGATTTTATCCACAAATAGATTTTGATGATTCTAAATGCGCAAAATGTCCGGATAAATGCATTATTTCAAGAATGTGTCCTGAACGATTATATGATTTCTCGAATAAAAAAACACCTATTCTATTAGAAGATTATTGGAAGACTTGCACACTATGTAATTCTTGTCAGAAAGACTGTCCAGAGGCAGCTATAAAAGTACAGTGGAAAGAAAATACATATATTTTTTCTATTGAAAGTGATGGAGTTCTTCCTTTTGATACAATTATTGAAAAAACCTTTGAAATATTTTTAGAAAAAATTGATGAATTTGTAGAAAGACTTGGAGAAATAGACATAGAATCGTGAATTATCAAAAAATTATTAAAATATTATAAATTTATGATATCAGAAATAATAAATTAAAACGTTGTTTTACATGTCTCATAAAATAACCGGTCCTTCAAATTATTACGTGAGAAAACTAATAAGAGATTTATGGAAAACAAAGATAAAGATATGGAAAACTCTATCAAAAAAATTAAGTGGTCCAAGAAGAAATTCAATTAAAGCAAATTTATATCGTATTAATAAGAAGACAAAAAAGAATGATATAATTGTTATTCCAGGAAAAGTTTTAGGGATAGGGGATTTAGATCATCCTATCACTATTGCCTGCTTAAATTCTTCAAAATCAGCAAAAAAAAAGATTGAATCATCTGGAAGTAAATTGATTACAATTGAAGAATTATTAGAACAAAATCCTAAAGGTAGTGGAGTGCAAATCTTTTATTGAAATATAAAATAATTAACTAAATGTGAATTCCTTATGGTAATTGAATATCAATTAATAGATGCAACAGATAAAATATTAGGACGTTTATGTAGTCAGATTGCTAAAAAGGCACTATTAGGTGAATATATAGTAATTATTAACGCAAAAGATGCAATTATTAGTGGGACAAAAAGAAACATCCATGATCAATATTTAGCAAAATTAAATATATCAACCGCAACTAATCCACGGAGAGGACCGTTTCATGAGAGAAGACCCGATACTTTTATGAGAAGAGTTATTAAACAAATGCTACCAAGAAAGAAGCTTAGAGGAAAGGAAGCAATTAAAAGAGTCCATGTGTATATATCAGATATTCCCGAGCGCTTTAAAAATAAGTATCAAAAATTAATACATAATGAAATTTACAACGTAAATAAAACGCGACTCTCATATTATAACAAATATATTACCCTAGAAAATTTATGTCAACGAATTGGATGGAAAAAGCGCGAGATTGAGGCTTAAAAAATGTCAATGAAAGTAGTTCAAGCGTCAGGAAAAAGAAAATCTGCAATAGCAAGAGCAGTCTTGAAACATCCGGCTAAAGGACAAATAAAAATAAATAATGTTCCTTTGCATTTATATGAACCAGAAATAGCTCGACTAAGAATTCAAGAAGTTTTTGAGATTATAAATCATCCAAAACTTGAAAAATGTGATATTGATGTTCGAGTTATTGGTGGTGGTCAGATGGGTCAATGTGATGCTGTTAGGATGGCAATAGCTAAATCTATTAATAAATTCATTGGAACGAAAACTATTGAGAGATCCTTTAGGGAGTATGATGATTCTCTTTTAAGTGGAGACTCGCGTAGAACAGAGCCTAAAAAGTTTGGAGGTAAGAAGGCTCGTTCTCGAAGACAGAAAAGTTTTAGATAATTACTTACAAATAATTAATTTTATTCTATTTGAACACCTAACTTTTTTAAATCATCAAAAAAAGATGGATAAGAATCTTTTACAATATCAAAATTCTGAATCTGTGAACTGGAGCTAGCATGCAAAGCTGCTATACTACAAGCCATAGCAATTCTATGGTCATTATCATGATTGATTGTTGTTCCTGAAATTTGTTCAGTATGAAATATTGTCAATTTATCATCTTCTTCAATAACCTTCACTCCCATTTTACTTAATTCCCGAGCCATGGCTCTTACTCGATCAGTTTCTTTATGTCGAAGATGAGAGACATTATAAAGAACTGTTTCTCCCTCAGCAAAAGCACCAATTACAGATAAAATTGGAAAAAGATCAGGAATATCTTTACAATCAATTTTCATACCCTTTAACGGATTACTCTTAAGACTTCCATTTACTATTACTTGATTCTTACTTTCATTAATTTTTATATTTGCACCCATAGATTTTAGGATCTCAATAATTTTTTTATCTCCTTGAGAATTATTAATATTTAGATTATTAATAATTACAAATGATGAATCTTTAGATAAAGTAGCTGCTCCTAAAATCATTGCAGCAGAAGAAAAATCTCCAGGAATCATAAATGATTGAGATCTATAATTTTGTTCGCTTGTTATATAAAATCGCCCAATTTCTAAATATGCTTGAATATTAATCCCAAATTTTTCTAGTACATCTAAAGTGATCTCAATAAAAGGTTTAGAAACTATTGGAGTTGGAATCTCTATTTCAATGTAATCTTTAATCTTACATTTTAATAAAGGACATATTATTAATAATGCACTAGTAAATTGGGAACTTAGATTCTCAGAAATCTTAATTTTATTACATAGAATTTTTTTTCGTTTAATTTTGAGTTTTTCCTCTGATAAATTATATTTTCCGCCTATTTGTTCCAAGGCTTCGAGGAGTGGAAGAATAGGTCTTTTAAGCTTTAAAAATTCTCCTTTAAGAGTAAGACCACCCTTAATTAGTAGACTTAAAGCACTGAATATTCTTATAGTAGTTCCAGAGTTCCCACAATCAAGTGGTTCTTTAATAGATCTAAAAACATCTTTATCGCGTTTAACAATAAAAGTATTATCACTTCGTTCTAATATTTTAATACCTAATGATTTTAAGAGATTCATAGTGATTTTTACATCGCCACTCGTTAAAGGATTTTTAATTATTGAAATACCGTCAGCGAGACTTGCGGCAATAAATGCTCTATGAGAATAACTTTTCGATCCCGGAGCTGTTATTTCTCCGTTTAAACCGTGTGAAATTGGACTAATTTTAAGATCCATTAAATGATAAATAGAAACTTATAGATATAATATTAATTAAATAATCATAGAATATCATTTTTCTATTCATTATAAAAAAAGGTGAAAATTTTGGATAATTCATTTGGCACAATCTTTAGGATTACTTCATTTGGAGAAAGCCATGGAAATTTGATAGGAATTATTTTAGATGGTGTTCCAGCGGGAATAGAATTCGATTTAGAGTGTATCCAAAATGAATTAGATAAAAGGAAACCAGGTCAATCATATCTAACAACTACTCGTATTGAGGAGGATCGTGTTAAAGTATTATCTGGTATCTTCGATAATAAAACAACAGGAGCACCAATTTGTTTAGTAATTGAAAATAAAAATATCGATTCATCTATATATGAAGTGTATAAAGATTTCTTACGTCCCTCACATATAGATTACCCTGCTTTAAAAAAATATGGTGGATTTTCTGATTATAGGGGTTCGGGACGGTTTTCTGGGAGAATCACTGCTGGATTTGTAATGGCTGGTGCTTTGGCAAAACAAATTTTAAAAAAATATAAGATTACGATATTTGCTTATACAAAGAGTATTGGAAATGTCATTGATGAAGAGAATCTGCCTAAAGAAGATTTAGAAAAATTAATTGAGCTAAGAGAAAAATCTCCTGTTAGATCGATAAATTCTAACAAATCAAAAATAATGGAACATTTAATTCAAGAAATCAAACATCAAAATGATTCTATTGGAGGGACAATAAAGTGTATTGTTTCAAATTTTCCCGAGGGTAAAGGAGGACCAATTTTTAACAGTATTGAATCAAACATAAGTAGGGCAATTTTTTCAATTCCCGCAATTAAAGGTATTGAATTTGGAGCTGGTTTTACATCATCTAGAATGAAAGGTTCTGAACATAATGATCCTTGGATTGTGAAGAATTCAATAATTCAGACAATTAAAAATGATGCAGGAGGTATTATTGGGGGAATTTCTACAGGAATGCCAATTGAATTTACAATTGCGGTAAAACCCACTTCCACTATAGGAGTTCTCCAAAAAACGGTCAATATTAAGACAATGGAAAATGTAGAAATTGAATTTTCTGGTCGCCATGATCCTTGCATAGTGCCAAGAATAGTACCGGTTGTAGAAGCAATGACAGCAAATGTTTTGCTAGATTGTTTATTAGTTGAGGGTTATATCCCTAGGATTTTTAAAGAATAATATAAGATTAAACCCTTAATAATAAATATTAATTTATGAATAACTTCAAATTTGAAAAAAAAATATTGATAATAATTAGAACCTAAGAATTGAAATATCATGTCTCCAATAAACCAAGAAAAATTTATCAAAGATATTATGAAAATAATAGATAGATGGTCTTTTGAACAGTGTGCTTATTGTGATGATGGAATCTTAGTTTCAATTAACGGGATGCTTGATTTTAAATGTAGTAAATGTGGAAAGACTATGGCTCCTATTGAATATTTGGGGCAGATTGCTAAAATTGTTTTTAATTATAGAGAGAATTTTTTGGATTTTAAAAATAAACGTAAATTTGGATAATATCCCATTAAAGTTAAGAAGGAATTTATTATTAGAGTAATATTTTATTTTAAATTCAATTTTTTAATTAATAAGTTTGACTTCAAGTTTTTATGATGAAATTGCCAATAACAGCAATATTATTGGGAGCAGGAGGGAGAGGTTTTCATACCTATGGGGAATATGCAGTAAAAAATAAAGATAAATTAAAATTTGTTGCTGTTGCAGAGCCTATCAAATCAAGACGTGAAAATTTTGCGAATTTACATAAAATTCCCCTTAATAGATGTTTTAAAAGTTGGGAAGATTTACTCTCTGAAAAAAAAATCGCAGATATTGCATTAATTTGCACTCAAGATCAGATACATACAGAACCTACATTGTTAGCGTTAGATAAAGGATATCATGTATTATTAGAAAAACCCATGGCACATCGATTAAAAGATTGTATTAAAATAGTGAAAAAAGTAGAAGAAACAGGTAAAATCTTAGGAGTAAGTCATGTTTTAAGATATACAGAATTTTTTTCAACCATTTTCAACATAATAAAAAAAAATTTGTTAGGAGATATTATTAATATCTCACAAAGGGAAAATGTTTCATGGTATCACATGGCACATAGTTATGTGCGAGGACCGTGGGCAAATGTAGAAGAATCTTCACCTATGATTTTATCAAAAGCTTGCCATGATTTAGATTTATTATATTGGATGGTGGATTCTCAACCAAAAAAGATAAGTTCTTTTGGTAACCTTTTACATTTTAAATCTAAGAATGCCCCTCCGGGAGCACCAGAATTTTGCTTGGATGGATGCCCCATAAAAGATACATGCAAATATTTCGCTCCCAGAACATATATTGATATAATTCCCATAATTCAGATTATGCTAAAAGGAAAAAATAGATTTTTTAAATTTTTAGGGAAGTTGAGGAAAAATCATATAAAATTATTAACAATCTTGGCTAAAATAATTCCTATATTTAAAAGACTAAGGTATTGGAGTGAATGGCCTGTTTATTACTTATATACTAACCAAGAAGAAGATTATTCAGATGAAGCAAAATTGAAAATTCTTAAGACAAGTCAATATGGGAAATGTGTTTACTATTCTAATAATGATGTTGTCGATCATCAAATAGTAAATATTGAGTTTGAAAATGGTGTTACAGCAAATTTTACTATGCATGGATTTAGTGAGAAAGAGGGTAGAACCCTAAGAATTGATGGTACAGAAGCAACATTAATAGGTGAATTTCATGATGCTTATAAGAAACTTACCCTCTATAATCATCTTTCGGGAGAAAAAAAAATCATTTTAAATCAAAAATTATCTCTCGGTACAGCTGAACATGGTGGAGGTGACTCAAGATTAATTGATGCATTCCTTGAATCCTTAATAAATCCTAACATTGATCAACCTTTAACAAATGCAAGAGATTGTCTTGAAAGCCATTTAATGGCTTTTGCTGCCGATGAATCTCGTATTAAAGGAACTGTTATAAATATGGATGATTTTCGCAAGAAATCAGAAATTCTCTGATTATTTATAAAAAAAAATATAGATAAGTTATTATTATTAATATCATAAAAGATCTTATAGCTAAAACCAAAATTTGGATTGTCTAATTAGAATGGATAAGAAAATTGATACTTCTGACCAATTTATTGAATTTTATAAAAAGAAAGGAGATTATTTAGTATCTCTTTCAGAAAATCATTTTAAGAATATAGAGTATCGAAAATGTCTTGAATTGTTAAATCAAGCTTATGCAATGTATATGAAAGGGAATTATACTGACCTTGCTGAAAAAACAAAGCAAAGATTCTTAGAAATTAAAGAAAAGTATTTTCAAAAGTGAGTTTTCTATTCAAACTCTAAATTTTTATCTAATTTTTCTTCAATATCTTCAATATGAGAGCCCTGCCAATAAACTTTTTTACATTTAAGATTTGAGCATTGATAGAATTCATTGTAATTATTATATGTGTCTTTTAAAACAAAATCTTTTATAGAAGATTTTGACGAAACTCTATTTAAATGTGAATTACAAATTGAACACCGGGCTTTTTCAATATTAAATTTGAAATTCAAACCAAAATTTTTATTAAGTTGATGAAGATAATTGTATATTCCTTCCCCTTTTAGGAAAATTGTAGTACTCTTATATTTATTATATAAGGGATAGTCTTTTGTGATAATAATCCTTTTGTTTTTGTGAGCATATTCCACCAATTTTTCATCCGGAACAGGATCCATCTTATAATATGAGATTAAATCATTCGCGTAGATTGTATCAAATCCAAAAATTCTTAAGAAGCGTGCTAAATTACCTAACATTGAATCAACTAAAAATTTCATATTAATTTACTTAAGCTATTTTGAATATTTTTAGATTAAATGTAATTAAAGTCAAATTTTGTATTATGAAAAAGATTTACTATGAATAATATTATATTTAACAATAGCATGATTATAATAATAAATTACTTCAATAATTGAAATTAATCAAAATAAAAAAAATTTTAATTTAAATGGAAGCTAAAGAATTAATGGAGAAAGCCGTAAGGTTTCATGGACATATCTGTCCTGGGTTAGCGATAGGGGTAATAGCAGCAAAATATGTAATAGGACAAGGATATAATTTTTCTCCAAATGAAGAACTAGTTGTGGTAGCTGAGAATGATAATTGTAGTGTTGATGCAATCCAAGCGTTATTAGGTACAACATTTGGGAAAGGTAATCTTGTTCATAATGATTTTGGCAAATTTAATTATTATTTTTATGATAGAAGAACTACTAAAGCTATAAGATTAGCATTAAAGAAGACTGAATTTGGTGATAAGAAATTAACTAGAGATGAAAGAATCCAATTAATTTTAAGTTCTGAGCCTGAAGATATATTTAATATATATGAAATTGAATTCAATCCTCCTGGATTAGCTCGAATTGAAGAATCGGTACCTTGTGAAATATGTGGAGAACTTGTTATGAATAGTAGAGTCTTAACGTATAACAATTCTGAAATGTGTATTTCTTGTTACAGAAAGATGAGAGAAAAATAAAAAATTATAGTTTATTTAAATTTAATTATATACTTTTCACTCATTTTAGAAAATAATCTGTTTTATACACACTTATTATTTTTGGCTTCTGAAAATAGAAAATTTGATACAACTGTGAAATAAAATGGAAATAAACAATCAAAAAGTCATATCTGGAGCAGGACCCTTTTATTTAAATGGTAACAATATTGGTATCATTATGATACATGGTGGAGGTGGAGGAACAAGTGCCGATTTAAAAATAATAGCAGAAGATTTACATAAAAAGGGAGGTTATACTATTAGTATTCCTCTACTCCCTGGATTTGGGACATCACCTGAGGATTTAAGAAAAACATCAATCGAAAAATGGTTATTTACTTTATATAAAGAGTTATCCTATATGAAAGAGAAATGTGATAAAATTATTATAGGAGGTCATTCTATGGGAGGAATTTTAGCATTAATTCTAGCTTCAGATAATGATCTTGATGGAGTTTTTACTATTAGTACACCATATTCAGTTCAAAGTTTTCTAATTCACCTTATACCTTTCCTCAAAATTTTTATGAAATATTATCCAACTAATTCAGAGCAGTTTAAAAAAGATACTAATGGAAAATGGGTAGGATATGATAAAATTCCTGTAAATATTGGAACAAAAGTGAAACATTTGTTGAAACAAATGAAAAGATCATTAAAAAAAATTAATTCTCCGGCATTATTATTTCAAGGTCGTTTAGATTCTGATCTTAAAAAGAGTAGTATGGATAATATTTTTAATAAAATCAATTCAAAAAAAAAGAAAAAAATTTGGTTAGAAAATAATGGACATCCAATATTGCTTTGCCCTGATCATGATCAAATTGTTATAGAGCTTTTAAATTTCGTTTCTGAAATTTGTTCTTAAATTATTTATTTATAATTAAATTACATAAAATATTAAAGATTAGACTTGTAGATTTTTTGAAAAACTAAATTATGATTAATAAATATTTACTATACATTGAAAAATATTCATTAAATTTTTTGAAGGAACACTTAAAGGAGAATTTTATAAAATTATTTTTAGTGGATGAATAATCTATGATAAAGAGCATAAGTAAGGGGCATACTTTATTAATAAAAGGTCCTGCAAGAGTCACGGTATTAGAAGGAAAAATTGATGTCTTTGGGAAAATATTTCTTGCTGAAAAAGAATCATCGAGTAATCCACCACCAAATAATAGAAATGTATTAATAATCCCTAGCGCTCAAAGTTACCCCCTATATGGTTTAGAAAAATCAAAATTAGAAATATATACTAATATCGAAGAATTTTTTAAACTGATAGAAGAAAATTCGATTTCTACTGAATGGATTGAAATCAAAGATTCAATACTTAAAGTCTTAAAAGAAAATACTAACGCTCCTTTGAAGATTATGGTTTTAGGAATTAGCAGTGGTAAAACAACATTTATTAAATACTTAGCAAATAATTTTTTTAAAGAGGGATTAAAGGGGGGATATCTAGACTCTGATTTAGGCCAACAAATTATATACATTCCTACTACAATTAACATTGGTTCAATTAATGATTATATTGTTTCAAGCGAGAATATTAATTCTGAAAATACTGTTTTTATTGGCGCTACTTTTCCTAAAGGAGATAATAAATTTATAGTTTCAATTTCAAGTAGGAGATTAATAGATGATTATATCAACAAGAATAAAAATATTGACTTTATTTTAGTTGATACAGATGGTTGGATTAAAACTGATGCGGGTATTCTATATAAAAATTTCTTTATTAAAAGAGTTGATCCAGATATTTTAGTTGTCTTCCATGATGAAGCTATTGAAGAGCTTAAAACTATTGAAAAGAGCTCATCAAGTTTGAGAAAAGAAAGGAAATTATTCATAATTAAGGAGAAAAACAAATATTTTTATGAAAAAAGTAAAGAGGAAAGAAGATTTTTACGCCAAAGTCAATTTTCTAAAAAATTTGAGGCCTTTAGAAAAATTTCAATTCCTTTAAATAATATAAAATTTATTAAAACAGAATATGATAAAGAAAAGGACGATATAATCGAAAAGGAAATAAATGTAAATGATCTTGTTAATCTTCCTTATCACTATGTAATAATTGGTTTAATTACTGAAAAGTCAAAATTGATAGAAATAGCTCTTCTTTTTACAATAAATATTGAAAAAAATTATATATTACTATATTCCAACTTGACTTATAAACAACAAATTAAGGTAAAGAAAATCTTGCTTGGTAGTCTTAGATTATCAACAAAAGGGAATCATCAGGGATATTTATATCTCTGATTTGTATTACTTAATATTTGAATAATTTTCTTAATATTTTATATCTTATATTAAGACTAATTTTTTTAAATTGTGTTATAATAATAATAATTTATGAACGAGAATCTTCTCACTAAGTTTCTAAAATTAATGTCCTCAAAATTTACAAATTCAGATTTAGAATTGATTAACTTGGGTAAATCTTTAGGGTTAGATTTGGTATCTTTTGCTGATTTGAGAGCTTCACAAGAAGAAGCTTTTGCCGAAGAAGTAAGGAATAAAGCTTTAGAGAAGATGGAAAAAGAGAAAGATAATGTTCTAACAAACGTTAATTCGTTCTATACAGGAAGCATTGATTTCATGGTATCTGATGAACCAGAAGGAAAAAAATTTTTTCTTTTAGAAACTAATGGAGGATCTCATAGAGGTCTTTCAATTATTACTAAAAAACAGCAATCTCTTTTATTTGATGGATATTATGAAGCAATTAATCAAGCTTTAAAGAAAAGTACAAGAAAAATTAAAAAAATTTTGGTTTTAGTTGGAGTACCGGTAAATGATGGATTAATTCATGAGAAAGTAATAATGATAGAATATTTGAGAAAAAAAATTAAAAATAACGGCTATACAGTAAAGATCTTCAATACGGATAATTATGATAAACATTTTAAGGCTGAAATTGTATTCTTGATAGCGGATTATAAACAATTATCTACCACTCTCTCATTTTCTAATAAGTGGATTAAGTATAAAGGTGAAGAAATTAGTGTTCTAATAGGAGATGGTATTACAAGGCGTCTAAATGATAAAAAATTCAAACAAATTGTTGAAGAAGATTTTCGTGATATAAAGTCAATTATTGTTAATCCCATCTTTAAAGTAACTGATGATAAATCTTTAACATATTTAGCAAGCTTTTTTAGTAAAAATATGCTTATAAAGTATAATCTTAGATATCTCTTATTTACTAAGGCATTTACAGAAAAGGAATTAATAGAAAAATTAGAATATCTTATAAATACATACCAAAGATCTTTTATCATCAAACCTAGTGGAGGTTCAGGTGGTGCGGGCGTTATGCCAATTTCCAATGATGAAGATTATTCTAGTATTAAAAATATTGTAAATGAAAGTAAAAAAGAATTTTTTGCGAAATTCACGGAAGATCGTGATCCTTATCCATACACTATTCAAGAAATGGCAAATTTCTCCTTAATTAATTGGCGAGAAGGAAAACATACGTTTGATTTGCGAATATATTTAACCCAAAGAAATGGAATAATTGTGCCCGTAGGAGGTTTAGCAAGAATTGCTCGAGAAAGATACCGTGGAAGCCTAAATAAACAAGAATTTGTGGTTAATTTATCGGGTTATAATGGTCAAATTGAAGTTGATAGAGGAATCGGGTTTTCTAAAGATAATTGCATATTATTAAACTTAACAAAAGAAGATTTTGTTAATATGTTTTGTATAGGCTGCCTATTATTTACAAGTATTGTTAAAAATTATAGTAAAATTATTAATTTCTCTGATTGGAGTAAAATTCTCGATTGACATGGAACTTGAAACATTAAAATCGTTATTAGATATTTCTAATCGGAAGATATTATACAACAAAATTCTAAATGAACTAGAACAAGTTAAAAGTTTAGATTTAGTTACTTATCAAACGTATAAGACAGCTGAAGGAATTATCCCTCTTATAAAAATTTCAAATAATTCTGAACTTAATGACATTCACCATGTTAAAATCTTTGTTGGTGCCCAGCATAATGAGTATAACGGTTTATTTAGTATGTTCGAGTTTTTTAAATTATTAAGAGTGGGAAAAATTAATATTAAAAAGATTATTCGAACTAATCAGGTTCTCTATTTTCTACCGTTGATGAATCCTTATGGATTTCTAAATCCTAGTAAAAATAATAAATCCGGGTATTTCTTAAAAAATGGTTTAAATCTTAATAGATTTTGGCGTAGAACGTTTGCTCCTAAATATAAAAACGGAATGAAGGATTTGGATAAATTACCAATACCTGAACATGTTTTAATTGTAAAAAAAATGCTCAAAAAATACTGGGATAATAAAGAAATTTATATATATATACTTGATTTTCATGAAACCTCTTTATTAAAAAGATTTCTAATAGAATTAGGCATGAATCTAAACTTATTTTATAAGTTTGATCATTGGCTTAAAGAAGGGATTGTATTAAATATTATAAAGCTATACGAAATACCTTATTACCAGAAACCTCTATTTTTCAAGTGCAATCCATCCTTAGATCATACACATCTAAATCTTTCTCAAAAACAATTTCAAATGGTTTTTGAAAAACTTCAAGACTATGTATCAAGAAATCTAGGAAATAATAGATTGCCTTTTTATTTCTCCTATAGCAACAAGAGCAGAAATTATTGTCAAAGGTTAGCTAACAATGTTTATAATAAATTAAAAGAGAAATTGTGGGAAACTTATTTTCCAGCTTTCAGCCATAATTTTCGGGATCATGGTTGTTTTGTAAAGATGAGCGATGCCACCTCTCGCCCTAGAGTATATTCAATGTCATTAGAATCTGAGAAACATTTCTTTAATATATTTGAAGAAATTCAAAAATCAAAATCAGATCCTAATTATTTTAATAATAAACTTAATATCATTGATGTAAGTATAGAATTAGCCCTTGAAACTATAAAAGAAATGATCAATCTATTCTAATTCTTTAAAAGAAGCAAGATATAATACATTTTACACATTTATGAAGCAAAATACCTTAGGATTGCTCCAACTAAAGCACATTCATTTTTCTTTTGGGAATGTCCTCCTTTTTTCAATATAAGAACATTTTCCTCTACTGACGCTAAAATTGTTTTGTTTTGTTGAAAATTTTTGAATTTTATTATTCTGTCATTTTTACAATGGATTAACATAATCTTCTTAGAGTAAATCTTCCAATCTTCTAAAGGTAATTCATTTTTTGCTTCCTGTATCAATAAGTAAGGAGAAAGCATTTTATTTTCAACATCATTTGGGAACAATTTCACTCCTTTCATTAAGTAACTCAACATTACAACAGGATTGTATTTGGGTATATTTTGTTTGTAACAAGATATTGAAGAAATTGCGATAATTTTTTCAATATTTTCATCTAAAAAACCTCCAGATATAACAGTTATAGCACCTATGCTGAATCCAATACAATAGATTTTGGTTTTTGAAAATTCTTCTTGAGTTTTTACCCACTCAACAATTTTTTTAAAATCTTTAATTCTTTCTAAAAAATCACCCCTCTTTCCTAATTTTTTAGATGTTCCCGTACCTCTTGCATCATAAGCAAGAATAATATAACCTTGATATGCAAGTGGAAAATATAAATATTGAAGTTTTTCCTTTGTGTCGGAAAAACCATGGCAGATTATAATTAAAGCATTTTTTGATTTAGTTTTTGCTTGATTCTGATTCTTTACCAGATTTGCCGATAAGAGTCCATTAGAAACATTTATTTTTATGGAGGTTACTTCTAAATCTTTAAGATAAAGTTTTGGCCAGCGTTCGAACCAAAGCTCACGAAAACTGAAGTATATCTCAAAAGGCACATAAATTATTAAGAATGTAGTAACAGATAAAGTAAAACATCTTGAAAAAGCAGTTGTATAACATGGATTTCCTAACGATATATTTACTTCCCAGATGTACCAACTAAATATAAAATCAATAATTATTAAGATAATGCGTTTGTGCGTATTTGAAAGCAAAATATTCCACTAAGAAATGTAATCAAGAAATGATAATGTGGTTAAATAATAAAAAAATAATAATTAAATTATTATGGCTTCTTCGGTTTTGGGCACCCATAATCGTGAGCAATTTGGCAACCAGGTTTGCTTTTTAAACCCGGACAAGGGTTACATTTTACATTACGCAACATCTTAATGACATCATCAACTTCCATTCCAAATTCTTCATCTTCAGTCTCATCTTCTAGCATATTATCTTCTATTTTACTGAGATCATACTCTACATCTTCATCTAAGTCATCTTTCCAATCGGAAAGATCTAAAACTTCTTCTCCCTCTTCATCTAATTTTCCATTTGGAACTTCATAATCTTCTTCCTCTTCAATTGGAACTTTCTTTTTTTTAGCCATAATTCTTACTCACATTTATAGTTGATTTTAACTTATTTATTTTTTTGAATATATAATCTTTGTTAAAATTTAATTTTAATTCGATTATATTTCATTTAATGAAGAGGTGGAACTTATTTTTTGTGGGAATATATTTTTTGTAATTTCCTCTATTTGCCTTGTTAAATTTGTATTATTATAAAATTTGGTATAAAGTCCTTTTATATGGATTAAAATGTCTTTTAATTCATTTAGTTGAAAAACTTTGTAACTATTTATACAGAATCTTGGAAGTAAAAACTTCAATTGGACTTGGTTGGATTCAAGGTTAGAATTTAAAAGTCCTCTCAAAATATCATAATTAATATTAACCTTCAAGTAAAACTCATCTAAATATAATAAATTCACTAAGGCATTGCTTAATTCCTTAAAAAAGTAAAAATATTTTTTAATGTCATTTAAATATGTTTCTTTAAATCCTCCTATTTCAGGGAAATTCATAATTTCTGATTTATACGAGTCAAAATCATATTTTAATTGTGAAAGGAGTTGCAAAATTTTTCCTAATTCTGATATAAACACAGGAAATTTTCTTGGCATTGGTAATCTTTTAATGAAACTGCCATTGAATCGTAAATAACCTCCAGACATATGAAGAGTGCCAAATAAAGATTTGAATACTAAATCCATTAATTCTGAATTCATTATTGTCAGAATACAAAACAACATATCTTTATCAATGGATGGGATTTGAACAAAATACAATCCAGTTATGTTAGCAAATAAACCAGGATCATAAACCCATGTTAATTGTCTTGCAATTTCTCTAAAAGCTAGCTTCTCACTTTTTAATACTTCCCAAATTTTCCTAAATTCTTTATTAAATTGAAAATAAGATACATTGAGATTTTTTCCTGATATCTTAATAGGTTTATCGAATTTTATATGATACTTACCAACATTCCCTGTCCCGATTAATAATAAATCTTTATCAGAATTTTTAAAATTTCTTAAATTATCAAAATGCTTTACCCATTTTATAAATCCAAATGGTCTATAATAAATTTTCATATCTTTAAACGTCTCTATAAAAGGTATAAAATTAGAATACAGATAATTTATTAAATTAATATTACCAAAAATAGGAAAAACAAGGGAAGGGATTTTCTTTATTGAGCTTTGAGATATATATGTTGATTTCATTCCAGTATTTTCTATAAAACTATTTAAATTATCATAAGGCTTGATTTTAATCATATTATTCTCTTCTGGTTGATGTTTCTTAAAAAAAAGAATTATTGGATAAGCTGCAGTTTTCTTAAACATTGGAATTGATGAAATATTGATTATTTCTTTGAGCTCAGTATTATTTACTAATAATGTTCTGATTTTAATGCCATAATCAGCGGATAAAAACTTATTTGTTGTTATCATTGAAAAGCATCCACTATTCGATTTTAATAATTCAAGCGATCTTTCTATAAAAACTACAGAAAGATCGAACAATCGATAAGCTGATTTGAATCTTTTTTTCAATTTTTTTTTAAATTCAATATCTTTAATCTTTTTATTTTCTACATAAGGTGGATTTCCAATTATAATATCAAATTTATCAGAATTAAATTCTAAAAGAAAATCTAAATTAAATATATTGAACTTGATTTCTAATTTTTCAATAAATTGATCAATATCTGTCAGTTTTATATTTTTCAAATTTAAACTTTTAAATTTTAGGCTTTCTATATTATTTGATAAAAACCACTTGATTAATCTTAATTTTGAGATAAGATATGCTGAATTTTCAATTTCAATTCCATAGAGATTATTTTGAATTATTTCTTTTTTTATATTAAAGTCTGATAATTCTGGATCTATTATTTTATAAAACTTATATAATCGTTCGGCTATAGAAATTAAAAATCTCCCAGTACCACAGGAGGGATCCAAAATCCTTATATTTTTAATTATTTTAGTTAAATTTTCCTTAGTTTTTTGATTTTCAAATAATGAATGAAAGCTGTTTTCTAAATTATGGTTAAGTTTGGACTGATTTTGAGAATTAATAAAACTTTCAAAATAAATTCTGAAAATGTTAGCAGTAATATAATCCACAATTTGATTTGGAGTATAAACTATTCCAAGACTACGATTTTTGTTTTTTTCCAGAAACTTTTCATTTTCAAAATCTTCGATAAGGTCCTCTATGGCAGTTAACAATTTTTGAATAAACGGTTCTTCCATGGAAATTTAATTTTTTACTTAAAATTTTTTTTTTTATAAAATTATTAGAAACTATTATAAAATAGATAGAACTACTATAAAAAAGTTAAAAAAATAACTTTTTGAATCAGTTTGAATTTGATTGAAAATTCATTTTTACAAGATCTGATAGACAAACCGCAAAAAATCTCTAAATTAAAGTTTGATAAGATTGCAGAAATATTAGAAATGGCTAAAGTGATTTTAGAAAATGAAAATTTACTGTTAGAGTTTAACATTAATGAAGATGTAGTATATGTAATTGGTGATATCCATGGAAATCTAGAAACATTATTACAACTTATTAAAATTATTAACGAAAATAATCCAAGATTAATTATTTTTTTAGGAGATATTGTTGATCGAGGACCAAAGCAATTAGAATGTTTTTTAATTGTTTTAGCTTTAAAAATTCTTTTCCCTCAAAAATATTACATTTTAAGAGGAAATCATGAAACTATAGAAATGAATCAATATTATGGCTTTTTCCATGAATTTATATCAAGATTTAATAACCATAATAAATTCAATACGGTTCTAACCATTTATAATGTACTTCCCTTATGTGCTCTAATTAATGAAATCATTTTATGCTTACACGGAGGGATTCCACAAGATTTTAATATCCTTAATACTTTAAAAGGACTTAAGTGCAAAAATTTCAAGGTAATACTTAATTCAATTTCACAGACTATATATCAAATTATGTGGAATGACCCTAAATCAGAATTACAAGGTTTTTCTGATAGTTTTAGAGGCCCTGGAATTAAATTTTTTGGAAATGAAGCTTTTGAGAAATTTATGAATCATAATCGCCTTACATATCTTATAAGAGCACATGAATGCTTTCCTGAGGGATATCGATGGTTCTTTAATAAAAAACTGCTTTCAATTTTTACGTCTGCAAATTATCGAGGTTATTTTTCACCAAATCCAGCTTCATATGCAATAGTTAAAAATAATAAAATAATTCCAAAACTTTTAAAATTATAAAAGTATTTTTAGAGAAGAAATTCTTTTCTTTAGGGCACTTAAAATTATATTTATTAGGTAAACAACAACAATATATTTCTAAATTTATGTGATTTGAGAAGCATCCGGTTTAATAAATAACAGATTATTTCCTCGGATAAATATTTCATTGTATTTTGCTATTGGAGATCCATCCATTATTTCGGTACAATCTTCTAATATTAAATTCATATAGGCATCAATTTCTTTCAGCATACCCCTATATTCAGTGCCATCTTTTAATCTAAGTAAAATTATTGAGTTTTGGGCATTCTGGAGTATAGTAAGAGGGTTTTTTGATTTATACAGATTATTATCTTTACTTGACATTTTCAATTCTCTTATTAAAAAAATTATTATATTAGTTATTGAAAAGATAATTTAAAGTTAGATTTTTTTAAATTAAAACCTTACGACATAATAAAAGCTTGAGAAATCTTGTTAAGTAGTCGTATGCTCTAAAAATCATAATAGGAAGAATAATTAGACTTTTGATGGTAATATTTTTTGAAAAATTCCCATAGAAAAATCGATAAAAAAAAGAAGATTATTAGGGATTATAATAAAACAGCATCTGTTTATGACAGAAGATATAGAGAATTACAAGAAGAGAAGTATAAATTTCTATTAAAAAACTATAGAGCAAATGGTAAAAACATATTAGATTTGGGTTGCGGTACTGGATTATTTTTCGAATATATCAGGAAATCAATCTTGGATAATCAGGAAATAAAATGTAATTATACTGCTATAGACATTTCGTGGAACATGCTTTTAGAGTTCCAGTCTAAATTTATTATTTCTGAATGTCTAAAAAGAACTCCAAATTTACTATTATCTGATATAGAATATTTACCCTTTAGAGATAATGTCTTTAGTTCGATTTTTTCAATTACATCTTTTCAAAATTTGCCCCAATTAGAAAAAGGAATTAATGAATCATTCAGAGTGAGTAAAAGTAATGCAGATTTCAGATTTTCCACATTAAAGAAGAATTTAAATTTAAAATCATTATTTAAGATTTTAAACACTAAAATTACAAGTCTAAAAACTATAGAAACTGAAGATTTAGAAGATATTATACTTGAAGGTAGATATTTTAAAGATTGAGTGTTTTAGACATTTTAATTATAAAATGATTGAATTATGTCCTCTATTTTACTTTCAATATTAAATTTTTTTTGAAAATATGTACATATATTAGTAATATCTCTTTCTAAAAGTAAATTGGCATTAGGATGGTCACTTGGAACCCATTGCAACCAATCAATGATTAAAATGGCTCCTTTTTCGTCTAATACAATATTAAATTCCCCTAAATCTCCATGTATCATATTCGCCTTTTTATAGATTGTTTTATATTGTTTTATTATTCTATTAAATATTTTTAGGGGCTTTTTGACACTTTTAAAGTAAACTAATTCTTTTCCTCTTAGGTATGACATTATAATTATATGTCTATTATAGTCTACTGGTTTAGGTGTGCTTAATTTGAGTTTATAAATTTTTTCAAGAGCTTCATATTCTTTTTTAGCAGCAAGCCGATTTATATAAAGCCAAGAGAGATGAGTCCGATCCCCTATAAGATCCCTATAGCGTTTGATATTTTTAAAACTTGTTCTTCCCATTCGATAAAATTTAGCCACATAAATGTTATTATCGTCATCCATACAACTATATACATCTGATTCTTTCCCTTGACCAACTAGAGGACCTAATTGACTTATAACTTTTTTTTCAACTAGTGCATGCATTGCAAGGAGATCATATGCTTTAGAGTTAAGTGTATAAGCAATTTCATGCTGAGATGCATCTCTGATTACTAAATCATATTTATGAACTTTTTTCAAACGAAAAAGAGTTTCTTCCATCTTATATCTTGAATAAAACTTAATATTGTTTACAGTAACATATTCTGATCTTTTCATCCCAATTTCAATTGCCATAAGTATTCTAAGATCCTCCTTATCCATTTGAGTGAGAAGATTTGCTACTTCCACAATTTTTCAACTAAAATATAAATTTGTGGTATGTTTTGAAAAAAGATATTAATTTATATATATTCGGAATTTCTAAAATCAAAAATGCAATCAAATTCAAAAATAAAAAGAAAAAAATATCTCGATGTGAAATTAAATATCTAGTTAATGAAGAACCTTCCTGGAAAATAAACAAATATATTCCTTGATTTAAATAGATTAGCAGTCCAAAAGAAATTAATATTCCATTGAAAGAAAATATTATAACCTGACTTTCTTTCTCAATTATCCCTATTATAATATTAATTATAATAAAGATCAAGGAAATAATAATGAAAGTTTTAGAGTAATTTATCCATTTATTATATATAATATTGCTAACCCGATAATTTCCATTTAAACTAGACCAAAAAAAAGATGTGCTTAAATTCAAAAAGTAGAAAATTGGGAAAAATACAGCTAACAAAATTGAAATACTGTAAATTCGAATAGTTGTAAATCTACTGAACTTTAAGATTTTACCTTTTGTTAATTTTGCAGATTCTATCATTGAATCAACTTTTTTCTTAACGTCTTCAGGAATATTTTTTCTTGCTATGACATATTGGATATTCAATTCAGGAAAATTAGAACCTAATTCTTTGATTTGTTTATATCCTTTTCTAAAAGCTTCTCTACTACTTTTAGGACTATTCAATAAATAGATAATCTCTCTTTCTTCATCTAAAATTGCACATATCTCATGTGAAAGCAGAACATGTTCTTCTTCTACCCACTGAGATTTAACTTCATTAAATATGAAGGTTCTAAGCATTTAATATCTACTTATACTAACTAGAATTATAATTTATTTTTTTCTATAACTTAATATGAACAAAAAAATGAAATATCTATTGGATAATAAAAAGGATTTTAAAATTAAATTTTAGTTTTCAATTCTTCGTTTAATATCTGCCCAGTTAGATTCGATGTAATTTTTATAATGTTCAATTTCCTCTGGTGTCATCATACTGAACCTCTTTTGAGCTTTTAGATAATCCTCAATAGGTCGACGTTTTGATGGATCTAGATATTTACTACTTGGTTTTGATAATTTTAAAGTACCATTTTCAACTTCATATAAAATCCAAAATCCTGTTTGAACAGCTAGTCTACCAATCAAAATAGTATCCTTAGGTTCATATCCCCATCCTGGAGGACAAGGTGATAAAATATGGAAATATTTAGGTCCATATATATTTCTGGCTTTCTTAAATTTTTCGTACAAGTCTAAAGGATAGGAAGCAATTCCTGTTGCAACATAAGGAATGCCATGGGCTTCTAATATTTTAGGCATATTTTTCTTATGTCCTAACTTACCCTCAGGTGTAGTAGTTGTTTTTACTCCCAATGGGGTGGAACCACTTCTTTGAACTCCAGTATTCATGTATGCTTCATTATCATAACAAGCATAGATGAAATTTGTCCCTCTTTCTGCGGCTCCACTTAGAGCTTGTATTCCAATGTCAGTTGTTCCCCCATCCCCTGCAAAAGCAAGAACGGTGATTTCATCTGCTAAACCTTTATCCTCAAGGGAAGCTAAAATACCTGAGGCAGACGCTCCAGTGGTTGCAAAGGGAGTGTGATATACAGACAATTTCGTTGAACAGAATCCTTGCATTCCATGTAATACTGTTAAGCATGATGCGGGTACAGTTATTAGTGTTTTTGCTCCCAAAGCTTTTAGAGCGATTCTATAAATTAAAGCCATCCCGCAACCTGCACATGCTCGAGTACCTGGATAAATAAATTCTTCTTCAGGAAGATCCATAACATTTACCATTATTTTTCACCCCTTTTGAAGTAAGTTGATTCATCATAATCGCTCAATTCATCTAAATTTAAACCTAAAAAATCAGTTTTGTTTGTAAAGATTCCTTGTTTAAACTCATCTAAAGCTTTATGAACACCATTAATAATATGGTCGGTTTTTACATCTCTACCACCTAAGCCAACAATAAAACCCTTAATATTTGGCTGATTATTTAGACCATAAAGAGCAGCTTTTAATTCATAAGATAGAACACCTTCATATCCATATCCAATATCCCTATCAAATACAATAATGTTTTTTTTATTTTTGAAAAATTCTCTTAAATCTTCAGAGGGGAAAGGTCTGAATAATCTAAGGCTTACTAAACCAACTTTGATTCCTTCATTTCGAAGTTTTTCGAGTGCAATCCTTGATTGTGAAGCGACTGATCCCATAGCATAAATAATTGTATCAGCATCCTCAGTTTGAATCGCTTTATATATCCCATTTCCATAGGATCTACCAAACTTTTCAGCAAATTCATCATGAACCTGTTTAATTATGTCAATTGAATTTTCTAAAGATTTTTGAAGTGAATATCTATATTCATAATATCCTGGGGCTATTCCTTCTTCTCGTTTAACAATATGAGGTGTTGTAACAGGATCAATTCCTTTTATGTGTGAAAGATCAGATAAATTAATGTGATGTTTGAGTGGTGGTAAAAATTCATCAATGCCTTCTTGTTTCTCTAATTTAACAGGCATTAATGTGTGGCTTAATATGTATCCATCATATGCACAGACTACAGGTAAAAATACTCTGGGATCCTCAGCAATTTTGAAGGCTTGAATATTGTTATCATATATTTCTTGATTATTCTCGCACATAAATTGAATCCATCCAACATCTCTTATAGTTATGAAATCTTGATGATCAGTCCAAACACTCCAAGGAGCTCCCAATGATCTTGTTGCTAAGTTTATAACTATAGGTAATCTATTTCCTGAGGCCCATGGTAACATTTCATACATCAATTCTAATCCATGAGCTGAAGTTGCTGTACCAACTCTTGAACCTGTTGCAGAAGCAGCACAACAAACTGCCAACGCGGAATGTTCAGATTCAACTTTTACAAAATTTGCCTTTAACTTTCCTTCATATATGAATTCTGCGATTTTTTCAACAACAGGACTTTGTGGAGTTATTGGATATGCCGAAACAACACCAACTCTTACTTGTCTAAAAGCATGCGCAGCAGCATGATTACCAGTCAAAATCATTACATCTTCATTAGTACGAACTTTTCCTTCTTTAGACACAGTCATTTAGATTTTTCCTCCTCCATTGATATAGCTTTTACAGGACATTCTTCCATGCATATACCACATCCTTTACAATAATCATAATCAATTTTAGGAGGGATAGATCTTGAAACGACAGCTTCAGGACAATAAAGCCAACAATTGAAACAACTTGGTTTTCCAGATCTAGCGGGGATGCATTTACTTTCATCGATAACTGGTATCCATTTTGCCCACGACCCTGTTTTACCAGCTTCACCTAAAACGGGTTTTTGAACTGATCCAAGGATTTTTTGATAGTCTTTTTTCGACTCATTCATAAAACATCAGATTTGATTAAATTAGAAGTCTGTATAAAATCAAAAGTAGATAAGTTTTTAATTCTTATCATTTATAAAAATAAAAGTTTGAGGGGAATTTCAAGTATTTCATTTTTAAAAATAATTAATAATTATGAAAGTGATTTTGGATTGTTAAGTATTAGGTGAAATTTGTTTTTAAATAAAAAATAAATAGGTATTATTTCATTAAACTCATAAGAATGAATTACTAATTTTGGGAATTTTAGCTTTACTCCTGAAGTTAAGTATTTTTTAAGAATTATTAAAAAAATAGCAGGTTAAGGTATACAGTGGAATTTTCTAAAGATAAATTTGTACAAATTATTGAGAATATTAAAGAATGTTATTTTGAAGTTGATTTAAAAGGTAATTTAACTTTTTTCAATAAATCATTGTGTGAACTTACTGGATATTCAAAAAGTGAATTGCTAGGACTAAACTATAAATATCTTACTGATAAAAAAGGGAAGAAAAAAGTGTTTGAAGGTTTTAATACTGTTTATAAAACAGGTGAACCTTTAACAGATTTTCAATATGAATTCAAACATAAAAATGGGACTAAAATTATTGGTGAAACCTCAGTATATCTAAAGTATGATTCTAATGGAAATATTCTTGGATTTTATGGGCTATTTCGCGATATTACAAAGAAAAAAGAAGAGGAAGAAAGATTTAAAGAAGAATTAAAGCAACTTGTTAATCTAAAGACTCAAAAATTAAGAGAATCTGAAGAAAAGTACAGTAATTTGTTCCATCACTCAAATGATGCAATTTTTTTACATGATTTAGCAGGAAAAATCATAGACGTTAACCAAAAGGTTTTGGAGAAATTTGGTTATAAAAGAGCAGAAATATTAAAATTAAAAATTTTCGAGCTTCACCCCACTGAAGTTCTTGAACAGTCTCAAAAAGCTTTTAACGAAGTTTCTAAAAAGGGATTTGTTCGATTTGAAATAAGCTTTAAAAAAAAAAATGGCAAAATTTTCCTTGCTGAAGTATCATCGAGTATGTTTGAAGTTGGAGGACATCGAATTATTCAAGGGATTGTACGTGATATAACAGTTCGTATTTTAACAGAAAAAATGTTAAAAGAATCTGAAGAAAAATATCGAAGTATGATTAATAATTTAGATTTAGGTTTTTATCAGTTACGCTGGGACGGAATACTAATAAATCATAATCCTGCATTTTGTGAAATATTAGGATATGAACCATCTGAAAATTTGATAAGTAAAGATGTCCATAATTTTTGGCAAAAACCTGAGGAGCGGAAAATATATTTAAAAGAATTAGAAGAAAAAGGATCTGTTAAAAATTATTTAGTTCATGCAAAAAGAAAAAATGGTGAAAAAATAGTTGTACAATTAAATTCTCATATGATACATGAAAATAAAAATAAATCAGTAATAATCCAGGGATTAATATCAGATGTGACCGAGAAATTTGAATTGGAACAAAAATTAAAGGAATCTGAAGAAAGATATAGAAATTTGATTGAATCTGTCCCTTTCTCAATAGCATTAATTGATCAAACAGGTAAATTAATATATTGTAATCCTGCGATTGAAAAATTACTTGGCTATAGTCGAGATGAATTAATTGGAATTGAATTTAAAAATCTTCCTGCAATTCATCCAAAATATGTGCCAATATTGCTACAAAGATTTCAAAAAGTTATAAAAGGCGAGATTTTAGCTCCATTAGGTATAGAATTATATAAAAAAGACGGGAGTACAATTTGGATAAGATATCAGACTTCATTAGTTAAGTTAGGAGAAAAAATTTTATTACAGGCGGTTATAAATGATATAACTGAACAAAAAAAGGCAGATTTCCTTATAAAACAAGAACTCGAAAAATTGAAAGAATTGGATCAAATTAGAAAGGATTTAATTTCAAGAGTTTCACATGAATTAAAAACACCTTTATTTACTGTTTGTGCAGCTGCTGAACTTCTTTTAGATTTGTATATTGATAAATTTAAAGATGAACAAAAAGAATTAATTCAAATGATTGAAAAAGGAGGTAATAGATTAAAATACTTAGTTGATAATCTACTTGATGTTACCAGAATAGAATACAGGAAATTTGAATTGGAGAAAAATTCTTACGATATTGGTCAAATAATAAGAGAGTGTTCAAGAGAAATGCATCATTTACTTAAAAAAAGAAATTTGAATTTAGAACTTAATCTAATAGATGAAATACTTTTAAGTGTTGATAAAGTCAGAATTGAACAAGTATTATTAAATCTTATATCAAATGCTATAAAAAATACACCTCCTAATGGAAAAATCAAAATAAACCTAATTAAAAATAACAAATGGGCAGAAATCTCGATAAATGATACTGGAATTGGTTTAACTAAAGAGGAAATGGAAAAATTATTTACAAGATTTGGTAAGATAGAAAGATATGGAGAAGGTTTAGAATATATTGATATCCAAGGAACTGGACTTGGTTTATATATTTCGAAAGAAATAATGGATTTACATGGAGGCCAAATTTGGGCGGAGTCTGCCGGTAGAAATAGAGGTACTACATTTACTGTTAAATTACCCGTAACTAAACAAATTATATAACAATTAAAATAAAATTAGAATGTTAAATGATATATAATAGGGAAGAAATAAGAGAAAAGTATAAGGATTTGTTTGAACATTCATTGGATTTAATTTACATAAACGATCTGAATGGAAACTTTTTGGATGCCAATGATTTAACCTTAATTGCTTTGGGTTATGATAGAGAAGAAATTTCCAATATCAAATTTACAGACATCCTTGAGCAAGATGAATTGAAAAAAGCATATAATGTTTTAAAGGAAATATTAAAAAATGGAAAGCAGTCTAAACGTAGAGAGTATAAAGTAAGAGCAAAGAATGGTAATTTTATTTTTATAGAAACATATGGAATTCCTTTAAAAAAAAATGGCGAAATTTATGGAATTTTAGGGATTGGTAAAAATGTAACAGATCGTAAGAAAGCAGAACAAAGGTCAAAAGATTCAGAAGAAATGTTCAAGGCACTATACAAGGAAGGTCCAATAGCCACCTATATATGGAAAAAATTCAATGACGATTTTGCTTTCATTGATTTTAACAATACTGCTGAAATTTTAACATTTGGAGGAGTTGAAAATTATTTAGGTCACAAGGCTTCAGAAATGTATAAAAGTCGACCCGATATTTTAGCAGATTTAGATAAATGCTTTAATGAGAAAATGCGTATAACAAGAGAGATGAGATATAAATTTCAACAAACTGGAGAGGAAAAATATCTTTTAGTTAACTATGGTTATGTTAAACCGGATTTAATAGTTGTTCAAACTGAAGATATCACTGAAAAAAGATTAGCAGAAGAAAGATTAAGAGAATCTGAAAAAAAATATCGAGATCTGATTAATAATTTAGATATTGGTTTTTACCAAGTAAGTTTAGATGGAGTTCTTTTGATGCATAATCAAGCTTATAATAAAATTTTAGGTTTTGAATCATCAGAAGATCTGAGAAATACAATTGTAACTGAATTATGGCAACAACCTGAACTTCGAAAAGAGTATTTGAAGCAACTGCTAATAAATAATTTCGCTCGTGGGTACATCTGTCATGCGTTAAAAAAGAATGGGGATAAAATTGTACTGGAATTAAATTCACATGTGATTCGAGATAAACAAGGAAATCCCGTCAGAATAGATGGAACATTCATAGACATTACTGAAAAATT
>JBHLOG010000094.1:0-13454 GCA_048940765.1 Promethearchaeota archaeon | reverse complement strand
GCTGCTTAAACAGGAATCTGAAGAATTCGAATGGCCTTATTTGAGTGAGGATAACTATGCCACTCTTTGTTATACTACTGGCACTACAGGACTGCCAAAGGGAGTGATGTTCACTCACAGAGCACTTTATCTTCAGAGTATGCACATATTTGCTTACTATTTTTTTAGTAATGATCCAACTATTGTTCATCTTGGCGAAAATATGGTTCCTATGTTACTTACACCTCTCTTTCATATCCATGCATGGAGCGCACCTTTCAACTATGCATTTCAGGCAGTGAAAATCGTATTGCCAGGGACATTCACAGTGGAAGGTTTTTGTGAGTTAGTTGAAACTGAAAAGGTAACATATGTAGCTGTGGTACCAACAATTCTATCTATGCTTATTGAGTATAAAGATCTAGATAAATATGATTTATCCAGCCTTATCAATGTTAGTGTGGGAGGGGGAGCTCTTTCACTAGGATTAAAAGAAAAAGTTGAAAAGAAGATTCCTGGATTTACCGCATCCTCTGGATATGGAATGACTGAAACAGCACCAGTTACAGTAATTGCTTGGGTAAAAAAATACATGGCAGATTGGTCAAAGGAGAAATTAGATGAAGTTAGGGTTAAAACAGGTCTTCCACTTCCTGGGCTTGAGGTTGAAGTTTTCGATGAGAATGGAAAACCAGTTCCCCATGACAATAAAACATTAGGAGAAATAGTAATTCGTGGTCCTTGGGTAATGGAAGAATATTACAAAAATCCAGAGAAGACTGCAGAGGTATGGTATGATGGATGGTTTCATACTGGGGATATAGCAACGGTAGATGATGAAGATTTCTTAGTAATTGCTGATAGGATGTCAGATGTTATTAGAAGTGGTGCAGAGATGGTCCCAACCGTCTTAATCGAAAATCTGGCTGCTATGGCTAATTTTATCCTTGAAGCTACCATTGTAGGTGTTCCTGATGATCTTTGGGGAGAAAAGGCTCTTGCCATCATAAAACTTATACCTAATTCCAATAAAAAGGAGGAGGATCTGATTGAATTCCTCAGGATTGAAGGGGTAGAGAAGGGTAAGATAACCAAATGGATGCTTCCTAAACTTGTGGCCATCGTCGACGAAATACCCAAAACAAGTGTTGGAAAATATAATAAAAGGGAGATAAAGAAGAATCTGGAGGAATATCTGACTAAAGCTAAAGATATGAAACAAGTTTAAACAACCCAAATCATTAATCTTATAATTTTACTTTTTATTAAAATTAAAATTCATTCTCCATGCTTAGGGAATAAAACCTAATCTAAAATTCAATTGATTCTTTGATTTGTTGATTTATTGATTATTGGTTAATAATTAAGGTTAAAATTAGTTGTTTAACTTATTAGTTAATATTAAGAAATAAAATAGATATATTCTCTTTGTTGGTTGATTATGGTTAATAATTGCTTAATTGTTGGTCATGGTGCGAGGGAACATGTTATTGGTGAGGTTCTTGTTAATGGAGGTGCAAACCTATTTGCATTTATGAGTTTTAAAAATGCTGGATTGGAAGATTTAAGTAGGGATATAAAGATTCATTCTGAAACAGATTTTAAAAAAATCATTGACTTTTGTAATGAAAAAAATATTGATTTTGTTGTAATTGGTCCTGAGGCTCCTTTAGTAGTTGGAATTGTTGATGCCCTAGAGAAAGGTGGTTTTCCATGCGTAGGACCCAAAATTGAAGCGGCCCAGATAGAAGGGTCAAAAGTTTTTACAAGAAATTTACTTGAGAAATACGAAATACAATCAAATGTCAAAAGCAAAACTTTTAACTCAATAAACGGTGTAGAGAGTTATATAAAAGACCTAGGAGAAGAAAACATAGTTGTAAAACCAGAGGGATTAACTGGTGGCAAGGGAGTAAAAGTTTATGGTGATCATCTCTTTTCAAAGCAAGATATTTTGGAATACTGTAAAGATTTAGTTAAACAAAAAAGCAGATTTCTCCTAGAAGAGAAATGCATTGGTGAAGAATTCACACTTCAAACATTTGTTGATGGAAAAAATGTCGTGGGGTCACCCTTAGTTCAAGATCATAAAAGAGCCTATGAAGATGATAAAGGGCCCAATACAGGAGGAATGGGTTCTTATTCTATGGAAGATCATCTAATGCCTTTTATAACTCAAGAGGATGTAAATAAAGCACTTCAAGATATAAAAAAAACGGTAGCAGCAATCAAAAAAGAAACAGGAATTGAATATAAGGGCTTTTTGTATGGGCAATTTATGAAAACAACAAAAGGATTGAAACTTATTGAATATAACTCTCGATTTGGTGATCCTGAAGCTATGAATGTCTTACCTTTATTACTAGGAAATTTTGTTGATATTTGCTGGTCAGTTATTAATAGAAATTTATCTAAAAACTTTAAATATGAAAATAAAGCAACTGTTTGTAAGTATTTAGCTCCAGAAGGATATCCTGACAATCCCAAAAAGAATGAACCAATAATAATACATAAGACCAAAATTGATAAAACAGGTGCAAAATATTACTATGCATCAGTTTATAGAGAGGGTGACAAGATATATACTACAACCTCAAGAGCAATGGGGATATTAGGGATTGCGAATTCTTTAGAAGAAGCCGAACGGATTAGTGAATCAGGAGTTAAATGTATTGAGGGAAGACTTTTTCATAGAAAAGATGTAGGCACGCGAAAATTATTACAAAAACGAATAGACCATATGAAATCTCTTTTAAATAAATAAGAATTACTGATTAATGTGTAATTTTTCAAATTATTAGAGTTTTATATTCTATAATCATTAATTTATAATATTATTTTAATTAATATATTCATGAATAATGGATTGGCATGAAAAAAACGCTGAATTTAACGCTTTAATCAAACAACTCTTTCATGATGATAATTGGCAAAAGAGAGCTGACGCTGCAAGACAGCTTGGGTTATTAAAAGATGGAAGAGCAACTAATTTATTATGTCGAGCTCTTAGATCTGAGAAAGATCATATAGTGATTAATAAAATTATTGAAGCCTTAGGCAGAATTAGAGATGGAAGAGCAACGCTACGAATTATTGAAAAACTTAAAGAAGAGCAAGAAAAGTTTGAACCGGATAAATATAGAATTATTTATATAATAGAAAGCTTGATAAAAATTAAAGATAAAAGAGCTTTATCTTATTTAGGACCGTTGTTAAATTCTTCCGATAATGAGATTGAAAGATTAACAATAAAAGCTTTTGATGTAATAGAACCAAATTGGAAAGAAATAGTGGTAAAAGAGAGAAATAAATCAATTCAAGAAATTTTTAAAATTAAGAATTAATAAGTCTTATGTAAAATCTGTGGTTCTATTATTAATTTTCTTAAACTTCTATACTTTTTGAATTATTAAGTAATTTTTTAGTAAATAGATAAAAAATATATTATAATTTATCCAATTTTAATATAAAGAACGCAGTCAGTTCTTTTAGTAGATTTAATGATTTAAATCCTAAATAATAAAAAGGGGTAGTTTTAATAAATGGCAAGTGTATATGAAAGCTACAGTAAAATTGGTCAAATTTACTCCGATAATATTGATGATCTAATATTTATTCTTGATGATAAATATCAATGTGAATTTTGTAATTTTCAAGAATTAAGTTTTGGGATGAAAATTATGGAGTTCATTCATCCTCAAGACATTAAAATAATCAATAAGTTACTAAAAGACATACTTAAAACAGGTTTTGGAACGCAAGAAGTACAGATTAAATATAAGAATAAACCCTATCGATGGTTTGAAATTAAGGGAAGAACTTTTATTGAAAGTGAAGATAAACAAAGAAAAATTTTCTTAATTGGTAGAGATATTACTAAGTTCAAGAAATTTGAATTTGAATTAAAGAAAAGCCAAGCTCGATTCGATGACTTAGCAGATTCTGTCCCAGAAATCCAATTTTGGAAGCTTCTTCAAACAAGAGAAGGAAAAAATGTCGTCCAAAAGACAAGAGAAATGTTAGAATTAGTATTTGATAGTATTCCTCAACTTATTTATTGGAAAGATACAAAATTAGTCTATATGGGCTGCAACAAGAATTTTGCGGCTCTAAATAAAATAACAGAACCCACTAGTATTATTGGAATTACAGATAAAGATCTAATTTGGTTAAAGGATGACTTAGAATCTATTCAAGAAAAAGAATTTGAAGTAATGCAAAATAATACTCCACAATATAATGCTATCGAATCATTAACTACAATAGATGGATATCAAACTTGGTTTGAGATTAATAGAATACCTTTACACGATTCGAAGGCTAACGTAGTTGGAATTCTAGTTACTTATGAAGATATCACAATTCGTAAGATTTCTGAACAGAAATTAAAGGAATCTGAAGAAAAATATCGTGGAATACTTGAAAATATAAAAGAGTGTTATTTTGAAGTTGATCTAAATGGTAACTTTGTATTTTTTAATGATGCTTTATGTGAACTTCAAGGATGTCCAAGAGAAGAATTATTAGGAACAAATTATCAAGATTTTGTTGATGAGGAAAATAAAAAGAAAATAATAAATGTCTATAGGGAAGTTTATGAAACAGGAAGTCCTAGATCAGATTTTCAATATCAATCTTATAGAAAAGACGGAAAAAGAATTACTTGTGAATCTTCAATATACTTAAAATATGACTCAGATGGAAAAAAAATCGGATTTAGTGGTGTAGCTAGAGATATTACTGAAAAATTCTATTTAGAGCAAAAAATAAAAGAATCGGAAGAAAAATATCGCACCATATTCAATTCAAGTCCAGATTATATTTTCATAACCGATATGGAAGGAAAAATTCTTGATATGAATCCCGCATTGCTAAATCAGATCGGAATTACATTAGAAGATGTTAGAACAATGAATTTTACGCAATTTTACGCTGAAGATGATATGGATAAATTATACGCACTTGGAAGGGAGTTATCGTCAGGTAAAGAAATAAAAGGTATTGAGATCAAGGCAAAAACAAGTAACGACGAAATATTTGAATATGAGGTAAATTCCGTTCCTTTAACGGAAAAAGGAGAAGTATCAAAAATTTTGAATTTAGCTAGAGATATAACCGATAAAAAAATTGCTGAACGGAAATTAAAAGAATCTGAGAAAAAATATCGTCATTTATTTAATAGTTCTCCTTATGCTATTTGGCTTATGGATGAAGATGGAACTATTTTAGATTCTAATTCAACTATGATAAATTTACTTTCAATTTTAAAGATAGAGGAATTGATTGGTAAAAAATTTTCAGAGGTTCTATCAGTATTAGAAAGATCAGAATATCTTATAGCAATGTTAAAGGATCGCTTTAAAAGATTTTTGAAGAGAGAAAAATTAGGACCTCTAGAATTTCAAATTACTAGACCGAAGGGAACTAAAGTCTGGTTATCAATCCAGAGTTCACTTGTAAAAATTGGTGATAGAACACTTACCCAAGCAATCATTCAAGATATTACCGAAAAGAAAATTGCTGAGCAAAAATTAAAAGAATCAGAAACAAAGTATCGACACTTATTTGAAAGTTCTCCTTATTCAATTATTTTAGTTAATAGCAAAGGTCAAATAATTGATGCAAATCCTTCTACTGAAAGAATATTTAATAGATCTATTGAAAACTTAATTAACAGAAATTTTTTAGATATTCACATTAAACCACAGGAGCTCTTACCATTATTCAAAGAAAGATATTCTTCAATTCTTAAAGGAAGTATTCCACAGCCTCTAGAAGTTCAAATCTCTAGATTTAAAGATGGTGTTCCAATTTGGATAAGCATTGACGATTCCCTTGTCGACATAGGGAAAGAAATGTTTTTTCAAGTAATAATACAGGATATAACGGAAAAAAAAATTGCTGAACAAAATTTGAAAAAGTCTCAGGAAGAATTAAAGATTTTAAATAGGGAATTAGAACAAAAAATTTCAGAAAGGACTAAAGATTTAATAAAATCAGAACAACAATATCGCACTACAATTGATTCCTTAAATGATCCTCTTCATGTAATTGATAAAGAATTTAGGATTATTTTAGTAAATGAAGAATTTAAGAAATGGCTTAGCAAGTTAAAAATTGAACCAAACATTTTTGGTCGAAAAATTTCTGAAGCATTTCCGTTTTTACCAGGCAATGTTTTTGAAGAATATAAAGAAGTATTCAATACGGGAAAAATCTTACTGACTACTGAATCTACTTTCTTACAAAATAATGAAGTAATAACTGAAACTCGAAAGATACCAATCTTCAGTGAAGGAAAAGTTATTCAAGTGATCACCATAATACGAGACATTACTGAAAGCAAAACAATGGAAGATCAGCTTAAAGAATCGGAAAATAAATTTCGAAATATGATAACCAATTTGGATGAGGGTTATTATAAAGTAGAATGGGAAGGAAATATATTATATCATAATCCGGCATTTAGTAAAATTGCGGGATATGATCCTTCTGAAAATTTTATCGGAAAAGAACCTCCATTCATTTGGAAAAACTCTCTTGATAGAGAAAGATACATAGGAGATCTCCTAACTAATGGTTTTATCAGAAATTTTATTGTTGCGATTAAAAAGAAGGATGGAAACGAAATTGTTGTTCAAATAAATGCACATCTAATAAGAGACGAGAATAATAAGCCAATTGCTATTGAAGGGACATTTTCTGATATAACTGAGAAATTTAAGTTGGAGCAAGAATTATTAGAATCCGAGAAAAAATTAAGGCAACAAAACATAGAATTGAAAAAATTAGATAAATTGAAAAACGATTTTATTACAATGTCAGCACATGAATTAAAAACCCCTTTAATTTCAATTTCAGGATATACTGACTATATTTTAATGAAATATAGAAGTCGATTGACCCCCGATATTACAGAGGATTTATTAACGGTGCAAAGAAATATTAAGCGATTAGAAATTTTAATGGATCAACTTTTAGATGTTTTAAAAATAGATGAAAATGAATTAAAATTACAAAAAGAATTTGTAAATGTCACTACAATAATTAATGATTGTCTTGATGAATTAAGTTATTTGATCAATGAAAAGAATCTTGAAGTAATATTAAATATTAATCATGAAATCCTTTTAGAGGTAGATCCTACAAGATTTTTTACAATTTTCACTAATTTACTTTCAAATGCGATCAAATACACCCCTGATTATGGTTGGATAGAAATTTCTGCCAAAAAAGAAAATGAAAAATATTTATTTCAAGTAAAAGACAATGGCATTGGTTTATCAGAAGATGAAATTAGTAGATTATTTAAAAAATTCGAAAGAATAAAACCTCCAATATTAAGTAAAAGTATTAATATTAAGGATTCAGGAACTGGTTTGGGGCTTTATATTACTAGAGGCATTATTTTAGCACATGGTGGTGAAATCTGGGCGATTTCAGAAGGAGAGAATAAGGGTTCGACATTTTCATTTACGCTCCCTATATAGATCTCAAAAATTATTCGAAATTTTATTTTTCAATTATAGGAGATTTGGATTAGATTAATTACATTTCAATTATATTTAATTTTTGTTTAATAATAAACAGAAATTTATTTAACTGTTATGATATATTATAATGTCTTTAGAAATTAAATAAAAGCATCCTTTTATAGTTCAACTCCAATATGACAACTTTAATTATCACTGAAAAAAATAAAGCTGCTGAAGCTATTGCAAAAGCATTGGGTCCAGTTAAGACTATTAGTAAAGCTAAAATTCTAAATATATACAACATTATATCAAAAGATGTTTATGTCATTCCATTACGGGGTCACCTTCTTGAATATAGGAATGCGAATGCATTTAAGAGTTGGACAAAAACTAATCCTCGCGAAATAATAACTAATCCAAATGCAATTGAAAAAGTTCCTATAAGTTATGCTTATCCTTACATTAAAACATTACAGGAATATGGCAAAATCTGTAATTTTGCTATAATAGCAACAGATGCGGATATCGAAGGCTGCGCGATTGGTTTGTTTGACGCACTTCCAATTGTAAAACAAATGAATCCTAATATAAAAGTATCACAATTATGGCTCAGTTCACTTCAAAAAAATGAAATTTTATCTAAGTTTAATAATCTTATTAATCCAAAATATAGTTGGGGTGAGTCCGGAGAAGCTAGAGCATTTATTGATGCATTTATTGGATTTTCCGCAACTAGAGAAGTAACTACTACTTTACGACCATTATTAAATAAATTTAGAGTTAAATTCACCTCAATTGGTCGTGTTCAAACTAGTCTTCTTTATTTAATCTATTTGAGAGATCTAGATATTATAAATTTCATTCCAGAACCATATTTTCTAATTGAAGCCGATCTTTTACATACTAATGGAGTATTTAGAGCTTATCACCAACTTAATCCTTTTTCCAAATCCCAAGAAATTCAAGCCAGACAAATTTATGAAAAAATTAGAAATGAAAAAATTGGAAAGATTATTGACAATTCTAAAAAGGTTATCAGAAGATCTCCTCCAGCTCCATTAAATACCTCAAAAGCATTAGTATTAATAACAAAAAATCTGAAAGTTACCGCAAATACTGCCATGCGAACAATGAATACATTATATCTTAATAAATTAATCTCATATCCAAGGACTGATAGTGATGTCTATAAACCAGATTTTAATCATCTTGAAATTTTACATAAATTTGCAAACCATTCTCAGTTTCAAAATTATACTGTAAATTTAATAAAAAATAAAAGGCTAAAGCCCACTATAGGAAAAAAAGATATGGGTGATCATCCTCCTATTACTCCTCTCGAAAGTTTGGAGATTAATAATTCTATATTCGAGAATAATATACAAAAAAGAGTCTATGACCTACTTGCACGTCATTATCTCGCACTTTTTGGAGAGGAAGCTTTAGAATCAAAGCAAAAATTAAAATTACATATTAAGGAAGAACCTTTTGTGGCTCAATCAGTGTCATTAATTTCATCAGGATTTTTAGAGATTGCTCCATTTCTCAAACCTAAATATGATGAAGAAATTCAAATTATTGGTAATGAAGTTCCAATAAAGGAAATATTATTAGAACAAAAAGAAACAAAACCACCACCGAAGTATACTGATACATCATTACTTAAATTAATGGAAAAAAATCATCTTGGAACTAAATCTACAAGACCAATTATAATTAAAATCCTACAAACACGTGATTTAATTAAAAGAATTAAATATAATTATACTATAACAGATTTAGGTAAATTTATTATTGAAAACTTAAAAGAAGTATGGTTACCATTTCTAAAACCCGATTTCACCAAGAAGGTGGAACTAAAACTTGAAGAAATTAAGGATGAAAAAAAGAAAATGGATAAAGTGATAGATGAGATTAGACAAGATTTTTTACAATTGTTTGATAAGTATCTAAAAAATAAAAGCACACTGATTTCTAAAATTGACAATTATAAAATGGATTTCACAATCCCACTTACATCATCAAATTGTCCACTTTGCACTACGAATGTTATGAAATTCATTAATGCTAAAAGTAAAAGATTTTTAGTTTGCTCTGACGAAAATTGTAAAAAGTATTTATCATTACCTAAAAATGGAAAATTAGAATTATTAAATTCTACTTGTTCTATTTGTAATTTCAATATCTTTAAAGTTACTCTTAAAAAATATAAAAAACCTTATATTTACTATTTATGTCCAAAATGCTGGAATGAGGGCTTAGAAGATAAATCTGGTAAAGGATTTTGTTCTAATTGTAAGGAATATAAAATTTTTAATGATAAATGCATAAAACAATGAATTAATTAATCTATTCTTAGATCCAACTCTAGTATCAAATAGATGATGTTAAAGTATTTGAAGTAATTTTAATCTTTCCTAAAGAAAATCATTCGCATCAAATCTATAAGCTGCTCTTGTTAAGCCGACATAATTATCACTAATTTTATAGAACATCTTACCATTTACAACTTTTTTCTGTAAATAATTTGTTTTAATTGTATGGTTTAAAGCATTTATCATCGTTCCTAAAGTCACGGGACCAACGAATTCATGTGATCTTTTTGTAACTCTTATTAATTCTAACTCAGAATGCCATTGTCCATCAAGAAGTGCCATCAAAATTTCATTTTTTATTGGAGTTTTGATGTCTTTAATTTTATTGAATAAATGGGAATAACTTGGTTTATAAAACCTATCCTCTTCAAAATCGTGCATTATCTAATATACCTTTAATAGAAGTGTTTATAATATGATTTAATATCGAAATCTTTTATTTAACAAATTGTAATATCTCAATGTTATTAGGATATTTCTCAGAGTATTGAATTAAAGTAAATTAGGAGGAATTCCTTCATTGAAATATTTTGCACGAGTAATCCAATTTTGGGAGAATTCAGGTATCATAGCTAATATAGAACCACCTATCCAAACAGAGAATGTTCGTTCCATAGGAGCAATAATTCTGATCGCTTGATCTTTTTTCTTTCTTCTTGCTAATTCTAATTCTAATTCTTGGTAAATACGTGATTTTAGGTTGGGAAACATACTAGAACCTCCTGATAAAAAAATATTACCAAGCAATTTGGGCCGAATGTCTAGATCACACGCTTCAATTACATCCATAATTGCTATGTGTAAACTATCTTCTTCTAATTCTGAAGTTGGATTAAAAATTATTTCAGGTACCATAAATCGTTCTTTATTGAGTGAGATAGTGGATCCGTCAGGTAAAGAATATTCTTTTTCATATTGTTCACTACGTTTTAAATCCTCTTTATAATCTAATGAAACAAAACAGGCTTTCTCTTTTAATACTCTTACTAATTCTCTTCTTATCGAAGAATCAACAGCCCATCCAATAGATTCTAGAGTTTGTTCCATATAACGTGTTAAAACTCGTCCTCCAATATCCAAAATTCGCACCGCATATTCCAATTTATAGCCCTCATAAATTGGTACAATTCTTGTATTACTATCTCCAATTTCTACAATCAATCCTGTTTGAAATCCACCAGAATATAAAGTTAACATTGAATCTAGAACTGGATAGAACGCCATACACTGATATCGTTCTAAAAACAATTCAAAGATTTTCTCTAAATCTTTATATGGAAAAAGTGGATGAACAGCAAATAGTACATTAACTAAAGTAGGATCTACTCTCAGGTTGTAAAAAACATAATCGATTATATTTGCAAAATGATTCCAATCTACTACTATTCCCTTCTCTATTGGATGAAAAATTTTATATAAACCTATAGATTGAATTTCATCTCCAACGTAAGTTTCATTTTCTCGAGATCTTCTCCTTTCGTAATTAACATCAACACTTTGATATTTCGGTTGACCAACAATTGTTAAAAAAACATGCGACGGAGAATCTGCCCCTGCGATGCCAATTTTTGTTGAAAACTGACCTATGTCCAATACGACTGTTAGATTACCCATGCCTATTATGCGGTAAAATTATTTTTAAGATGACTACCCTAAATAACTATATCTAATATATTATTTTAATTATTAAAAAAATATCCTAGTATTATACTAAAAGAATCTTTAAAGGAGTATATGTAGTATCAGGAATAAAGCTTTCTCCATATTTCGCACCAATTTCATTTCCCCTTAGAGTAGCTGTATCTTCTGCCCAATCTAAAACTCGTTCTAACACTTCTTTCTGAGATGTGTATACTTGATTGAATAACTCTTTCTTTTTTTCCCAAAAATCTTCGATATCAACAATAACAAATACAGATCCTTCTATATATGCAAATTTGCATGATGGCGATTCGTAATAATAAACTCCAAGAGGAATCCAACCTCTATCATGGCCTCCATATGCTTTTCCAGAAGTGCAATGATAAATTGCTTCTCGAGTAATTAATGACAAATTCCTATGAACTCTATGGAAATCTGTATAATGTGGTATTAAAATCACATGTGGTTTAAAATTTCTTATCAAATTAGTAATCTGGGAAATTTTCTCTCTATTTACATCAAAATCTATATAATTTAATTCTATAAATCTACAAATTAAAAGATTTTTTATAAGGTCTAGTTCTTTCTTTCGTTGTTGTTGAATTTGCTCCTTTTCTTCTTCTTTTGCATAGCCTCCTAGTCCTTTAGTAGCTATGACAATGGTGATCTCTGCACCAAGTTTTTGATATTTCAAAATTGTTCCTCCACAAGATATCATTTCATCATCGGGATGACCTGCAAAAATCATTATTCTCTTAGGAACAATTATAGGAATTTGATCTTCACAAATTATATATGAATTACCAGACATTTAATGTAAAGTTTTAATTAGAGATTAAAAATTTTATTGAAATATTCCTATTATTAGATTATATAATAAAAATTCAATACTTTTAATCTTTGAAAAACAAGGTATAAAAAAAAGAATATAGAAGACTTGACTTTTTTATTCTCCTCTCATTATCTTCTTGAGTCTATTTAATTCATCTAACATTTCATCTCGAAGTGAACTCAAACCACCTCCTGGTTTTGGAGCTGTTGCGGGCGTAGCTGGTGCTGAAGGGGTAGTTGGTCTTTTTGCAAAAGCCGGAGGTGCTGCTGGAGGTCCTCCACTAGGTGGAGTTGCAGGCGGAGCTCCAGAGGGAGTACTTGCAGGAGGTAATTTTGGTGCAGGGGGTAAATTAGGACGTTTGGGTGGGCCTCCTCCTGGGGATGCCGTTGGAGGTCCTGCTGCTTTAGGAGGTCCAGCCGAAGGTGCTTTAGGGGGTGCACCACCTGGTGGAGCAGGGGCTGCAGGAATTGCTGCTGTTGGAGCTGCAGTAGGTGTTCGAGCACCACCTCCACCACTTAATAAACTAAATAAAGTACTAGCTGCAGCTGTTTTAGCCGCACCGCTAGTAGGAGCAACGATTTTTGTAGAGGAAGTACTTACGGTTTGAGCTTCTTCAACTACTGAAACTTCCTTTAAATCCTTCTGAGCTTTAGCTAAAGATTTAATAAAGTCGTTTATTCCTTTTACTGTCTCTTCGAGATCATCAGCTAAAGAATTTAAACCCTTTTTCATGAAATTAATAACTCGTTCAATTTTCTTCTGTTCTTTTGAAACCACGTCCTACTCAATTCCTCTAATATAATTGAAAAATTAATTTAAATTAAAATTATTAGTAATAATCTTATTTTTTAATTATATAATAAATTAATATGTATTTATATTTTTATTCCAATACAATTTGATACTCTAAATAGAAACTGTAACGTAAATCAAAAAAAACATTAATTATTAAAAAACTTAAACTAATAATATTATATAACATATTTCATTAGTAAGTTTAAAAATTATTAAAATTTCAATTTTCTATAAAATTTTCATAATAGAATTAAATTAAAAGGGTTTGTAAAAAATGCCAAAGCGAGAACTCTTCATTAAACGTGTTTATGAAATTGTTAACGAATTAAAAATTCCGTTAATAGACGAAAGAGTTTA
>JBHLOG010000093.1:0-13466 GCA_048940765.1 Promethearchaeota archaeon | reverse complement strand
ACTATTGGAGATATAATTGAAGCTTTAGAGGAAGATTTGGTAAAAAATCCTGAACCTGCAGTTCTTCAATCAATATATCGTTTAAAACGGAATAGTATTGAACTAAGAAAATCAATTTGGCCATTAAGACAAGTAATTAATAGTTTACAACGAGAACAATCTGATCTAATTAGTGATGAGTTACAGATATATTTAAGAGATATTTATGATCATATTTTTCGTGTAAGTGAATTATTAGATAACTATCGTGATATTATATTTGGGATGATAGACATATATCTCTCAAGTATTAGCAACAAAATGAATGATATTATGAAAGTTCTAACAATTATCTCTACTACTTTCATTCCTATTTCCTTTCTAGCAGGATTTTATGGAATGAATTTCATTTATATGCCAGAGCTTTCAAATCGAGCTGCTTACCCAATACTAATTATTGTAATGATATCAATATTTACTCTAATGTTATTATTCTTTAGAAGGAAAAAATGGATTTAGATTAACTACTTAGTACAACTCCAGGGTGTCTAATTTTTTCTCTTTCAGCAAATTTTAACGAAAGTTCTCTTTTTAAATCAGCTAATTTATTTTCTCTTTTCCTTATATCTTTTTCCTTTTCCATTACATCATTTTTCTGTTTTGAAAGTTCTTCTTTTTGTTTTTTCGATTTATCTTTAGCCTTTAAAATTTTATCTTCTGATACTTTCGCTCGTGCTACTTTTAAATAATTATTTTGAATATTAGCAAACTTTTCTCGTGCTTTCGCTACATCTAATTTTTCTTTAGCCAATTTTAATTTTTGTTCAGCAATTTGTATCTCAACTGAAGCAATTTTTTTATTAACTTCAGCAATTTCTCTTTGATTTTTTGCTATTTTCTCATTATAAATTGCATATTCATTTTCAATTTTTAATTCTTCATCTGAAAAATCTAAAATTTGATTCTTTTTTATTTCTGTTTTTTCTTTTGCTAAAACATTTCTCTTTTTTGCTAAATCGTTTTTTATATCTGCAAGTTCATATTCAATTTTAAACAAATTTTCTCTAGCTTTTGCTTTTTTTATCTCAGCTATAGCATTAATCTTTTGTTTTTGGGCAAGTTCTTTTTCATATTGAGCTATTTTCTTATTTTGGTCCACTTCCTTCTCAATTAAAGTTAAATTTTCCATATTTTTTTACCTTTACCAGCATTTATTAAAAAATGGATTTAGGAATGAATACTAGCTAGAACCAATAATATTTATATTTAACTGGTTTACAATTTCTACTTTAAGTTAGAGATTGTTTTTGAATTTGAATTTATCTAAAAATAGGATAAAATTTGATTGGAAAAAACCTTAACAAATAATAAAACTTATAATAATTTAACAAGTTTGTCAAAGATTATAAAAAGAAAAATTAAATAAAGAGGTATGATATGATGGAAGAAGTTGGCAATGTTGAAAGATTGGCTAATGAAAACTCAAATATAGCGAAGATCGAAAAAGACACAGCTAATGAAATGAAAATGTTAGCAAAACAAGAAGTAAAAAGAGCTAAAGCTAGAGAAATGTTAGTAAGAAATGAAATTGAGTTAGCTAAGATACGTGAGAGATTAGCTGAGAAGGGAAAAAAATTAGTGGTAAGAAAAGAAAAAGTAAAAGATCTATTGAAATATTCTCCAGAAAACTTAAAAGTGGAGAAAGATCAAGCCATATACAATGAAAAAGTGGCGGACGCTCAAATAAAAATAGCTGAAATTCAACGAAAGATTGTAAATGTTGAAACTGATGTTGCTGAAGTGAAAGTAAAACTTGCTAATAAAAAAATTGATGAAGCTAAAGAAAGAGGCAATCTAGCAAAAAAGCAATTAGTTTATGTAAAATTAGTAAATACTGGTGCCCCAAGTGAGAAAATTTCAAAAGCTGAGAAGGCTTATCTTACAATTCAGAAAGTTTTAACCAAGTTTGAAACTGATGCGATGGAAATAAATAAAAATATTGTTGAAAAACAAAATAAGTTAGCTGATCTAAAAAAACAACTCTCAGATAAATTAGCTGAAAGAGAAAAAATCAGACCTGCATAACCAGGTTCTAAAAGAAATTCTTTTTTTTTTTTTAATTTTAAATTAAGAGAGAATTATTCGTGATAAATGAATTAAAAATGCTAATAAAGAGACATGACATTATCATTATTTCTTTTCAAATTAGATTTAATTAGAACAAATTAAAAAAGTGATTTAATTAAAAAGGTAAAAGAAAAGATAAATTATGGTTGATTCCTCATTATTTTTAATTTTCCTCTCATTTGGGCTTTTGATAATATCTATAATATTAATTATGAAAGCCTTTTTCGAAGAATTGAAAGAAAAATCAAGCAGTCTATTAATCCATATTTTTATTATAGGTATGGTAATAGTACTTTTAATACCCTTAATTTTAGGATTAATCAACACGTAATAAAGATGATGATTTTTCTTTTTTAGATTAATTTAAAATAAATGATAGAAAGCACCAATTCCGATTACATTTGAAATTACTGCCGAAAAGAATAATTGGATAACATCAAAAGAACTTAACAATACAGCACTAAAGGTCCTAGTATGTTCATAAATAATAGTATTACCAACAGTTACAATTAAAAAAATAATGAATGTAAACAAAACGGACGGTAAATATGTGTAATTTCTAGCTAATACCATTAATATAGCATAGATTATTAAAGCAGAGATAATTATAATTTTTGCTTTATTTTTTTCGGATTTAATAAAATTTAACCTTGGATAAAGTATTTTTCTAAATAGAATCTCAATCGAAAAATAAATTGGGAAAATAGCTATACTAATAAAGATATTTAAGAGGCTAGAAGGCCACATAAATGCAAAAGGATAGTAGAACGAAAACAGTAAATAAACAAGAATAAAGTACCAAGCACAGAGGGTTGTATAAACAAGTATACTAACATTAAATTCCTGCTTTAAAACTCTTTTTATCTTTTTTTTATTAAATCGAATCCTACGCTCCTTAAAATGAAGGCCATATGCGATAAATTTGATGGTTAAATAGCTACCACTAAAGACTAAGGAGGCATAAAATATACCTATTAATCCAAATTCATTACTAAAATAAAACCAATTTAACATAAAAACGGATGAATAAAAGAGAATTTTAAGAATATCTATAACTTCAAGAATTTTTTTTTTTCTGGAAGATTGCTTTTTTTGATTTACAAAATTTTCACTATTATTAGAGTGGGTTTTTAATCGAAAGAATTTGGCAGAATAAGACACTAAAAGAAAAATTATTGAAATGAGTAAACCTAAATTCAAGAATATTAAAACGTAATTCCAAATATATGTAATAATTATTGATCCATTAATCGAATCAGAACCGAAAAAATTTAATTCAAACCATTTTATTGAATCTATAAGAACTTCATTACTAAATAATTGATGGCCTCCACCAAATAATGGTTTTGTCACATTAATTAATGTACAATTCGTCAATTCTTTAGCTTTTAATGCATTATCATTATAATCTAAAACCTCATCCTTTACATGCATTATTATTAATAAATTTTCACTGTTAGTACTATTCAATAAGTTGACAGGAATATATTGCTCGTAGTCCTGCCACTTAAGACCGAATCGAGGTGGGGTAAAATTTACAAGTGGTGCCCATGCAACAGTAACCTTGAAATCTGGGTTCAAAGCTTGATTCATAAGAACAACCATGCCTCCAAGTGAATGACCAATAAGTCCAATTTGAGATTCATTCACGTCTGAGAAAAATGATAAATTCTTTAATTTTTTAAGTAAGTTTGTACAATCTTGAGCAAGAGCAGGTGTGTCAGTTGATTCATCAATATTGTTGATTGTACCTGTACTCTCGCCATGTCCCTGATAATCCAAGGCAGCCACATAAAATCCGCGCTTAGTAAATTCTATAGGTATTCTTAGATCGAAATCCCGCTTACTTCCAATCCCATGACAATAAATAATTAATGGTTTTTTTTCTTGAAAAGATAATGTTTTGGTTGGGTAATACAAATTTGCAAAGAGTGTTGCGCCGGCTGAATTAAACTGAACTCTCTCATATTTTTGATAACTTAAATTTTTATTAACTTCTAAACCGATGAGTGTAAAAACCAAAAGTATGACTAAAAGAATAATTTTTTCGAGATTTTTAAGATCTTCAGTTTTAATATCTTCTTTAAAAAATGAATTAAGCTTTTGAAATACTTTTTTTTTTATTGATAATAATATTTCTTTTAATTTTTTTAATTGAATAATAGATCACTAAATTTATCAAAATTTATTAGATTTTTTTTGTATGATAGGTTTTATCCTCTTGAAATGTAGTATCTAAATTTGACATCATCAATTTGCCATGCTTCAAAAAAATCAAATGGTATTTTGGTTTCCCATAAATTACCAATATTTTCAATACCATTGTATAAATCTGTTAGAAGTGTCTTATCGCAGGGATATTTACTGTGTGATGGATAAATTTCTACAATTTTTTGCTTTTCATATAATTCTATCAATTTTGAAAGAGTTTTAAGAACTTCCGGAATTTTTTTTCTAGTAGGTAAAAAAGTGTCTCCATAATATGCTACATCACTAGAAAAAAGTTCGCCTCTGTTTGTAAATAAGCATATAGAACCAGGGGAATGGCCCGGTGCATGGATTATATTAACAATTATTTTTCCTAAATCGAAAATATCTCCATCCCTTAAAGATTTAATATTTTTTGAAGGAGGAATCAAAAAATTCTTCTCTTTATAGCGACTTACAATCTCACATGGTGAATCCTTCAAAAACCATAAATCATAGGGCTTTGAAATAATTTCTACTTCTTTTTCATGGACATATACTTCTTCAAATTCATTATTTCCTAAAACATGATCCCAATGTACATGGGAGTTCAACACTAATAATTTTCTTTTATCGATTAAATCATCAACAATCGGTTTCAGAGGATAAAGCCCACATCCCGTATCAAGTAAAAGAGCAGTATGAGTTCCTAAGATTAAATACATATTGAGAGGATCATTTCTATATACTGGATGAACTAAAGAGATATTTTCTTTTATTACATACAAATGGTCTTTATGCTTAGAGATTTCAAAATGTGGATTATCAAAACTCATATTTCAAATTAAGTCTATAATAGATTTAAACTTAAGGTACCATTAGAAAAATTTTAAGAAAAAAATTACCCTATGCATTAGATATTAATTTTGGTTTCTATAATCAACTTGAGGAAGTTTATTTATAGGGTAAGGTAAGTAAGCATCATCAGGAATAGGATCTATGTAGATCTTTCTAAACTGTTCATTTTGCATTCTACAAAAAGGACTTCTGTGATTATAAGCTGGATGTTTCACCATTCGCATCCATATTTTTTTTAAAGATTCTTTACATATATTTCCAAAAGAAAGAGGTGAGAAATCACAAGGAGAAATATCTCCATAGGCAGAAGCGTAAAATTGAATATTTCCCGCTAAACATCCTATCCCAGAAAGATATGCTTCCACAGAATTCTGCCACGATTGAGATGATAGAGGAGGTACAACCTTCTTCTTAAATGCTTCAGCAGAATAACGATGGATCTCTTCTCGTAAATCAAATGTCAACATTTCACTTGTATCATGCAACATATTTCCAGTAGGTACACAATCAAAATAGATTATATTTTTTAAACCAAGATCCGCAGCTAATTTATGCAGTTTTTTATACATTCCTTTTTTTGTTCCAGAACGAGTTGCATAACCGGAAAATCCTGCAAAGATCCCCTTTGATTTTACTCTCTTAATTCCTTCTATAGCAGTCTCAAAAAGACCCGGCATACCTCTTAATTTGTTGTGTTCTTCAGCATCAGGTGAATCTATACTCAAGAATAACGAATAAAGGCCTGCTTCAGCCAATTTATTTACATTTTCTTCTGTGAGGAATTGTCCATTAGTGAACATAACCGGCATAGCTTTCTTTTTATCTACATAAGAAATAAGCTCGAATAGGTCTTCGCGTAATAAAGGTTCTCCACCAGTAAAAGCAATAATAGTTACTCCTAATTTCTGGGCATCATCAATTAACTTTTTTGCCTCTTTTGTAGATAATTCTTTCTCTTCCGTTTTGAGGTGTCTTCCAGCACTACAATGAATACATTTACATTGACACCTATAGGTTACAGCAAAAGTCATCGCAATTGGAAATGGGTACGGCATTAATTGAGATTTTATCAGTCCCTTTAAAGCACGTATCATCGGCCGACTTCCAACAGGTGGGGCAAAAGTATTTGAAACTATTTTCCCTTTCCATCTCCCAACTTCCATATTTTTATAGAAATTAGACTGTAAGAGAATCATGAAAATAAGCCGATAAATACTCAATCTATCAAGAAGTGGATTGAGAATCCCTGAACCTACTACCTGACCATTCTCAAGCTTTTTATAACTTATGAGATTTCTCCCAAAAAGTTTTAAAAAAACTTGCTCAATTTCCATTAGAATTCAATTCATTTAATGATTAATTTTTAAAATTTTTTAGTTAATTTATCCTAATTTAATATCAACTTCTTTAATTTTCCTTTTGTATAAAAACCTATTTATTCGATTAGGTAAGGTTATAATAAAATTTCAACTTAAAAACATTTAAAAATTTTGTATGAAAAAAAGTATTATCCTATTCAAGGAAGGCGATAAAAAATGAATGAAAAAACAACATTATTTAAAGTATTTGCTGTGGTTGGATTATTAGTAGGGGTTGGAGGAATATCAACTGGTGCTATTTCATGGATAAATACAACAATTACTCAAGAAAGAATAAAGGATTTAGAAGATAAGATTTATACTGAAAATCAGTGGTATACGCGGTCAATCTCCGCATTTTTCGTTGATCCTGTATATATCGTCCATGATGACTTAAATACTTCTTTTTATGTTGAAGAAAATGAAAGTGTTTATTTCTCTTATATGGCTATATGTTGTCTCCATCCAAATCCAAATGGTGATTCAAATGCCTATGCCAAATTATTATTAGATGGAAGTGATACGGGAATCTTTGGGGCAACCCATGTAACAGATGGAGTAGATCTCTGGGAATATAGAATGATTTGTTTTCAATTTTACATTGTTGATCTTACTTCTGGGGTTCATCTTGCCTCAATAGCAGTAAGAGGCAAACCAGAAAGTACTTTTATACATAAGAGCTCTCTTTTCATCCAAGCAATCCCTACTTCTTAAATACTTTTTTTTCCTTATTTTGAGGATGTAATGAATGAATTTTCTAATTCTGATATAAATTATATAAAAAATAATGGTTTTGTAAACACTAAAAATTAATTAATGTAGTTCATTTCGCTGAGTTAAAAATATAATAAAATATAATTATGATTATTAACTAATTTTTTAAAACAGATTATTTATAAAACAGAAAATTATTTGTTGATTTTATTATGGATTTTTCCTTAACTGAAAAGCAAAAAATGTTAAAAAAAATAACGAGAGAATTTGCGGAGGAATATATTATACCTATAGCAAAGGAAAGCGACGAGAAGCAAGAATTGGATGAATTTGCTTTCAATAAGTTGAAAGAAATGAATTATTTTGGTCTTTGTCTTCCAGAAGAATTTGGAGGTGCTGGACTTCACAATGACACAATTGGCTTTAGTATTGTCATTGAAGAGATTGGTCGTGCAGATGCAGCTTGTGGAATTATTATTGCTGTTCATAATGGTGTTGCAGCTTATCCTATTTATAAATATGGAACTGAAGACCAAAAAAAGCAATTTCTAGAAGATCTTGCAAGAGGTAATAAGGTGGGTGCTTTTTGCTTAACTGAACCGAATGCAGGTTCTGATGCAGGAGGGGTTCAATTAACCGCAGTTAAAGATGGGGATGAATATATTTTGAATGGGACTAAAATATTTGCCACCTCTGGAGGTATCGCTAAAACCTTATTAGTAGTAGCAAAAACGGGAGAAAAAGATAGTAGAAGACAAATGACAGTTTTCATTGTAGATGGGAATAGTCCTGGTTATTCTGTTGGAGTAAAAGAAGATAAATTAGGCGTAAGGGCATCAAATACTTCAGAGCTAGTGTTTGAAGATGTAAGAGTCCCTCAAGAAAATATTCTGGGAGAGGAAGGTGAGGGGTTTAAAATGGCTATGAAAATCTTAGATTTTGGTAGGATTGGAATTGCCGCTCAATGTGTGGGGTTAGGCCAAGCAGCATTAGAGGCATCGGTCAAATATTCAAATGAAAGAGTTCAATTCGGAAAACCTATAGGGAGATTTCAAGGAGTACAATGGAAAATAGCAGATATGGCATGTGCTGTGGAATCCGGTCGCTTATTTACTTATAAAGCAGCGTATTTACATGATAAGGGAGAAAATTTTGGAATGGTTAGTTCAATGGCGAAATTAATAGCCTCTGAAGCTGCAATGCAAGCCGCTCATGCAGCTGTTCAAATCCATGGAGGATACGGTCTAATGAAAGCATATCCCGTAGAAAGATATTTTCGTGATGCAAAGATGGGTGAAATCTATGAAGGAACGAGTGAAATTCAGAGATTAGTAATTGCAGGTCATCTATTAAGAAAAGGAGCGTAAAAAAATCAATTAGGAATTATGAAATAATCAATTAATTTCTTAATTTTTTATTTTGTTATCGGAAAATTTATTTTTCTAGAAATTTTTATTCCTTTCAAAAAAAGTTATATGATTTTTGAGTTAAGTTAATGAGGTAATGATTTCGGATTGAAAATCTTTGTGTGTATTAAACAAGTACCAGGGGTTTCAGAGGTAAAAATTGACCCAAACACAAATACACTTATAAGAGAAGGTGTTGTATCAATTGTTAATCCGAATGATCGAAATGCTATTGAATTAGCTTTAACGCTTAAAGAAAGTCAAGGAGCAGAAGTTATAGCTTTAAGTATGGGGCCTCCACAAGCAGAAGAAGTATTACGCGAAGCTTTAGCAATGGGAGTAGATAAAGCATTATTATTAAGTGATAAAGCTTTTGCTGGGGCAGATACTTTAGCTACATCACATACTCTTGCTTTAGCAATTGAAAAAGTAATTAAAGAATCTATCTCTGAAGAAAAATATCTTATAATTTGTGGTACTCAAGCCATAGATGGAGATACTGGGCAAGTACCTCCAGAATTAGCAGAGGAATTAGGAATTCCACAAATTACTTACGTTCAGAAAGTTGAATTAAAAGAAGATAAAATTATTGTAGAGAGAAAATTTAGAGCTACAGAGATAGTAATTATTGAAGCAAAATTGCCAGCATTAATTTCAGTATTAACCGATATAAATAAACCTAGATATCCAAGTATCTCAGGAATTATGAAAGCTTATGAAAAATCAAATGTTATACATTTAGATTCTACTGCTCTAAAAGCAGAAAAATCTAAAATTGGCTTAAAAGGCTCTATGACTGAAGTTAAGAAAATTTTCTTTCCCAAAAGAAAGGTAAATCCTATTATGTTGGAAGGATCCACTGAAGAAATAGTTGAAAAATTATGTCATCATTTAAAAGAAGATAAAATTTTCTAAGAGGATTATCTATTTGAGCATTATAATTGATGAAAGTTTATGTACTGGTTGCGGCAGTTGTATGGAAAGCTGCATGTATAATGCTATTAAATTAGATAACAATTTAGCAAATGTTCTATCAAATTGTACTCTATGTGGAGCGTGTATAGAAGCTTGTCCTGAAGAAGCGATTTTATTGGAACGGGATGATATTAAAGCAGGTAAAATAGATATATCTCAATTTAAAGGAGTTTGGGTAGTTGCGGAGCATTATAAAAATAAAATTCAGAAGGTATCGTTTCAATTACTTAGTAAAGGAAGAGAATTGGCAGATCTGTTACAAGTAAATTTGTCTTTTGTTATATTAGGATCAGATTTCGATGATATCTTAGAGGAGTTTAGCCAATACGGGATGGATGAGATCATTTATATTAAATCCCTGATTTTGAAAGATTATTATTCAGATTTATACACTAAAGTAATTACAGAATTAGTATTAGAAAATAAACCTGAAATTATATTAATTGGGGCAACCCCTACCGGAAGAGATTTTGCTCCAAGAGTAGCAAAAAGACTAAATGCGGGATTAACAGCAGACTGTACAGGATTAGAGATAAATCATGAAACTAGAGATCTACTTCAAACTCGTCCAACATATGGTGGAACGATTATGGCAACTATTAGAACTCCTTCTAGCAGACCACAAATGGCAACTGTAAGAGCAGGTATTTTTAAAATGCCGGATAAAATAAAAAAGAATGTAAACATTAGGGTAATTGAGTATGAATTTAAAGAAAAAGATTCTATTTCAAAAATTGTGAAAGTAATAAGCAAAACTAAGAATGCTGTAAATCTTGAGGATGCCAAATTTATTGTTGCTGGAGGGCGTGGCGTTGGTTCAAGAGAAAAATTTCGGATTATTGAAGAATTAGCTGAAGTATTGGATGCTGAACTTGGAGGATCACGAATAACAGTTGAATTAAATTGGTTAGATCCAGATAGACAAATAGGTCAAACTGGTAAAACTGTGACTCCAAAGTTATATATCGCGTGTGGAATTTCAGGAGCGATTCAACACATAGTTGGAATGCAAAATTCAGAAATTATAGTTGCAATAAATAAAGACCCAAATGCTCCAATCTTTAACTGGGCTCATTATGGTATTGTTGGAGATCTTCATGAAATAATTCCAGTTCTTATTCAAGAATTTAAAAAATTAAAATCTGAAGAATAGTTGGATAAAGGAAAAAAAATAGAATTATTTTTGATTTTCTTGAAATTTATTCTAAATCTTATGAACTTAGATCATCAAAACTCTATGAGATTAATAGACTAGAAAAATGAGGAGTAATGGAATGTTATTTTAGTTTTATTCGTGGAGGAATAAATTATGGGCTAAAAACAAACATTCCACTACCAGAAAAAAAATAATTTTTTTTTCTAATATGCATCTAGTCACCCCGCCTAATAAATCTTATCTCAATTTAATGAACGTTCTATTCCATTATTGCGTGAATTGTATTGCTATGATATAATTATGTATTTATAAATTTAATATTTCTCTCTTACATCCTTATTTTAAAAATAAAAGCGAAAAGAATTCATAAATTTAATTTAAAAAAAATTTTTTTCTCTAAATTTATGTGAAAAAAATTAATTAGTTTGAAAACTATCATCCGAATTTTGTAACAAAGTTTTAATCAACATACATTTAATAAAAATAATTTTGGATTTTATTAAGATCTTAATAAGAACAAAATATTAATGTGGAGGCTAAATTGTTAAATTCTCGAAAATCTAATACTGATTTTATTATCCTATTTAAGTCTTATTTTTAATAATTAAATAGAAAAATTTATTTAAAGTTATAATATAAATGTATGAAAATTTTTATTTTAAAATTGAATATGGATTAGAAATGTGAGATTATTATTAAAATAATAAAAAAAAAAAGTTAGTTATTTGAATTTATGTAGGACGTTTTGTTAAAATTTTACCTTTCTTCTTCAAAACATAAATAACAACAACAGCTCCAACTGCTGCGGGGATACCAATTACTAAAGCAAGTACTAGTGCTGGATCTAGTGGGGGAGTATATGAAGCTTTAACATCACTAGTTGTGAGAAGTAAAGTATCATATTGACTTAGAGATAGATAAAATTTGACATTTTCTAGGGATGATTCAACTTCAAATAGTAATATAAAGGAATCAGAAAAAACTCCAAATTCAAAAGTTGTATTATAATCGACAGCTGAGTCTATTATATTCCACTCATTATTAGGTCCATTAGTATCAATCCAAGGAAGATCTTGGAGGATATAAAGATTATATTCTCCTGTACCTAAACCTTCTACTGTAGCAACTAATTGTGTCCATTGATAGGGTTTACCAAAACATTCAAGAACAAAATAACTATCAACACCGCTATAAGGAAGCATACTTTCAGTATGGTTATATTCTGTTACTAATCCGTAATTATAAACATCACCAGTTATATTAGAATATCCAGATACGGTATAGTTATATATATCACGTGCATGAAGATTTGGAGTTATATCACCAATGTCATAGGTTGCGTTGTGAGCATAATCCCAATAATTTTGAACTGCGAAATTAATAGTTACTGAACCATTATAATCCCATTGTTCAGGAATAATCAAAAGTTTATATGTTCCTGCTTCAAAACCAATAGTCAATGGATCAGTAGCTCTAATTATAGACGTAACTCTACTATCAACATTATAGGAGCCACCGTTATCATCATCTAAACTTACTTCTAAATCAAGAGGATCAGTTGGTTGATATATTCCTGATGGACCCCAGTAATCATCATATTTATATCCACTTTCTCCTATAAGAATATATTGTAAATCTCCTACAATGGTAAGATTTAATAAGGTTAAACTTTGTATTATAGGTACTGTTGAATAATCTCCATTAGATCTTATTCTCATCCAATAATAATCACCTTCATCTATATCAGGATCTAAAATTACAGCTCCAGCTCCTTTAGTCCACTGATCAAAGTCAACATCACCTATATCAACTTCAATTGTACCATCAACAGTAAAGTCACTAGTACCATCATTATCTATATTGAGGTTAGTCCATCCACCATCATATATTTGGGGAGTAAATAAAGTTGCTCCCACTCCAGGAACTGAAAAATCAAATGTCATTCCAGTCCATCTTGTTGTAGCGCCTATATATAGATAATCTAAATCAGTGTCTCCATCAGTTGAAAAAGCGGGGTGAGGATAATCATAACTATAATAAAATCCATCTGTAGCATTCCGTATATAGAGATATGAAGGGAAGCCTGTAGCAGTTTCATTATTATCTACTGCCGAAATTGTTGTATTTAATCTGAATTGACCAATATCAGGAATCTCGATTTCGACTCCTATTGGATTTTTAAGACTTACATGCTCTGGATCCTGCTCAAATTCAATTGCTAAAAATTCTGAGGGATATATTGAAGGATAAGTCATTGTATTAATTGGTATTGATTCCTCAGACAAAACATATACTTGTGAGCTAATTTGAAAAAGTCCATTTGCTGATGGATTCATGTTTATGATGAAAGCTTTATATGTTCCTGCAGGCATGTAATACCAATAGAAATCTGTTGAATCTACTGTTCTTGTCAAGATAGGAGTACTAATATCAGAACATGTAATTTGTTTTGAATCTCTATAAATAATACCAAGTAAAGCTGGCGCTCCAGGAGGGCTAGGCAAACTAGTATAATTAAAACGTACAATTGAATCCTCTTGAACTGAAAACTGTACTGTTGTTGGTTCATCCATATAAATACTAAATGTTGTGGTATCGCCTAATTCATATTGTTTATTATTAGCCTTTGTTAAGAGTAATGAATATCTATACCAATCTTCAAACACGACGTCTGTAAAGGAAACATAAGCAGCACCAGTTTTAGGA
>JBHLOG010000092.1:0-13468 GCA_048940765.1 Promethearchaeota archaeon | reverse complement strand
GGAGATACAATAGGTAATGGAAGAGCAATTTCAATTCTTTTTGCTCGTGAGGGTGCCAAAGTAATGCTTGTTGACCAAGATATTAATTCTGCTCAAGAAACAAAGTTGATGATTGATAAGGAAGGCAATGAATCATTCACATTCAAGGCCAATATTGTAAGAGAGGATGATTGTCGTCAAATAGCTGATAAATGCGTTGATTTATATGGTCGAATTGATATCCTTGTCAATAATGTTGGTATTGGAGAGGGAGATAACAATTTGGTAAAATTAAGCGAAGATATATGGGATAAAATTTTTAATACAAACCTGAAAGGAATGTTTTTCACATGTAAATATGTATTACCTGTAATGGAGAAGCAAGGAAGCGGTTCTATTATCAATATATCTTCTATTGCGGCTGTTTGTGCCACATCTTTAGCAGCGTATAAAATATCAAAATCAGGAGTTAATTCTTTAACGCATCAATTAGCCATGAAATATGCTAAGAAAGGAATCCGTATCAACGCCATCATGCCTGGATACTTAAATACCCCCATGGCCATTGAAGGACTATCAAGAGCAAGAGGGATAAGTAAAGAAGATTTAATCAAATATAGGAATAGCATGGTTCCGTTAAAGGGGGGGATGGGAGATGCCTGGGATACTGCTTATGCTGCTCTTTTCTTGGCTTCAGATGAGGCAAAATTTATTACTTCAGCTATACTCCCTGTTGATGGCGGTCAAAGCTCAAGAATAGGATAAACTAAAGAAAATTAATATAATAGTATAATTTTTTAAAAATATTCTTAATAATCAGATTGAGGCGAAAAAATAATTACAAAAAAAGTAGAAGAATTCCCAAAACATGGAAAAAATATTGGTCGAGAAAGGATAAGGCTTACACGACCCAGATTTTACCCATTAAAAGAATCTGAATGGAATGAAGAGGTTAAATCAATCTTAAAACCAATGATTGATGATGAAAGCGGTCGTGTTATCAACATTTTTAAAACTCTAGCTAGACATGAAAAGTTACTTAAACGGTGGCTTGTATTTGCTAGACATGTTTTGTTTAAGTCTTCCCTCCCTACAAGGGAAAGAGAGATTCTCATACTTCGTATTGGTTGGCTTTGCCAGTCAGAGTATGAATGGGGTCAGCATGTCAAGATAGGAAAAGAAAGCGGGCTTACAGATGATGAAATTAAAAGGATTATAAAAGGTCCAGATTCAAAAGGATGGGATAGATTTGATGCAACATTATTAAGAGCCGTTGATGAGCTTTATTATGACTCTTTTATTAGTGATCCTACTTGGAAGACACTTTCTGAGAGGTATAATACACATCAACTCTTAGATTTGATTTTTACTGTTGGTCAGTATAATCTAATAAGTATGGCACTAAATACTCTAGGTATTCAGTTGGAAGAGGGTACTAAAGGTTTTCCTAAGTAAATAAAGTATTGTTTAGTTATAAATAAAATAAAAAAAAATAGTATTGAGATTTTTAATCTAAATAGACTAAATTAGAAATATTTAATTGCTAAGAGGATGTCGTCCTTTGTAACTTTCTTTCTCTTGGCATGCTTTGTGAGGGCTAAGGCAGTTTTTGTTATCTTTTCAGCAGATTGACCCATCCAATCTACTAACTCATCAACTGCGTCTCGAGCAACAATAATAGCACCATTGTGTTTCATTAATCTTCGAATAGGACTCCAACTAATATATTCAGACATTTTTTATTCCTCCACTTTTTGATTATTTATTATTATTTTTATTGAAATTTATTATTAATTAAGAGTTTGTTATATAGATATTAATCTTTTATATATTTAAAGATTTTTGTTCATGCTTGATTTTATGGAGAATAAATTGAAAAAAATTGAGCGACAAAATTCAAGATCCTAGAAACGATCAATTTCGTGCAACTTTAATAAATATAATATTTTTTATAGAATTTGAATTTCTATTGAAATTTGGGATTTTTCTTATTATTATCGCTTCCACTTTTTACAATTTAATCATGAAAGGGGATATTGAAAGAGAAAAGGGAAAAATGATCAAATTCTGAAACGTTGGATATGAGCAATTTTAAAAATTTTAAATGTTCCTTTCTTTCTTAATTTTAAGCAATAGAGCTATTAGCATTAAAATTATTGAGAATCTTGCTGATTAAAAATGAGAGAGACAAGAAAATTATCGATAAATCCAACTTTTTTAGAGATAAAAAGGATTACTAACTAATTTTATACAATTTTATGTTTAAAATATTAGATATATCTTGGTAATTCTTTAGTTTCCTGGTAATATGACTCAATGCCAATCTTTTTCATTTGATTATTCATTTGAATCCATCTCCGCTTAAGATGTTCATCAAAATTAGTTTTTTCGCAAGGAAATTCATCACATTGGAAACAGAAATCAATATTCTTACTTTTATAACAATCCCTTACTCCACAGTTAGGATAAAGGCAAGATCCTTTTCTACATCCAGGGCAATTCTCTTGTGTAAAATAGTTGAGCAATGCTTTAAAGGAAGGATATTCTTTAAAGATGGGAAGAAATGATGAGAATCGTTCAGCGTAGATATCAAATGAGCCTAGAAGATTTTGTAAATTTAAACTGGTTTCTCTTATTATACCATTCGAATTAGCAAAACATTTGTAACAATTAAGCCCACATGGGGCAATAATATTTAATATTTCTTTATAATCCATTTCCTTTTTCATTATTTTTTTAATCTTTATTATTTAAATGTTGCTTCTTTATTTCTTTCTTTCTTAATTTATGTCGCTCTTTCTTACTTAAAATAAGACTTCTTAATTCACTGGCAGTGTGATTTTTTAATCCATTGATAATTCGTATAACTGCTCGAGTGAGTGGCTCAAAACTTTCTTCGTGGACTTTATCCAACGTATCGGCAGGATCAAATAGATATGGGGGGGCTGTTAAATAAGATATGAAAGGAATATTTTCAGGATGGTAAAAACTGCCATCGGTAGGGGGTTTATCACTTCCTGGAGGAAATCCATCGGGAGGGAGTAAAATAGAGCGTTTTAATTCTTCTTTTGTAAAGGCTTTTTTAACAATTTCTTCAAGAGGTAAAATTCGACTTACAAACCACCAGCGTACTGTAGGATCATCTAATGGAATTAAGGTGCCATTTTCACTTTTTACATCGCGAGCAACATGTTCTAAATGAATTGCTACAATAACTTTTTTTAAAAATTCTTTATTTTTTTCTACAAATGTAATAGTTCCCTTTCCTCCAGCCATATGCGCACAGTTCAATAAAAACATTAAATTAAAAGGACGATCCTCTTTTGGTATTTGAGACCAATATTGTGCTTGAGCTAAGACTAGAGCAATCCCTGAAGCATCTTCTACTGCTGAATTCCAAGGACCATCATGGTGGCTTCCTATAACAATCCATTCATCAGACATTCCTGGTAATGTGCCTATGACATTATGAGAATTAATTTCAGAGATGTTAGCTTCGTATGACATCTTAGCTCTCACTGTACCTTTTTCCATTAATTTTAGTAATATTTTCCCCTTATTTCCACTAACATACACACCAGGAAAATCTCGTTTAACAGCATCATAGGGAACATAATATTTCTCTGTTTCCCACGGATATCCAGAAAGAATTCCAATGAAACCAACTGCTTTATTAGTGAAAGCAGGATCCATTATTACTCGCATTTTATAATCAAATGGAACCATTTGCTCTAAAGTTTCAAATTCATTTATCGGATCATAATATCCATCTACTCCAGAAAATGATTTTAATATTCGAACTGGGAACGTAAATAGGTTTAAATTATGAACACCTATTTTTCCAGACAATGAAGCTTCATCAGAAATTATACTCAATTCTGCTTCAAGACCATTAGTTGGTGTGGTATAAGGAATTGGAAAACAAGGAATCTCAAATACATCCTCAGGATTATCAATCAACCAAATTTTAAGCTTTGGTTCACTAGTTTCCCATTTTTTTATAATTATTGGATCAAGAGCTATATTTTGTAAGCCCATGGTTTCAAAGTGGTTTTTCACCCAATTTTCTACCCAATAATCGGCTGGATATCCTGGACGGCGAATACCTTGATTGAATATTTCGGTAGTCCATGCCATCATTTCAGCCATTGTTGGTACGAATTCACTTTTTATTGAATTCATGATTTTTTTATTAATAAAAAGTCTAATTTCCAAATTAAGAGTTATATAAATAAATTGGAATGGAAATTTTAATATTTCTACCAAATTAATTGTGAATAATTACAGGAATTGCACTTTATTTCTTTTCCTTTTTTGGGAAAATAGGGAAGAATAGCTCCACAGGATTTACACTCTAAATCATGAATTTGATCAAGAGAAGTTATAATATCATGTACCAAAATTTGCTCCTTAAACTCATCAGAAAATAAAGTTAAAAATGAGATAAGTGCATATTGGTTCTTAGAAGAAGCGATTATTTCTACTTTACCTGATGTAACTTGACCTATTAATAATATATCAGTTCTAGATTCCAATTCAGATCCAAAACACCATAGAATTTTTTTTTTTGGATCTTTTGCTATTAATTGTAGATTATTCTTTAAAAAAATATGTTCTAATAAGTTGAAATATAGATCAGGATCAACCTTTCCACTTATTCCAACACCCATACTTTTAATAGCTCTTTTCATTCCTGGGATTTGAGTAAATTCTCTAATATATGAACTTGGAATTATTTTCGGATTGATTGTTATTTTATCTAGAAAAAGTTCTGATGGTTCAGAATTTACAACTCTAACAAAATCTTTATTATTAACATAAGTGACTATCGTTCTTATTTCTCCTTTATAACCTAATGATAAAGGGCTAAAATGTAAGCTAATTTGTCTTGTACTCTTTTCATTTAATTCATCAAATTCAATAATTATCTTAGATAAATTTTTATTTTCAACTGGTTCAGGTATATATAGAGTAGGAGGATAACTTCGATATAATGTTAAAAAATTTGAATATCCAATTTTTATTTTAACTTCAGAAATTGGAGAAAAACTCTGATTAGTTAATATAAGGGAATATCTGTAATGAGCGCCATATGGTTGAAGTTGAGTAATAAGCTTGATTTTATCTTCTTGATCAATTTTTTCAAAGGAGTATCTTTCTATTACTTTACTTTGATAATCCTCTTTAGCTTTAAATATAACTAACTTATGAGCCTTATCTGCAAATTTTTCTCTTTCTTCTTTTGACATAATATTTTATATAGATTTCAACTTATAGATATCCGAATTGAAAGTTGGAGACCCGGATAATTAATAAAATTATACTCTGATTTATAATTTTTTTTAACTTATATTAATTTACTAGATTTAAATATAATAATGTTGGAAAAAGAGAACATATTTGAAGAGTTAAATCCTTTATTCGAAAGTCCCACAATTAAACCTTCATTCAAGAAGGTTCATGTAATTTTAGCTTTATATATCTTTGAGGAAAATGAGGATGGAATTGGGAGGTATCGCCTTCAAAAAGAGTTGGAAATCGGCTCTGGAACAGCAAAATCTCTCATTAAAAAATTGAATAGAGATATAAATTTTATCACTGTTCTAACGGATAAAAATATAAGAAAAGGTCATATTCTTACTAAAATTGGTTTAGATTTTGTACAAAAAGTTAAACAGAAAATTCAGCTAATAGATAAGGGAGATCCATTAGTATTGAAAGAGATTATTATTAAACCAGAGGGAAATTTTTCCTATCTTAGTTACGTGAGGGATGTGGCTGATAAAATATCAAATGGAATTGATCAAAGAGATGCTGCGATCAAAATTGGAGGTGTTGGAGCAACCTGTTTATTGTATGACGGGAAAGATTTAATATTCCCATCTCAAATAACTTCTCAGAACGAAAAAGAACAAGTGAAAGTTGAGGATGATGTGTTTATGTACATTTCAACTCATTTAAATAGTAAACATCTTAATTTAAAAGAAAATGATGTTATTATTATAGGATTAGGTGAAACTACAGAAAAGGCAAGATTAGCTGCCCTAAATGCTTCATTAACATTATTATAAAAAAAGGGGATTTTAAACTTTGAAATACGAAAATGATATTATTCATTTCATAAATAATAAAGTTATTGAAAGAATGAAAACCTGCGTAAAAAATTCACACCCTAATGAAGCATTTGGATTAGTTCTTGGTCCTAAACCTAAAGAAGTTTTGTTAAACAATAAGAATGATTTTCAATATCACTATTTTGGTGAAAAATTTGAATGTATTGAATCAAGTGAAAAGTCTCCAGTTTCTTTCTTAATGGATAATACTATTAAATTATATGAAATTATGGATAAGTCAATGAAAAAATATAGTAGAAGAGTATTGAGCATTTTTCATTCACATCCCTCAGGAAATCAGCCCAGTGGGTCTGATATCAGGAATATGAAGTTCTTAGATAGTGCCTATAAAAAATTATATAACTCCTCGTATAACTTAAGAATCGGAATTAAAAACCAAATATGGTTAATAATGGATTCTTCAAATTATAATTTAAATGGTTTTATTTATCTCGAAGGGGAGATTTTTCAAATCGTTACAAAGATACAACAATAATAAATTTATATAACATTTATTGAACTTGTTTATATCCATCTTTATCAATAGTACATAATTGAAGTTGATATCCAGAACCCGCATCCCGCTCCTTAGAACTAGTTATAGTTGTTTTTAAAAGATTTATACCATCAGTTTTAGACATATTTGGTTTCCAATCAGCTTCCAGTACACCAAGGCTAAAAGGACTTCCACTTCCAAACGAAATATATTCTTTCTCTTCATAAAGAGTACCAAGAAGATCAATCCCGTAAAGCTTTCCAGATCTTTCTTGCAAGGAATAACCTCCGATTAACATCATACTTAAAAAATATGTTCTTCCTGAAAAAAGTATATTGCGACAAATGCTAGCTATATATTTTGGTTCTGGTACTTTTTCCTCTTCAACCTCTTTTAACCTTGATAAAGCACATAGCTGATTTACGACATATTGGCAATCCGCTACGCCACCAGCAATGGTGGCTGCTGTATATTGATTTATTTCAAATAATTTTTGAGCTTGTTTAGAGGCAACAAAGTAACCTCCTGTAGCCTGACTTTCTGTACCCATCACCACTCCATCTTTTATTAATATTCCTACTGTTGTCGTTCCAGTTTGAAGTATTTTTTCGATTTCTTCTTGATCCAATTGTCGGATATTACTATTATTTTCCATCATTTTGCTAAAAAGTAGAATGATTAATAAATTATAGCTAAATTAATGTTATATGTTAAATAAAAATTATGTGTATATTTATTTTACTTTAATAAATCATAATTAAAAGGAATTTTAAAAAAATTTTAAAGAAATATTTCTTTATATTAAGTATTAAATTAGATTAAAGTTAACGAAAATGGCACGATCTCAAGCTAGATCAAAAAGAAAGTATACCGGAAAAAAATATAAATATTTCAGGAAAAAAAGGAAAAGAGAGCTCGAACGCCCGACTATAGATACTGAAGTAGCCCCATATCGTGTTAAAAAACAGCGTACTATGGGTGGAAATTTTAAACTTAGGTTATTTTCGGATCAATTTATTAATGTGACTGATCCTAATACTAATAAGACTTCAAAAGTTCGAATATTAGGTTTTAAAAGTAACGATGCTTCAAAAGATTTGAATCGTAGGCATATACTTACGAAAGGGGCTGTTGTAGAGACCGAATTAGGTAATGCTAGAATAACAAGTCGTCCCGGTCAACACGGACAACTCAATGCTATATTAGTAAAATAGTATGTACTAAAACTATTATATCCTGTTTAGAAAAGTAGAAAAAATTATTTTTAAATATTTCAAAGCATCCTTATTTTTAATTAAAAAGATAGTATTCATTCTTGGATCTTAATATTTTTAACATTCGCTTTTTTACCTTCAACTATTTCAGTATTATTGCTTCCACAACTAGAACATGCGAATAATTGAAGTCCTGTTAATTGCGCTTCTTGAGTTAAAGACACTTCTGAAATTTTATTACATTCTCGACATTTTATCTTACCAGGAGTCATTTTAATCGTTAAAGTCGCACCCTCTGCTATTGAACCTTTAGTTGCCATTTCAAAAGAACGTTTGAGCAGCTCAGGAACAATAAGAGTTAACTCACCAATCTCTAATAGAACTTCAGTTATTTTCTTAGCATTATATTTTATTGCTGTGGCTTCAGCTACCTTAAAAATATTATAGGCAAAAGCAAATTCATGCATAATTGAAAAACTTAAGGATTTGTTTGTAATTTTCTAATTTCTTTAGCAATTTCAAGGAGTACTTTATCCTTTTTCTTGCCTTTTGTATCAATTAAAACTCTTCCGGGATCATCCCACCATGTTCTTGAATATTTATAATTTCTCTCAATTTCAACATTATAACCTAAATTTCGCGCTGCTTTCGCAATCTCTTCCAAATTAATTCTTTCTATAGCAAATTTTCGAGGAATCCGTCTACCATTACTTCGACTTCTTTTTGCATCAAAATACTGTGGCCAAAAAATTAAAAACGGTTTTCTTGATCTCATAAAATCTAAAATACATACATTTTATAATGAGAATAATAAGAATTAAAACTCTTTAAGTAATTTAAAAATTATTGGTATAAAATTTAAGAATAAGTGCAAAAAAGATTTAATTACCAGTTTTCACTATTCTTTATATAACGAAGAGCCCTTTTTAATACGGGAGGGTAGTCTAGATTGGTATGATACCGTAAGGTACTAAATCTTACAGCTTAAGACTTGGCTGGGGGCCAAGTGGTCGGGGGTTCAAATCCCCCCTCTCCCATTTAAATTTTTCTTAATACTTCTTTTGTAACATAAATTACTTTTCTTTGAGTATCTGAATGTTTTTTACTATGAATTATTATAAATTACTCAAAAATTATTAAAAGCAGATAAGGGAGGTTGTTAAAAATTATACAAATGGAGGAATTACAGGATTATGAATGGACGATTGATTGGAATACTATCGTAGAGCTATTCGATGTGATTAGTAGATTGAAAAATTTATTTAATTGCTTGGATGTGCCGTATCTCCGAGAAGTAGAGCAGAGAATATTAATATTAAATCTTGAAAAATACATTTGTTCATTACAAAACTATAAAATTGAAAAATACTCTTAATTTCTTTTTAAGAGAATAATATATACCTTTTTCATTACTTATTAATGAAAACTTATTTTTTTTGTTAAAATTTATAAATTTTTCTATCTATTTTTTGATAAAAAATCTATAAAAAAGAATATGTGGTAAAAATGGTATGGAGCAAGTTGCAAGCATCAGATAAATTTATGTGTGTTATGGCAATAATTGGTGGGATTGTTGCCCTTATAGAATCAATATTACATTTGATAGATTTCTTTGAAATTTGGAGTTTCGGAATTTATATTGAGATCGCTGCTGTTATTTTGGCAATTTTTGTTATTTTATTAGGAATCAAGCCAATATATTATACTCCTACGATTCTAGGAATACTAGGAATACTTTTAATAATCTTTGGAACTTGGATTGGTGGAATAGTTGTAATCATTGCTATGCTTATTGGAGCTCTAAGTTAAATATAAATTTTTTTTCCTAATTTTTATAGAAATAATTATTACATTATTTTTACAGTAATCATGTTTTTTCTCCATAATTCATGCTTATAATAAAAAGGTATTAGACTATTTCCGTTTTTAAATATATATGTTATATTATAATTCAACATTATAATTTGATCTATAAATGATCAATCTCTTAGATATGATATGAAGTTCAGAGAATTAGGGAACACAGGTTTAAAAGTTAGTGAAATTGGGTTAGGAACTGAGTTTCTATTTGGACAATCAAAAGATACTGTTAATTCAGTAATAAAAGAAGCTATAAAAAACGGAATTAATTATTTAGACATTGTTTTTAATGTATCACATTATATAGATAAAATTAGCGCTGCTTTAAAAAATTTTGAGGGTGATGTAATATTAACTTGTCATTTAGGCTCAGTAGAACATGATGAAAAAGTTAGTAGAAGCCGAAATATTGAAATGTGCGAAAAAACTTTTTTGAAAACCCTTTCTAAATTTGGGAGAGATTATATTGATATTGTTAATCTACAATTCGTTAAAGAAAAAGAATATAATTCGATCATTGGTTCAGGAGGCTTATTAGATCTAGCAAAAAAGCTTCAAGAAGAAGGAAGGGCAAAATTTTTAGGGATTAGCACTCATAATCTTTCCATAGCTCAAAAAGCTGTTAAGAGTGGTCATTTTGATATAATAATGTACCAAATAAATTTGGTAAATCATTACCTACCTGGAAGGAACAGCTTCTTGGAAACATGTATGAAAGAGCGTGTGGGTCTTGTAGCTATAAAACCTTTTGCAAGGGGAAACTTATTACAACGAAATAGAACCGTAAGTATAGCAAAATATCATTCTGGTGGTATCAATTTAAAGAAAAAAATGTCCCGGGACATTTCACCAATTAAATGCTTAAGTTATATTCTTTCTCAAGCTGGGGTTTCAACAACTATACCTGGAGTAAAAAATGTTCGAGAGTTAAAAGAAAATTTAGCATACTTAAATGCTTCAGATGAAGAAAAAGATTTTTCTATGATAATTAAGGAATTTGAGAATATTCATTAGATTGTAAAAGATAATGCAAAATTATTTCGTGAGTGCAAGAGCTAATAATAAAGCACCTTGAATTTCTGAAACCTTACCTACTCTTGAGGTATCAATTATAATATCTTTTAAACCCATATAAATTGCTCCATATGCTTTTCCTCCACCTAAATGAACTAGTGTACGATAGATTAAATTACCAGAAATTCCATCAGGAGCAAGAATTAGATTTGATTTATTATTGATGGCATTTTCAATTAATATTTCATCATGTGAAATTTCTAAATTTTGAAATTTTTCTTTTATATCCTCCACAATTTTATCTGCTATTTTGATGGATTCATCAACTCTACTATCTCGTCCTATATCACTTTTCCTGCCCCCACTTAAAATACTAATTTTAGGAATAATTCCAAGAGTTTTGAATTCATTTATAGAATATTTTAAAAATCTAAGTTTTGTCTCTAAATTATTGCATTCATCAATACCTACTGGACCATAAAAGAATTGATGTCCATTGTAAGTTTCTAATAAAGCTAATCTATAAGTTTCATCTATTTTTAAAATTCTTTTAAAATTCTCTAAGAATTTACGTGAGCTTAGTGAACCCCTAACTATTGCTCCTACTTTATTTTCATTCAGGAATTCAAAAATATTTAATTCTGGATCGTTAGATTTTATGAAATTAATATCAAAACCGGCAATATCTTTTAATTGAATACTATCTACGTACTGTTTTTTTCCAAAAATTAAGATTTTGGAGTTAAATTCCTTTAAATGACTTATGCAAGCTTCCAATATCTTTTTGTTATGAAATTCTGATTCTCCAAAACCAATTCCTATAATTTCACTCTTGGTTTTAGCCAATGATCGAAAAATTTGTAATATGTTCATGTAGATTGCTTTTAAATAAAATATTATTTAAATATGAAAAATTTAACTAAAAATGAAAGGTACAAGTATTGTTATAGTATTATAGACACCATGGGTTATTATAACAGCTATTAAATTTTCTCCGCGCCATTGATAAAGAAAACCAAGTAGTAAAGAAATTGAGAAAAATGGAATGAATAATAAAAGAAAAGAGATTAACAGAGTCATGGGCGATTCCCACATAAGAAAAAGCCCTAATAAGTGAATAATAGAAAAAATGAAGGCAGTTATAATTAATCCCCATCTATTTCCTAGGTTCCTCACCAATCCTTTTTGCATAAAACCTCTAAATAAGATCTCTTCAGAAGTACCTACAACAAGAATCATTACTATGGAGAAAAGTATTAAGCCTAAAATGTCAGAGGGTATTAAATAACTCTCGGCACTATCCATCTCAGAGATTATTTCAATTCCCAAAATAAATTCTAATAAAAATTCAATTATTATTGATAAAAAAAATACTAAATAATATCCAATTACTGCAAATCCTAACCCGATTAGAATTTCTTTAAATTTTTGTTTTTTATCAAATGGTTTTAGTGTAAATCCTAATAGTGTCAATCTATTTTTTATAGTTGGATTTTGGAGATACTTACCTACATAAAATAGAGGAATTATCATAAATATCAGTTCGAATAAAGTACTTAGTATAATAAAATAAGAATTTGAAATTAAGTCATAAAGGATATCTATATCAAAAGAAATAGAGGCAATAAGTACAAATAATCCAAATACTACAAAATTCATAAGAAGAAATGAGCCCAAAGGTACCCCTATAGAAGTCAAACTCCCCCATAATTGTTTATCTTTTGTATTAAATATATCTTCGTCGGAAATTTTTTCAGGTCCATAAAAAATTATTGGTGCTAGAGGACGGGGATATTGTGATGCTTGAACATAAGGATTTATTTCTTTTTTTGGTAAGAATTTTTTATGTTGCTTAAGGTACTTAAGATCAGTTCCACATTTTACACAAAATTGTAATTTTTGAATTTTAGGAATTTTATTTCCACAAACTGGACAAAAAGACCATTCAATTTCATTTAATATAGATTTTTCTTTTAATTTAGTAGATTCCTGATTTTTATCAGAATCAAGGATTCGTTTTTCATTCATTATTAAATTACAAAAATAAACTAGATTAGAAAAAATTTTACTTTTTAATAATACTAAATCTGAAAACAAATTTTAGATCATACGATAACACGGATATTATTATAAATCCTTGAAATATCAAATTCATTAAAATAAATACCATAATTCCGTATTGGGAAATATTGATATGATAAAATTTCTTCATCTTGCTCAACTTCCAATTCAAATTTTATTGAAGGCATCCAAAATGTTTTATTTATATGTTGATATTCAACCATCACCATATATAAGAATCTACCTGTTTTGATTGGAGTAACCTTTGTTTTAATTACTCTACTTTTATTTGCTTTTAATCTTTTTACGACGGTATATTTCATTCTTGATTGAATTGGTTTTGGCATAAAGAAGTAAATCTTAATATCTTTAATATCTAATGAATTAGGATTTTCAATTATAACTTTAATTGTTTCAGATTGATTTACTTTTAATTTTTTATTTTCTACTTTAATATCTATGAAAAGAGGATATTGCAAAGTATCTTTATCCAAATTAAAGCTTAAGTCAAAAAGTCTTTGAAGATTAGGTTTAAAATCTAAACTAAACTGATTTCTTTGTTCTTCTAATGATAAGATATTTTTAGTTCTAAAATCTTGGAATTCTTGCAACATCTTATTAATATATTTTAAAATAAATTTATCAAATTTAGAATGTTTGTTTGAAATGAAGGAAAGAACTTTTTTGTAATATTCTGATTCAAGATTTCTAATAATAGGTTTTTTGAAGAT
>JBHLOG010000091.1:0-13583 GCA_048940765.1 Promethearchaeota archaeon | reverse complement strand
GGCCCCTATCGATTATCGGCTTGGTGAGCCATTACCTCACCAACAACCATAATCGTCCACGATCCTATCCTATAGCAAATAAGAACCATTTTCCTTATCCCTTTTATTGAAAAACTTTTCCAAGCCTTTTCAACTATGAAACATTATCCTCAGTTTCCCGAGGTTGTTTTTCTCTATAGGGTAAGTTGATCATGTGTTACTGAGCAGTTTGCTATGGGAAGTTTAGGTATCCCATTCAACTTGCATGGCTTATTCTCACCCAAATAGCAGTCGGGTCCGGCAGGATCAACCGGAATTAATTCTTTTGAAGCTTGTTACAAGAACTTAAATGAATTTTTTGAGATACAATCTCATCACACTTAGGGTTTCTTAATCACACTTTCTTCAGTTATAATTATTTCTTATATAACTACATTTTTTATATCGCATCTTTGACTTAACTCTTCATTTAACGGATATTTACCGTAATCAAAGTTTACGCCGGTAAAGATACGATTTGCTAATATATAAAAAAGGAACAAAGTATTTTAAATTTTTGTGTTTTTCTGCTTTATTTTAAGTTTTAGTTAATAAATTATCGTACTTTAAAAATCTCTTTTAAAATAAAAAGGTATCATTTCAAGAACAGAATATAATGTTTAAAATGCATCTAAAAGATAAAATTGGAATACATTTGGACCAAATAAAGCAACTTAAAGGTGTAGAGAATGCTGTTCTAACTCAGCGAGATGGTAATCCTATTCAAGCTACGGGAGTATGGTTTTCTAAAGATGAAATTTTCAATGTAAGCTCTGCAACAAGTGCAATATTCAATGTGGGGATACATTTACACCCAAAAGATTTAAAGTATATTTTAATAGAGGGTAAAAAGGCAAAGATTTTAATCGCTCCATTGAACAGTCCAGTACATGAATCTTTAAATAAAATATTACAAACTCAGGGGATTTTAGATTATAATCATGAATATTTTATCGCAATTACTGCTCAACCAAACATCAATTTAGGAGGTATTTTTTTACAAACGAGTGAATGTTTAAAAAAAATTAAAACAACTCTTATAACGTCAGGAGAATGTTTTAAACCCCCTCTAGTTCAGTTTAATAATCAAAAAATTCAAAGAATTATTGAAGGTTTTAATATTAAAGAAACAGAAAATTTTAATTTTCATTTGTCCTCATTTTCTATTAGTTTTTCTGAGACAATATCATCAGAATTAAGTAAGGTTTTAAGTAATATTTCTTTAACTATTCCTGATTTACAATATGCATTCATTACGATTGAGGGAGGTTTTATAGCATCTCAATTTTTAAAAAAAGTCGAAATAGATTCTGAGAAATTAGATAAAATCTCAGCAATGAGTTATTCGCTTTTCCAAACAGCCAATAGATGTGCTTGGTTATTAAAAAAAATGCAAGCTGAAAGAATTTTACTTGATTGCAAAGATTCCTTTCAATTTATTGATGGCATAGGAAAGGCTATTTTTAGTACAGTAATTGGAAAATTTAGACAAAAATTAGGATTAATAAGATTAATACTTCCGCAATTTTCGAAAAAAATTAACAACCTTATTAAAGAAGCATCAGAAGTTCAAGACCATCGAATGTTTGATATTAAAAGAATGCTGGGTGAGTTAGTAATAAAATAATTGGGTGAAATTATGAATTTCTTTGATTTTTTAGATAAATTAAAACGAAATTATAATTCAATAATTCTTTATTGTCTATTAGATAGAATTCCAATTGTTATATTGGGAGATGATTCGGAACATATTGATAACATTTTAATCGAACTTTCTGAACTTGTTCATTTTCGTAAAGATTATATCTTTTATACTGATTTTATCTCAAAAATTGAATATGAAAATCTTATTTCAAATGAAGAAATAGACTATAATTATCAACGTGCTCATATTAGATGCCCTTGTAATGTTTCTTTTAAAGCCTTAAATCAATTTGATAAAATTGATTCATGGCTTATTGGATTAAAAAACCCAGAACAAAAAGAACAATTAATTTATATCAAAAATTTGATAAGAAAAAAAACAAAAGAGATTCTATATATTACAATCACTCCTAAAGATATTTATATAGAGTTAGAAGGAATAAATTCAAAATCAATAGATCTAACATTTGAACAGAATATTTTCAAAAAGATTTCTCAAGATACTGAAAAATCCATTGCTAAAATGAAGAGAGTATTATCAGATAAAATAACTACCAATAAACTTGATAAAGATTTAGTAAAAACATTATTAGACTTTGAACAAGAAAAAAGTGAATTAAAGAAAAATATATTCAAAAGAGAAATTCAAAATTTCTATTCTGGTTCAAAAAGAGCCTTTTTTATTTTCTCCAGATTACAATTATTAAATAATTTAGAAATTCAAACAAATATTGGAAGTAAAACACTCTTAGAAACAATAGATTATGAAGAAGCATCAATAGAAAGAATAATTTCTTTTATAATGAAAGAATGGGGTGAAAATTATTCAGACTTAATAGAAGATGGCAAAAAAGCATTTATTGGTGATAAATTAGTTTCACTTTGGGGTTAGAAAAATTATGATTTTTAATTATGAAACCAAGACTTTACAAATTAAAATAGTATATTATGGACCCGCAATGTCTGGAAAAACGACTTCTATAAAAGCTCTGTTCTCTAATTTTCAAAAAGAAAACAAAGTAAAGTCCATCGACAGTTCAGTAGGACGTACCTTATTTTTTGATTTCGGCGTTTTAGAATTCAAAGGAACCGTATGGGGAGTAAAGTTTTTAATTTATTCAGCAACAGGTCAAGACTTTTATGCAAGCACTCGACCAGCAACATTAAACGGAGTAGATGGGATTATTTTCGTTGTTGATTCACAAATCGAATGTTTACAACATAACATTAGATCTTGGAATGAATTAAAAACGTTATTTGGACAAGAATTTTATAATATACCAATTGTAATTTCATTTAATAAGAGTGATCTGTTTGAATTAGAACCTCTAGAGAAAAAAGAATTTTTATCTTATATAGAATTTAACAGATTTAGACTCATATCTTTAGAAAGAACAATAGCTACAAAAGGAGAGGGTGTATTAAGTTCATTTAATCAATTAATTAAATTTTTATTTCCACAATTAAGCATTAGTTTAAGTAACTAGTTTTTATTTTTATGATTCTTCTCAACTTTCACATACATATTTTTTGAAATTCTTTTTATATATCCCTGTAAATAAAATTGTTTGAGTAAATTTCTAACTTTTCTAACTTCTAAAGCATCGATTCTTAAAATGCCCATTAGTTGAAAAATTGAAAACTGCTTTGGTAAATTATTTTTTATATTGTCATATAAGCCCATTGTTCATTCACGTTATACATTTCAAATTTAATCAAAAAAATGAATAGAGATTTTTATACTTTATTTAAATTTCAAAAAATTATAAAACGGAGTTTAGGTTTTTGTAATCCTCAAAGTAACTATAACTTATCATCCCTACTCAGAGTAGATCATAATTGTTTAGTTTTTCTCATCGAACATTTACAACCCTAATGAACTCCTTATATATTTATATGTAAAAATTTGGTTTAAGAATTAATTAAGAAAAAGCCAAAATCATTTATAATTTTAGAGGAATAATTGAAAAAACATAAAAAATTTAAAAGTCGCGAAAATCTTTGAAATTATCCCCAATTGGGGCTTCTCCATCACCATATATTTGATATAATCCTGTTCTTCTAGCGCACTCCGAAAAACTACGATAAATATTTTTCCTTTGTTCATATAAAGCACAAGATTTATAAACTATAGGATTCCAAATATATAATTTATGACCAGGCTCATACCAAAGTTTTTCATCTTTTAAAACTTGTTTAAAATCTTCCTCTCCTATTACTTCCGAAAGATCTTGTTTGTTGAGCATGATAATAAGGGGAATTTCTCTGATTAATTTACCTCTAGTTACATTCTTCAATTCTTTTAAAGATTCTATGTTATCTTCAAAAAATTGAGTTTGTGAATCAACAGTAAATATAACTCCGTCAGTGCCCTTGAAAATTTTTTTTCTTAAAGGAGAAAATCTTCTCTGACCCGCAACAGTATAAACATGGTAAAAAACTTTTCCTCTACTCTTTTGTTTTGTAGATTGAAAGATCCCCCTATCAAAATAGAGTGTTGATCCGCTAGCCATTGAGATTTTTGTTAAATTCCCTGTTGGTTCAATATCTTTTTCATTTTCTTTAGTATATCTATATAGGGTGTCTACTATAGTTGTTTTTCCCGATCCCGCCATACCCCAATACAGGATTTTTATATATACCTTATGATCTGCTGTAAATCGAACCATTGAAAAAATTACCTTGAAAATTGAATTTTGAAGTAAAAATAACTACTCATTTAAATAAAACTCGTAAAGAATTTGCTACTGATAAAATATTGTATTAATTTTTATTAAAATATATTAATACTTATTATTATAATTTAGTATTTATAATACCTTTTAGATATTTTAACTTATTGTTTAAACGATTATTTCTAAAATTAAAAATCATTTTTGTTAAAACAATTAAATATTTATTTTAATTCTACAAAAGTCTCTCCTAATCGAATTTTATAATTACACCATAAAATAAGTTGTTTATAACCTTCTCCAAAATAATCTTCTCTAATTATTAAATTAATAATATCAGAGTACATGATTTCTCTTTTTCCTTTTAATATTTTATTTAATTTATTAATGAGATTTTCTAATATTTCAACATTACTAAAGGGAATTTCTTTTATTTTTTCTCTACTAATAGAAACGCGATTTGTTTTCATAATAACTAATTCTTATCCAAATTTCATATGTGAGATTATTATATTTCTAAAATGAATATTTTAAATTCATATTTTTTTTACTTTTTATCCTCTCTCTCTCACTTTCCCAATGGTATGTTTTTCTATTCTATAAAAATGGAGATTCTGTTTCCAATATCATTATTCTACAAAATTAAAATATTTGGAGAGAGAAATTTAAAATTCAAAATTTAAATGAAATTTTTTAAAAATGAACAGAACTGACGATATAATAGAAGATCCTAAAAAATGTCCTGAATGTGGAGGAAATACAGTACTTAATAGCTTTGAAAAAATCTGTAATAAATGTGGATTGGTAATTACAAAATTTTATAGAGAAACTGCCTTTATGTTTAATCATGTAAAAAATATGAATAGCTCGAGCAAACAATATGTTGCTCTAGGAGATAGAACTGATTTCATTGGAGGCTTAGGTTCGTTTATTGATTATGAAAAATCTAAATATTTAAAAGATAAAAATGGAAGACTTCTTCCCCCAAATGAACAAAAATTATTTAGGAGATTAAAAAAAAATTATGCTCAATTTCTAAGAATTAAAAACCACGAGACAGAATATAGGGTTTTTAACATTTTAAATAAAATTTCATTATATCTCAACCTTAATAAAAATATTCGTAATGATGCTGCTTATTATTATAAAAAGGTAATTAAAAATGAAAAAAAAGTCATTAATAACATTTCCCTAATAGCTTTCTGTATTTTTTATGCAGCAAGGAAAGAATTTCATAATGCACCTATTACAATTAATGAGATTTCGAACGCATTTCAAAATTTTGGACACCGTGTAAATCCAAGGTTGATTTTAAGAGATGGAATAAAGTATAAACACCATTTAAGTAATGAATCTACACCTCATAAAAGTGAAGATTACCTTATTAGATTAGTAGATGAAATTATGAATCAAAGGAATCTAGAAGAAAGATTAGTAAAAAAAGGAATATTATGGTCCAAAAATCAATTCCAAAATAAATTGATAATACAATGTCATGAAGTTTTAAAAAAGTTACCCCTATGGCATAGGGGCGGGAGGAATCCATTTATTTTAACTGGAGCGATTATTTATTTGGCAGATAAATTAATAGCTAAGCAAAATAATCAAAAAGCAGTTTTAACGCAGAAAATTATCTCTGAAGCAACAAATATTGCTGAATATTCTATCAGAGATCATTATGTAAATCTTTTAAAACCTATTTTTATGAAATAGTGAAAAAATTAAGAATATGAGAAAATGTTTATATCATGTTTTAATGGATTTAGAACACATTAAATTTTTTAAATGAAATGAATTTATTATTATTATCAGAATAATTGATTAACTAAATCATTATTTTCTGCTTCTGTAGTGTAGTTCGGTCAATCTAACCTTTTTTCTATAAAATATGGTTAGGATTAAGCATTCGAGGCTCTCACCCTCGAGACCCGGGTTCAAATCCCGGCAGAAGCATTGATTTGCTTATATTAAAAATTATTTAAAACTTAATTTAAGTGAATTAAGGATTAAAATGAAATCTAGTAAAATTATATTGTTTTTTTCTCTAAAGAAAGTTTATTAAGAATATCAAAACAATTTGTCAAGATATTTATGTAGGTTTTAATAAGTGAAATTTGAGTTTCGTTTTTTAATTTTTGAGTAATAAATTGAATTTTATCTAATAAAACATCTTTTAATAAAGATAATACTTCACTTTGATTTTTTAAATCTTTAATCGTTTGTTCTTTATTATACTTTATTTTTACATTTTTGCTTTTATTATATTGAGGATGAGAATTGTCTGCAATTATAACTTCTCTATTACAAGTCGGACAGAATGTATTTCTATCTTTATTTCGAAATATTGGATTATTACAAACAGGACAAGCTAAATTTAACATTGTACTTCCAGATCTAAGGAGATCTGCCATCTTTTTTATATTTTCGTTAATTTTTATCCCTTTTTTTCCGAAATTAAATTATTTTTATTACAAAACAAATAAGTATTCCTTTTAATAATCTATTCTTTTTCCTTAATTTTTAATAAGTTTACAATATATCCTGAGATTCTATTTCTCAAATGTTTTGAATCTACTTCAAGATATTTATCCAATAATTTTTTATTTTTCTCAAAATCGGTTGTAAACACATTTGGGTATCTATTTATTAATTCTTTTGAGACATTTTTAATTAAAATAGTTCTTACTTTTCCCATTTCTATTACAAATTTTATTAATTTCTTATTTTGAAATTAAATATTTGGTAAAATAAATTTTTTTGGAATTATCGAGGTTTTTATACATTGAATTAGAGATATATGGCGTGAAAAAAAAATATCTTCTTATATTCCCATTACTAATCTTAATGGATCTTTTAAGTGTAATCCATTCTGCAGATGCTTTTTACTGTAATTTAAATTTCCTAAATAGTGATAAAATTGAATATTTTATTGATGAAGCAATTAAAATAAATGCGTCTTGGCAATTAGATTATAATATTAATAATGAAATTGTGTATGTTCAAGTTCAGTTATTAGATGAATTTGACAATTGTATCTGGAATTCTTCGGAATATAATGAAATGGGTCTTTTTGTAAAAAACTGGACCTTAGAATTTGAAGATTTAATAGATGATTTTACTAATAATTCTTCCTTCTTCTTTATAAAATTTTTCAGTTTTTACTTTCAAATTGATACAACTAATACAATTTGTACTTTTTTAGATACAATAAAAATTAAAATAAGTAAGAGAATACCCTTATGTCAATTAACTGGATATAGAGATCATATAGAATATGGGGAAAGCTTGCAAGTTCAAGCAAAATTTTATGATGAATCATCAGGAAATAATATTAATTTAATTAACCAAACAATAGAAGTTCTAACAACATTTAATAATTTAATAATATATCAGATCAATTTTAGTATAAATGGTTCAGGAATTATTGTTTTAAATATTTCTTCTCTCTTACATTTAAATATAGGACAAAATTTTATAATTTTTTCACTTAAAAATAATAGAATATATAATAATTCAAGGTTTACTTACGGGATTTTTGTCGAGAAAAATCCTATTTATGTCGATGTTATTCTCTTTACTAAAATATTAAAAGAAAATGAAGATTTGGAAATAAAATTACATTATTATTATTATTTTAATCAAAACAAAACATTTCTTGCAGATTATTTCATTATGATAAAGATATTTCATATCAGTTCCTTAATTTTTGTTCATGAATATAAAACAGACAATTTTGGGAATTTATCGGTCATAATTCCTCAAAAATATTTTAATTTTAATCCAAAAATCGAGGAATTAACTATTAAAATAATTCTTAATGAAACATCTTATATTGGAAATAAAACTTTATTATTTAGCCTTATTTTGAATCAAGATGCAATTATAAATATAAAAAAATCATTTCAAGTAAATTTCTTCTTTTTCATATCGATATTGATTATAGTATTAATATTTCTCTCTGTAGCTATAAATAATAATAGAAATAAAAATGAAAAATTATTATCCGATTTGGTTATAAAATATTAAATTTAGTATGAAAAGTTATAAGATTATTCAATAAAATAAGCTAATGCAAATTATTTTCAAATGATTAATAATTACTAAGTAAATCTTTAAAAATCTTATGAGAGGAGATTATTGCATTCATAAATTAAAAGAATTAATAATATTTAGCATTAAGAAATTGATTATATTTTTAAATAGTACTCGAAATTTTATAATAAAAAATTGATACTCTGTACTTTATTATAAGCTATTGTTTTCTTAAATCATCATAAAATCCCTTTAAATAATAAAATAATTATGGAATATTTTGAAGACCTATTAAAAAGACAGTCAATTTTCAAGAATGAAAGCAAACTCGATATAAACTTTGTTCCTAATAAATTACCACATCGCGATAAAGAACTTTCCTTATTGTCTCAACTTTTTTTAGGATTAATCACCAATCCGAATTCTATCTCAAGAAAAATATTAATTACTGGAAAAACAGGAATAGGAAAAACTGTAACTGTAAAATTATTTGGAGAATTATTAGAACACGCTTCAGAAAAAAGAAATATAAATATAAAATATGTCCATATTAATTGTAGAAAAGAAAGGACTAGTTATAAAGTTTTAATGAATATTATACAACTATTAAATAAACAGTTTCCGAAAAGAGGATATTCGTTACAAGATTTATTAGATATTCTTATTGATCTTCTTAATAATCAGAACTTACATATTTTAATCGTCTTGGACGAATTAAGTTATTTAATAAATAAACGAGAAGATTTGATTTATTTACTAACTCGGATTAATGATGATTCCATAAATGGTGATCAAAGAATATCTATTATTGGAATTGTAAGAGATCTTTCATGTCTAAATAATTTAGATAATAGTACATTGAGTACATTGCAAAGAAATATTATTCAATTTAACAAATATTCTAGAGACCAAATTTTTGATATCTTGAAGTATCGCACAGATATAAGTCTTAAAAAAAATGTATTATCTGACAAAATTATAGAAATGATTTCAGATATAACATTTGATTCTGGTGATATTAGATATGGATTAAATATTTTATGGAGAGCTTGTAAAATTGCTGAAAGTAAAAGTTTAAAATATATATCTATTGAATGTATTAGACTTGCGAATCAAGATTTACTACCATTTTCTGCTTTAGATATTTTGGAATATATGACATCTCAAAAATTAATCTTTTTACTTGCTATTATTAAAGCGTTATTTAAGAGTGATACTAGTAAAATTTCATTTACAAAAGCCTTAAGAAATTATTACATTATATGTGAAAATATAAGATTAAATCCTAGATCTCATTCTCAAATTTGGAATTATCTCCAAGAATTTAAAAGAGAAAGTATTGTTAAGCTCCAAATCATGAGCAAGGGAATCATAGGAAGACGAACAATTATTGAAATTCCTGATTTAAGTTTATCTAATTTAGAAAAGAAAATAATAGAAACATTAAATTCGAAAGGAGTTAGAATATGAATGTTAATAAAATTGAAAAGAAAAATATGATTGAAGATTTGTTTACGTCACGAGCTAGAGTTAAAATTTTGAAAACTCTTGCGTTAAATGAAGAATTAACAATTTCATTAATTATTAGTAAAACAAAATTAAATTATTCCTGTGTTGTAAAACACTTGAATTATCTTAAAATGGTTAATTTAATTCAAGAAAAAAAATTTGGGCGAATAAAAATTTTTAGATATAAATTGGAAAACATGAAAGCGAGAAGTTTTAGAAATTTTGTAGAAATTTGGGAGGGAGTTTTTTAAGATAAATGTCTTTTCTAATATTTTTAATAAATTTCTGTTATATTAACATAGTATTTTGTACTTGTTTATATTATGATTTGAGATTTCGTAAAATACCTAATAGATTATTTAAAATTATTTTTGGACTTAGTTTTCTTATAAATGTAATTGAGAGTATAGTATGGATTAACGTTTTTTTTATTCTAGTCTTTATTAAATTTTTTTTTTTATTCTTATATTTCTACTTTTATTCATACTATTTAATTTGAAAATAATTGGAGGAAGCGATGCAAAATTAATAGTTTTAATCTTTCTGGTTCACCCACTAAAATATTTAAATCTTCATTTTACTACCAATTTCTTTTTATTATTTTCGCTATTTTTTATTTCGCCTTTTATTATAAATTATATTTTAAATAGCACTTTCAAGAATAATTGCTCATTTATTATTCTATTTAATTCAAATTTAAAATCTTCATTTTTTTATAACTTATACATTAAATTCTTTTGTAATTTCTTTAGTATATTAAAATTAAAAGATTATAGCGAAGAAAAATATCAAATTAAATCTTACTTTTTAGTTTTTAATTACAGAAAGGAATCAATACAAATATTAATCCAATTTCGTCCTCCCCTTATTATACTAATTATTATTGCATATTTTTCTTGTTATTTATTAAATATTGCTTTCAAATGAAATAAGATCGAATTAATTTTAAATTTAAGAATTTTTATTAGATTAATGAAAATTAATTATTTTTTTAGTGTGAGCAATATAAGATGGAGATTGAAAAAACTAGAGAAACTTCATGGAAAATACAACTTAAGAATAAAAATGAAAATATTGAAATAACTTCTGTTGAAATTAGTGGTGAAATCCGAATTATTAAACTAAGTCTAGAAAATAGGGATAATTCTGTAAAAGTTGAGATGAATAAAGAAGAATTCTTTAATTTCCTTTCTTTAATTTCTGCTTTTAAAGATGTCGTCATTGGAGAAGAGTCTCTTATAATAACGGAAGACTTAAATTTAATTGAAGATGAAATTGATAATATTCAAGAAATTCCAAATTTAGATGAAAGTTTATATCGGAGTAGTTCCAACTCTATTGAAAGCAATCAGAAAAATAATGAAAAAGAGGAATTGAATCCCGAAGAATGGGACCCTTGGTGAAAATTTTCAATTATTTTATTCTTTCTATTCTGAATTCACAAAAATCCAAATTTAAATTTTCTAAACTGCATTGAGTTTCTGAAATATTAACTTTATAAAGCGAGAATTCTCCAATTCCTGTTAATAATCCATTCAAAAAATAACAAAAATATTTTGATTTGTTTTCTAAATCTGACGAGATATTATGAAATAGATTGATAACAATTAAATCTTCATTAATTTGTTTTGGAACAAATCTACCCCATCCTTGATTACTTAATATGTTACAACTTTGATTTATTAAATCATCTAATGTTTTTGGTTTTAAATTTTCATCCCAATTTTGTATTAATACCCAACCTGCTTTCTTACCAAGCCAAACTAATAAAGACTTCACACCCTCCCCATATATTGATGATAATATATCTATTATTTGAGGAGGAAAAAAGACAAATCGATCATTATAGAGATAGTATTTACCTTTATTAAATTTAAGTCCTTTTAATTTTAAATTCTTCATAATTATAATCAGCGTTTTTTCTTATATAATATTTTCTAACAGTTCTAATGTTTAGAGAAGTCTATATTTTATTAATAATAATGAAATTATATGAAATAATAATATGAGGTCTTTAAATAATTCAAATATGATCTAGATTAAGACATGTTAGAGTTAAATATGATATTATTAGAGATTTTAATATTTATTAGCATTTTTATATTAATCTTTACATATTCCGTAATTTCTGTAAATATGATTACAACTTTTATTTCTATTTTAATTTTTCTATTTCTATTAATTCCTTTTTATTTGATATTTGAAAAATTAGAAATATTAGTATATATTTACAATTTAGAGGGGATAATCTTTTTTAAATTCATCATTCATTACTCTAACCTAATAAATTTTTTTATAGGGATATTTTTATTTATTGAATTGATTTCTCTTTCTATATTTTCATAGTGGGATAAACTTAAATAAAACTTAAAGTATTTAAAAATGAAAGGGTAAATGAGAGTAAAAAGATAAGGTTAGTAATTAATATAATTAGAAATTTATTTGTATAATTAATAATTTTTAGAAAGCAATTAGATGTTATTGAAATACTTAATATGAATATTATAAATGTAACAACTATATGAGAAATATTAATTAGATTGGTTAAATCGTCAAAAAATATAGGATTATTCGAATTAATATTACTTGTTATTAATATAAAGAACGGAAACATGCCAGAGATAGCCCCAATTAATATTGGTAAAAGAATTAAGAAAAATAATATTTTAAATTTCTCTCCCTTAATAATTATAGCCAGCTCCTTTTCTAAGCTTTGATGTTTTTGAATTATGTTTAAGATATCAATGATTTTTTCAGAAGAATAAGAAGCATTTTCTTTTACAAACTTTTCTATCGCATCTAAAATTAGATTATAACGTAGAGATTTTAATTCAAGTTTTAAAAATTGTATCATCTCCTTAAAAGAACAAGTAAAATTTAAAAGCTGAGATATTTGATTTTTTAATGGTTGTTCTAGTAATACAAACAGATTTTTATTTTGTGTATATGATTTGAGGAAAGCTTTTTCGGGAGATATGTTATTTTTTAAATTGATTGCAAAATTTTTTAAAAACATAAAAAATTCATTAAACCTTTTCTTTTCTAGTTTTGAATATCCACTTAAAATTCCGATCATAAAAGAATTTTTCCTTATGAATTTCCGAAATAAAAGATTCAAAAAATATAGAAAAAATGGAATTAAAAAAATTAAAAAGACTACATTAATAACCTGAAATAAAATTAGAAAACATAATCCTATAGGGAAAAAGATACCAATAAAAAAGATTATGCTAATTTTTGACTGAACTTCTCTTAAATAGATTTTAAATCTCCTTTCTAATGCACTATTTTCATTATTTTTTAAGTTATGAATAGTGTTAAAATTTTTAATTAATAAATTTTTAACATATTGATTGAAATCTTCTGAAGGAGTTATTAGATTCAATAATTCATTTTCGGGTTTAAACCCAGCTTGAATTCTATTTAAAATATCTTTAAAGCTTCCCAAAATTGGTAGTTTATATCCTTTTAGCAATTTTATAAAATGTATACAATAATCAGATTTATTCTTTAATGTATTTTGGATTAAAGAAAAATCGATCTTAATTATAGAGAGCATAGCATTAATTATTGATTCTTTTTTTTTAATATCATAATAGAGGATTAAATTGAATCTATATGAAATAATAAATGATAAAATGATCGAATATAATGTTATTATTAGAATATTTAAATCGATAAAAACTATTGAAAGTAATATTATAATAC
>JBHLOG010000012.1:0-54378 GCA_048940765.1 Promethearchaeota archaeon | reverse complement strand
ACATAGATTAATTCCTAAACCTGTTTTTTGATTAAGAACATAAGGACTTTCTTTTTTCACTTGAGAAGCGGTATGATACCCAGCATTATACAAAATTCGCGCTCTTACACGGGCAACATCATTCAATCGCAGAACTAAATCAAATAACTCCTCCCGGATTCCATAATGTAATCGAATCTTCAGCGTTTCTGACATTTCTGCTACTGAGACTAACTTATCATGCAAATCAGTACCATGAGTACTTAAATTACTTGCAATAATTCCAATAAAAGTAATAATTCTTTCTAAATTGTCTCGTACAGAAAATAAATCTCCCGCCATAATGTTATATTTCTCTAATATTTCGTCAATTGGTTCTTCATCTGCCCACTCCAAAATGGGTTGTAGCATTTTCGTATCCTTCACTCTGAATTCTGCTCTTAAAATGTCAAATGCTTCCTTAATTAACTCTTGGAAGCTATTGATCTCACTATATTCTAATTTGTAGCGGATCATCACTCCTGAGACGGGGTATAAATATAAACGTATAATAAGTTTTCCAAACTGAGAACATTTTATAGTTCCATCCTCATTTTTAATAATTAACCCTTTCTCGAACAAATATGATAAGATATACTGATTCTTTACTGATTTTGGAATAATTGAATCCACATATTTTTGAAAGTTTGCATCTGGTAATTGTATAAGGTAGATTAAGAAGCTAGACACATGGTCACAGAACTCAAAACTAAACTCATCATTGGTAAAATTATCAGATATTCCGTTTTGAAATCCACAGGTGCATTGAATTCCCATCTCAATATCGAATTGGCAAAAATACAATCCGTATGAGGTTTTAATATAGCCGGAAATATTGGAATCGTTGAATTTTGTTAATTTAATCTGGTAATTGTTTTCTTTTAATGATTGTATTCTTTCTGCATTTGCATGGAGCTTTAAGATATTAATTGGCGTAATTTCTTTAATCATTAAAAGTTGCTCTATTGGAATTTGTTGTTCTTTCATTTTATGTTTAATTCCATACCAGAAATAAGTTCTTTCAAAAAATTGCTTTAATAACTCTAATGTGATATTCTTTTCCTCATAGATTCTTAATAAGACTTGCTCTTTCAACGTATTAATCTTATTAAGCCCAGATATCAAATCATTATACTTTGGCACAAGTGTATTCTTGAGTGTTTGTGTCTCAAAAAAGTGATCTTCCACCCACATTTTTTCCTCAATATCATGAACTAAAATAATACCATATCCTACTGAATCAAGTCCAGGTCTTCCTGCACGCCCCAATATCTGAAATACTTCGTTAGCAGAAAAGGGTTTGAAATAGGAAAACCCATCCCCGTTTTCATGAAATCCCGAGAAATTTTTAATGTTATGACCGGAAGTAACATACTTTTTGAAATCTTTTAGAATAACAACCCGAGCTGGAGTATTAATACCCGCAGAAAGGGTGGTTGTGCAACAAATAACTTTAATGATACGCTTTCGAAAATAATCTTCGACTAACTTTCGTTCTTTAGGTAAAAGTCCAGCATGATGAAAAGCCACTCCTGATTTAATAACTTTTTGAAGGTCTTTATGTCCTCCTCTGATGGAGCTCAATTGCTTTTCTAGACTTTTACAAATTTTCAGTTCATTTTCACTTAATCCCTTTTTAACAAGTGATTTAAGATTCTCTGCTGATTGTTGGGTTTTTTTCCGTTTATTAAGGAAAATGAGCAATTGTCCGTCTTTTCCTAATATGGTCTTAACGATTCTTTTAATGGTAGAATCTTTATTTTGAGTAATTTCAATCCTATAATGTAAGGGTACAGGTCGTGTATCGGACTGAATTAAGGTAGTATTATTTCCCAAAGAAGATAACCATGAATTAAAGAATTCGGGATTAGCAATGGTAGCTGAAAGTCCGATAATCTGAGGATTATGTAAGAATTCATTTAACCTAACAATTAAGGATTCTAGTCGTGGACCTCTATCTGATTCTCCTATGATATGGATTTCATCTATAATAATCGTTGAAATATCATAAATCCACTCTTTATCGTAGAAATTTCTTAGGATTGAATCCATTTTTTCATAGGTGGTTATGATCATATCTGCTTTTTCTAACTTTGAATCATCCACATCATAATCTCCGATAGAAAGCTCCACATGGATTCCAAACCGCTCATAACTTTTTTTAAAATGAAAATATTTTTCTGTGGCTAATGCTTTATAGGGAACTAAATATACCGATTTTCCGAAATTTTGAAATACATTATTGATAGCGCAGACTTCACCAATTAAAGTTTTACCGCTTCCAGAAGGAGCACATACTAAAAATGATTTTCGAAAGAATAAGCCTTTTTTGATGGCCTCTTTTTGAATCACTCGTAATTGGAAGATTTTTCCTTCAAAAAGCACTCGAAGGATCCGTTCGTCATGAATGAATTTGAAAATCTCTTTATCGAAATCTTCTTTGAGATTTTCTTCTTCTACCTTATCTGTAAAATCTATTAGGGTTATTTAAGGTACCTCCTAATATGGATTTGTCCATTTTTTCATGAATTGGTTAAACGTTTCTGAATCTCGTGAAATTTCAATGCTTTTAATAACGCTTACGTTTCTAATTTGTAATTCCGAACTAAGATAGCAAATAAGCGCATGTAAAGGAATACCATGGAGATGGATATGGGGAAAATAAATGGGACAATTAATCGTTTTCAGGGTTCCGAGTTCTATTCCAAGTGAAACAATTTTATTACATAATGGACAGACAACTTTTTTCTTTACAATTCTCTTTACTTCTTTAGTATTTCTTATTGTTCCGAATGCTACAACGATAATGTATCACATCGAGTGTTATTATTTAAAAAAATAAAATAATAAGGTAATTTAAAGAAAAAAAGAGAAAAAAAATTATTCATATTTTTTAATAATGGTCAATTAAAATTATCTATATACCAAAAAAACATAATCCTAATACTACAAATTCTAAAATCTTGGAGGGATGAATATGGAAGTGAATTTGAAAAAAAAGGAAACAATTTTTATAATTTTGGGAGTTATTCTTGTTTTAACATCAATTATTAATAATAAATTCAATTATGATAAAAATAATTCGATTCTGAGAAATGATAATATTTCAAATATCAAAGGATTAACAAGTTCAGTAGAAATCGGTAAAATTCATATTGATAATAATTGGACCGATGTTAAAGCTGCCGAACTATGTACGGGAGATGGTACTTATTCCAATCCGTATGTTATAGAAGATTTAATTATAGATGTCGAAGGTTGGGGTAATGGTATCCTGATTGAAAATTCAAATGCATTCTTTACAATTGAAAATGTTACAATCTATAATTCAGGCACATATAAAGGCGCGATCTTTTTATTCAACGCTTCTAATGGAAAACTTATAAATAATAATTTATCATCCAATTCTGATGGGATAATTTCTTGGTTTAGCGATAATAATACCTTTATAGGAAATATGATATATAATAATAGTGAAATTGGGATGAATTTAAATGATTGTGATAATAATACGATTTCAGAAAATTTTATTTATGAATGTGGTCAAGGGATAATATTAATTGGTGAAGGAAATAAAATTCTTGAAAATAATGTAAATGATGTTAATGTAGGAATGGATTTAATGTCAATGAATTCTGGTATTGTCTCAGGAAATATTCTAAATAACAATTACATTGGGATCACGCTATATAGTTGTATTAATTCTAATATTACCGGAAACACCATATATGAAAATATGGATGGTATAAGATTAGAACGGAGTGAAGATATTAACATTTCGGGAAATATCTTAAACAGGAACTTTGGTGATGGGATAAGATTATATCTGAGTTATAATTGTGATATTAAAGGAAACACAATAAGTTATAGTTATTATGGTATTAGATTAGAACAGAGTGAACATAATTTCATTTCTAGAAACATCTTATATTATAATAGACCAATTGGGATATTTTTAGAATCCGGTAGTCGATATAATGATATTATAGAAAACAATATAATTGAGAATGACCATTGTATTTATGTTGACACTACCAAATATAATACGATTTATTTCAATAATTTTAAAGACAATCAACAAAAGGCGTCATCTTTAACCTCAACTAATCATTGGAACTCAATAAAAAAAGTAGTCTACATCTATAAAGGTATAAACTTTACGAATTATCTCGGTAATTATTGGGACGATTATCTGGGAACTGATGGAAATAATGATGGAATTGGAGATTTTCCTTATATAATAAATAAAGAGAGAGATTATTATCCTTTAATGGAACCCATTGAGAATTATACCATTATTAAAATAGCTGAATCCAAAAGAAGAGAAATTGCAAGCTATAATTTGTTATTACTCATTAGCTTTCTATCAATCGCAGCAATCATAATGAGTAACACTGTAAAAAACAATATGAAAAAAAAATCTTTGGGTTAAAATCTTTTTGAGTTATATATGATTTTAATTAATTTAAAAAAATGAAATCACAGTTATAATTTTCTTATTTTTGAAAAGGATGAATTGCTCCTGTCTTACAAGGCGCAAGTAGGTGTTATAATAAAATAAAAGGAAGAGGGTAAAATCAGATAAGTGTAATAAATTATACTACCAAAAGATAATAATCCAGAGTGTAGTAGGAGTTAGTCATAATTAATGAATGTTGTATAAATTCAACAATACACGTTTTTGCCATTTCTAATCTAAGTATCCAATACTCCTATTTAAAATTGTGTCTTATAATGAAAAATCATTAATTCTTCGATTTTTTCTTTAAATAGGTATGGAATTTATTATGGTGATACGCATGACGGTCCTTGAAGAACAACTTCGGAAGAAAAAAGATGAAATTGAGATTCAGGAGGAACAGTTCATTTCAGATTCTTTCACAACTTCGTTCAAAAAAGGTGATTTAACTGTTATTAAGGGAATTGGTTCTTCTATTGCTGAAAAACTGAGAGCCCAGGGTTTTACTTCCGTAGAGGACATTGCAAAGGCAACCGCACATCAGATTTCATTAATTAAAGGTATAGGACTTCCGACCGCTGAGAAGTTCATTGTAAATGCCAAGACATACCTGAGAGCTCATAAAAAAAACCTAGCTACTTTCTCTGAGCCCCAAATATCTGATATAAATTCAAATGAAGAAGCAAGTAGTACTGAAATAAAACCATGGTTTGAACCCAAGTACAATATTTCACGCTTGGGACAAATTTATGATACTAAGAGGGGGATGGTTTTAGAAGATGAGGTAAAGATTGTAGATGAGAATTTAGAAAATGAACTAGATTATGATCAGAAAAAATTAAATAGTGATAAAATTCCACCCCCAAAGCAAAGTTATGATGTCAAAGAAAGGGAGATACTAGAGTATTATTATGAAGAAGAAGATGAAATGGGAGATCTGGATGAAGAAGAAGATAATTATACTCAAAAAGACCATATTGAACCATCCGAAATTTCAGCATTGGTACAAAATATACATTCGCAGATATCAAAAGAACTGGAGCGATCAGGGTTTTATATCATTAAAAAGATACCAGAATTACGTCAGTTATTTTTAGGAAATGATTATTTGGCAATTAAGCTTGTTCGGGCTAAAGATTTCCTTGACCTAATCTACATTATCCCTCTAAAAATTAGCAGTCTGAAAGGATGTTTAGTTGTATCAGAGTCTACAGTAGACTACCGCCCCACTACAGATGAAAAAGATTCTCATTTTAGGTTGAAAGGAGTGCTGGAATCATTTTTACATGGACTTCATACTTCAGGACAAAACATTTTTCAAAACATTCTGAATAAAGGTACACTTTACAGTCTTATTATGCAATATCTACAACTTGATATTTCACTCAAAAAGACATTAATCCACGAAACATTATTTTTTCATTCTGGTCCGCTTCAATATAAATTTCTAATAGAGCCTATCTTGATTGCCCAGGGAACGGTAGGGTTCACAGAGAAATTGATTCCGTTTGCGTATCATAAAATCACCAATACCCATATTATTGAAGTATCTCAGTTATCGAATTTCTTAGATTTTATTGACCAGAAATATTTCCTTATAGAAAATTATACAAAACTAAAAACGTGGATTGAGCGATATGAAGAATCAACGTATAAATTCACCAAGGACGTAAGGAATTTTTCGGCTCCTTTTATGTTGTTTGGATTTGTATTTTTATCATTGTTGATATTTCAAGCATATTCCTTTTTATCCATATTCATTAGTCTAGGGTATGGGGTTATAGCACTGTATGGTATTGGATTCGGCTATCTTTACCTAAAATATCATCAGCAAAAAGCGGCTATTCAGAATGAGCAGTCAACACCTTATTATCAGAGGAAATATGAATTTAAAAAGACCGATTTGGACTTTATTACAGAAGAATTTAGCCCAAAACTAATGGAACAATTCATTTATGAATGTGTCAATAAGGATATCTCCAGTCCCATCATTACTAAAGTAGAGCGAGAAAATGCGGAAGCGTATTTCTCAAGCAAAATAGCTCAAAAGACAATAGAAGAAAATATTCTATTTGAATCTGAGTTTAAAGCCCCTATTGAGAAGAAAAAAGGCACTCAACTTAATGAGCAATTAGCAGAGAAATATAGTTCATTTCTGGAGGATTAAAGGATGAAGATACACTCAGTACAGACATTTCGAATGTTATTTTTAAGCGGACTTAATTTGTTGCTTTTTTCCTTGTTTTTACAATGGTATTCCTTTCAAATATATAATGCAGATAATGAGCTTTTGGTATCTTGGGAGTATACTATATCTACTGGGTGGGACACTCCTTTAACTGATAGTTCATTTTTTAATGATTTCATGAAACCAGTAAATATTGGATCTCCATTATTATTCACGATTCTACTTACTGGGGGGATTATATTATCTACTTATGTAATTCTTTTTCAAGATATAGAACAAGCAAAAAATCCCGAGTCATTTTATAAATTTGGATATATTTTAGCTTTTATCGTTGCCTTGGTTTTTACTTATGTTTGCATTTTTCCTGTTTTATATATAATTTCTAATAATCTGATATTTCCGCTTCTTATTGTTGAAAATTATGAAAGCGGGCTATTTTATTTTTATAGTATTGGACCTGGATATCTATTACAATTATTTTCATTTCCTTTATTATTTCCTTATTGTATCTTTTATTTTGCCACAATTCGAAAATTCAAGCAGCAGGAGTATACTCCTGAAAAAATAGTAGAAAATTTAATATTGAAATCGCAAGATGTCTTGGATCTGGATAAATTGATAGCAGAAGAAGAATTAAATCAGAAAATTGGGTGATAATAAGATGAAACATGACATAATTGATGTTAAGCTGAAGAATCTAATCCAAGTATGTAAAGAAACCCAAAATTTTAAAAAATTAGCAGTGGTAAGTTTTGTTCTTACCGGAAATGCTGTTGATAAAATAGGAATTAATCTCGGTTTGAGACCACGGAATAGATCTTTGGGAGAAAAAGTCTTTGAGTATATGAAACTCATCAATACTTTCCTTTTCACTAATCTTAATATCACTCTATTTCAAGAACAGTGGATAGCAATGGTAAAAGATTGTGAAATCTTATTTCTCAAAACCAAAGGTAGACTTCCCCATGACTATATCAAAATGATGTTTACTTTATATTATGATTTGCGGAAATTAGAAGCCCCGAATGTGTATAAAACAATGAAAGCTGATAATTTTCTTGGATCTTCTGAATTAGGACTCTACTCGTATTTAGCACCCACATCAAAGAAAAAGAAAGATCAGAATAACCTTACTCCGCTCATCTTACAAAAACTTCGAGAAAAAGAACGTATTCTACAAAAAGAATTGAATTACAGATTTAATAGCGAAAAATTAGAGACCATGATACATTTACATAGTGTTAAGCAATCACTCTCCCTAGACAAAAAGCGAAAAATTACGATTCAAGGAACTCTTAAAGATAATCTAAATTATCAACATAATATCGAAAACATAGTTGGATACTTTATTTTAGGGATCATTGTGTTGTTAATAGCTCTGGGAATTGTTATAATTTATGAGATAAGCGTTCTACCTTCCTATGCGGGTAATCTAAGTGTATTTGCGTTCATCTTTTTTGGGAGTTCAATCCCTTTAATTTGGGCTTATATGAGATATATTAAAAAGTAGAGGTTATAATATGGTAAAAAGTTATGATTCACCAGAAGAAATATTTGAAGTGCGTACAAGTAAGAAAAAGAAGTATGTTATTGAAGAGAGTGGTACTCCCAAGACATACTTAAGAATTTGGGATAATAACCCCTCCTTTAAAGATATCAATAATACTTTTTCATTCTTGAAATTAGGATTTTTATTTGTTGTAATAATATTCATTATTGTATCGAGTTATCTCTTATTTGGTAATGTCTGGGGTTCGGTTGGTTTTGGGATTCTCTGCCTTATAATATTTAATGGGGCATTTCACGATGAATTTCATGGGTTGCGATATTTGTTACACTTTGGAACCAAACTATCAATTAATCCTTTTGAAGATTTTGTATTTTGGTATGAACAAGAAATGCCTCGAACACTATATATCTCAAATAAAAAGGATTTAATCCATATGGCACTCCAGATATATCAAATAACCGTGATTCCTGAAAGAATTCATTCAGCAATCGTGAATTTTGTAAGAGCTTTAGGATCAAAAGATATAAGACTTTCATATTCCTATCAAGTCGTTCAGAAACCAATTATTCCATTAGACCACTCAAAGATGTCTCGTGAGGCTACATTAAAGTCACTCCGTTCTAAGATGGCAAACATTTATTTTATGGTATTTTTTCGCCAAAAAGGATTTCTAACCCAAAGTAAAATAGATAAAATAAATTATTTTATTTCAAAATATTCGAATAATTTAAAGAGCAATGTAGTGAGCAATTTCCATCATTTTAAAGCAAAACTTCTTACTCGAGATGCTCTGATTAATGCAGTTCGCACTTTTTTTGTGAAGGCTGACATTTCTACAAATAATACACAAAAGTTTAATCATAAAAAAAATTTTCATTTTCTCGGAAAACTCTCTATAACGTGTATTTTACTAGTTTATATTGATATTGTCCTGTTTACCATAAAATTATTTTACGGCTATATCCTACTCTTAAACTTTGTATTTATCGTTTCATTTCTATATATTTGGTGGAGAGTTAGTTTCTTTCAAATTACTAAAAGAAGACTAAATAATAATTCTAAGTATGTGGTAGTCACTCCATTTAAAGATGTAAGGTTTTATTATAAAAAGAGGTATCCTTATAGTCTTTTTATTCATATTAATCGTCAGGTATTACTCGGATTAAAGATGGTGAATCTAAAATATGTGTTTAAATCTCCCTATTGTGATATAGGTAAATTCATTGAAAGTTTAAATAATCATAACATTTACTTTAGTTATACTCTTCGAAATGGAGCTTTAGATTATTATGAAGTATATCGCCACGGTTTAAAGCACATTTTTGAAAAAAAAAAGAATAAAATGTTGTTTCATAAGGATAAAAGGATAAAAAATGAACAAGATGCTGAGGTGTGGTTAGGAATTCGTGGAGGGATGTGGTATAGCTTTCTCACGATGTCTGTTAATAATTATCGTTTTACCTCTGAAGTCCACGATATACTTCTGAGAGATGTAGAAGATGAGCTGGTCAGGCGCATTGATACTTTAAAAGGTGCTTTTAGCTTGAATTCATACGGTTATCAGCTTGAGGATTTAAAAGGAGCTACTTTACTTTCAGGATTTCTTTTTTCATGTTTAAAATATAATGGTTTTCGTCTAAATGGTTCTCATCTCAATTATATCATGATGCAAGGAACTACCATGTACTCCTTAACGGCCATCGCAGACATTTTAAAGAAAGGAGCGGAAGCAGAGATTCCTGCTGAATTTAACACTCCCCTCTATCTTGAAAATTTTCTAACAATTGGTCATACGATTAATACAGAGGTATTAGAATCGGAAGTTCCGGTAGGGTTCACCCGTGACCAACTAAAACGATTATTGATTACTAATGGAGAGACTGAACAACGCGAATTAATATGCATGAAAATTGTGGCAGAATTAATAAAAGCAAACGAGCCTTCGCTTATTTTTGATTATTCAGGTACATGGTCGAAATTGCTTAATTATTTTAAAAATACGCGTTTTGAACATGATATCCTGCATTTTAAGTATAGAAGTGCGTTTGTTATCGATCCAATCAGTTCAGATATACCTTACGATAAAAATCAAATTGAATATATTAACTATATGCTCTATGCTTTTGGATTAGCTTTAAAAAAAGATGATCGCACTGTAGAAATGTTTCGAGGTATTTTACAGAGACATCCTGATGAAGATCTGAAAACCATAGTAACCTCATTAGCAAATCAAAACGAGTGGGAAAAAAGCCCAATTAGTGAGTTATTGCTTTCCTTACTTTCTGATTTTACCCCAGAAGATCTATCTTTTTTTCAATCATCTCAAACCGAAGGGATTGTACCAAGTGACTTTATTCGGGATAATAAAACGGTTATAGTGGATTTGTCTGACATTAAAGAGCTAAATAAGAAATCTTATTTATCCTTCACAATATTAGCAAAACTCATTCATTATATTAATCAAGAGGGCACCTTCCATCAAAAATTTATCATACTGCCAAATGTTGATAATTTCTTTGATTCTTTTTATCTCGATATAAAACGAAATTATGATAAAGTAGATCTTTTCTTAAAACCTCTGCTTCATAATAATTTTGGATTAATTTTTACTGTCAACCAAATCCATTATCTCCATGCCAATTTTCTTCTCTATTTTCATAATTTTATTTCCTTAAAAGCAATTGATAATCGAGATATTAGTATGTTACGGAATGTGATGAATTTACATGAAATGGAAGGGATTGGATATTATTCGGATGCACGTAAAAATTCATATCAAGTTCTCTATCTAAAAAATCTAAAAGGCAATAAGGTATTGATTAGGAGAGATGATATTAATCAACCATTTCCGGCATTAATAGCATGGAAAGACCTTGATGACTCCCCCCCTTTACCCTATGAAGAGATTGTGAGGCATATGAAAGATCGAGGGCATGATTTACAATTTAACGAAAGGAAGATATTACAACATGCGAAAAAGACATTATTCGAAATCGATTTAGGTCATTATTATATCTATGTGGAAGAAGTGATCAAATTCCTAGATGCGTTGAAAACTATCGATCAAGTGAGCCTTTACTCCCGAAAACTCAAGGACACGCTAAAAGAAATTGTCTATCCAAAACTTTCCAAAACTACCATGAAAAAAGAACACATTAAGAAAGTGAGAGATGGATTATTAGATATCTTAATTAAACAGGGATATTTAGTTGAACACCACCCCCGACAGGCAAGTGGTTCAGAAACAATGAGGACATCATATTTTGTTGGAGAACGGTATCGTCAAGCTTTGGCTGAGTATTTTGAGACAAAACGAAAGGCACAGACCGATATTAATGTTGAGATCATGGAGAAAGCTACCACACAAACCCTTGATCTTACAAATATATTTAAGGTGTCCCAGTCTTCCAGAAAGTATATTATGCAAAAAGAAAATCTCAAAGAAGCTTTGATGCGTGAATTTAGTGATTTTCATTTTGATATGTTTAAGATGTACAGCTATATCAACCATGAAGATTATGCCCACGCACTAAAGATCGGACAGAATTTAATTGGTCAATTTTTAACGAGAGTATATAGACACTATAATAACATGAATGGCGAAGTTGCTGCTCCTGATTTCACCAAATTTTTAAAATTTTTAGTAACCATCAAAGAATTTCCATTTACTTTACTTGAACTTCAAACTTATCTTGAAAAATATAAGGTGATCGATATTCAATTAGGAAAACCACTTGCCAGAGACATATATCAATTTATTTATACTTTTTTCATCCAGATTCAAAATTACATCTATGAGGGATTTAACAATCATGGACCTATCAAATAAGATGCTTTATGAAAACTTGGAACAAATATTATTCGATGAAGATCGTCTTTTGTCATTAAAAGAAGCCATTAATAAAGTTGCTATGGGAAAAATGTCTACCAGAGATTTTAAGGATCTTTTTCTTAAATCGCAAATTCATATATTAGAAAAACTATTAGAATTCTTTCTTTTTTGTGCCAAAAGCTTGAATACAACACTCTCTTTGGATACTTTTACAGACAAAAAAGAATTGCTAATAGAATTAGAAGAAAAAGATTCTGTTATAAAAGAAATTGGAATAAGAATACAAAAAATTTATGAGAAATTGAAAACACTCCCCATAGATGAATGAACGTTTTCCTATTATATTTTTTTTATTTTGCTTTTCTTATTATGCTTACAAAATTGGAAAAAGTATCTTAGAAGGTATTTAAAGGAAAAATTTCCACACAATTCTCTCTTTTTTTATTTAAATATATTTAGGAAATTTGACGTTAAATCGGAGTAAACCTGCCAAGTATTAAAAAATTTACAGAAAAGGATAAAATATGTTATCAGTTTCATACGACAATATGTTTATGAATTTCACCCAAAAGTTTCTGCAATCTTTCGAGGAAATTGCAGATTGTGATTTTCAAGCTGGAACATATTTTGATTTCGAGATTGAAGGAAGAGCTCAAAAGAAGCGAATTAATCCCCTAATTAGAAAGGCGAATTTAGAAGATATCAATGAAATTGTATTCATTTATAGAGATATCTATGAAAATTCATATCCCTATAAAGAAATGGAAGATCGGGATGAAATTAAAATAATGCTTGAAAGTCCTAATGTTGAATGGCTTATTTTCGAAACTATATCTGGTGAAATTGTTGGATGCTTTACTTTTATACTTGATTTCGCCAAGAAGCTAGGAAACATTCGAGGATTTGTAATAAAGAAGAAATTCTTAGGAAAAGTTGATATTATGAAGATGGCCATGGGTTCAATTATTGCCATGTATAAGAAATATAAGGATAAGATTTTTCGGTGGTATGGTGAATGCAGAACTGCTCATACAAAATCACAACATTTTTGTAGTGCATTTGGATTTAAACCTGTTGGATTTTATCCCTGTAAAGACGTGTTTTTTAATAAAGTTGAGTCTGATTTATTAATAATAAGTTATGATGAGAGAGCCTTAACAACAATGCGCAGTAAAGAGATTCCAAAAATTCTTCCTGATGCAATTAATGGATTTTTATATTCCGACAGACGATATAATTTAGATTCATATAGTATTTATAATTCTAATAATCTTAATTTAAATGAATGTAAAATAAAAGAATTACGAAAAAGTCTTTCAAAATCTATATCAAAAGATAAGTTCGGATATGAAACTATTAAATTCTCTTTTACCAATTCAGATTCTTATTTTGAGTTTTTATATACTCCTACAGTTCAGAATTTTGAGAAGACTCAGTATAAAATAAATTATTTAGAAGAACTTTATATTTTCGCTAAGGAGTTTTTGAAATTTGGGAAAAAATACAAAATTCGCTACTGTGAAGCGTTTATTTCTGCCTATAAACCTACCCATCAAAAAATTTTTTATAATTTAGGACTTTCTCCACGAGGTTACGTACCCAGTTGGAAATACAATGAAAAGACAGGGAGATTTGAGGATTGTATACTATTTAACTGGTATGAAGGGGAGATAAACAATATTGAGTTATTAGATGAAGGAAAACGCCTTTTGGATATCTTAGGGATTCAATATACTTATGAAAAACATGTAGGTTCTAAACAAGAATCAAAGAAAATTCCATTAAAAGAGAGTAATTCAAATAAATGGAATGAAAAAGTTACAATAAAATCATGCCTAATGACAGGTTTAATCTCATATCTATTCCTCTTATTTAGTAGTCTTGGAATTGCTAGTTTAGGGGACTATAAGATACTCACACATACCATTAGTGAACTTGGTTCAATTCAATCCACTAAAATACCCTTTTTATTTGATCTATCGAGTATTTTAGGGGGTATAACTACAATATTGCTCAATTTTTATCTTTTTAAGAGAATTAAATTAAATACTACTCAGAATCTACTAATGTCTAATATGAATCGGTATAGAATGGTTTCCGGACTTCTTGGAAGTATTGGAATAATATTTGTAGGTTTCTTTAACTTGGACAGAGCATGCGGATTATGTCATAGTTTATTTTGTTTTCTTGCATTTGGTGGATTTATTTGTTCACTTTTGGTACAGGGGATTATGATATTTCAAAATGAAATAGAAATTCCAAAAAGTGTAGGTCTAACAAGTATAGTACCTTTAATCGTTTTTATATTTCATTGTTTCTTTCCATTTCCACTTTTAGAATGGATTTTATTATTTTCTATCATTTCTGCCTTACTTCCACTTCTCTTTTAGATAATTTGTATCTATTAAAAAAATTTTTTGGGTTCTCATCTTCCCAATTAAATTTTTTCTTTAAATATACACATCACGAAACCTTCACAACTCAATAAAATGGGATATAAACATATGACAGAAATAAAAACAAAATACTATCAGCATTCAATGCCTAAAAAGAGAGAGATTGATTGGACTCAGTATTTAGGTTATACAATATTTGTTGAAACTGAAGAAAATGACCATTTAGAGAAATTTAAACAAGATTTTCACACGTAATTTCTCTTTCTTTAATTGTTATTGTAACAAATAATAGGTATAGTAATAAAATGACTCAAGCCGATATTGTAAAAGTAAAGGAATTGTTTATTCTTAGGGAGATTGAAGAAGCATTACAATCCAAGTTATATTTACCTGATTTTCATATAAAAAATAGAGTGATTAAGGAACTTCTTATATATTTAGAAAATAAAATTTCAGATCCCCATTATAATATCAAACCATTTGTTAGTTATACCGATGGAAAAATTTCAGGAATGGTAATATGCCAAATTGATCCTCATTATACAAGTTATAGCAGAAAATGCGGTACTTTTGGATGGCTTTATGCAGATTCATTAGAAATTTGTAAAGAACTGATGAGAAAGTGTGAATTGTACGTAAAAGAACATAAATTAAGAAGAATAAGAGGTCCTATTAATTTTCCTAAGAGTGTGGGAGGGATGGGAATCCAATTTATGGGATTCAATGAGCAACTGCTCTATGGTGTTGCGTTTTCTAATCCCCGATCAAGGCTTCTGTCATATTTAGAGGCTATAGGGTATAAAAAAGAATCAGAATACACATGTGTTTATGTTGCTCAAAAAACGTGGAACAAAGGAAAGTCTATTGATAAAGATATTATTTTTCGTTATTTCCCACTAAATACACTTTATGATTTTATCGATGATATTGAACATTTAGCCCAAAATACTTTATACCAGATTATGCCTGACTCATCGGGAATTAATAGAATTTATGAATTTTTTGATGCTTTTAGTAAAATACCTAAATCTTTTTATAAAATTAAACCAGATTTTAACCCTGAAAAATATTCAAGTACATCTCAATTTATCGAGGCTTGGGAATCGTGTGATCTTGAAAAAATTGAGCCTTTTGCACCTATGGCATTTAATAGAAAAACTAAAGAATTAGTGGGCATTCTTTTGGGACTTCCCGATTTGTACGAAAAATGGGTGGGGCACCCAATTACACGAGCAAATGTGGATACTGCCATGATAAAAAAAGGGTATTATGGCAAAGGCATTTTCTCAGCACTTAATAATATCGGACAGCTTACTGGCAATTTGTATGGAATAAATTATTTTGAAGGAACAGCAATATGGTCAAATAACTCACGGGCAATTGAAACAATATTTCCGCATTGTAAAGCGGTTCGAAAGCATTACGTTATGCAAAAACGTATATAGCAAATAATAATTTAAAAAATATTAGAGAACAGCAGATTTAACCTTTGTTGAGCCTCTTTTTTTCCTAAACATATCAATATTTCTTTCAATAGATTTTCGATTTGGATCCTGTTCTAACTGCTTATATATATGTTTTAATATTTCTTCTTGAGTAACACCAATATGGTCAAAAAATGCATTTACTTCTCTTGTCTTGAATTTATTTTCAAGAATTAAAGGTGCTGACATTTTTAAAGTTCTCAACCATTTTTTTCTCGACTCTGGACTTTGACGTACAAGTTCAGCATATTGACAGGCATATAATATTCCTCCATACCTGTTGAAATCATAAAAAGTCGCTGCATGAATAACATTACAATTCGTTAACAAAGGATCAGCATGTCCATACTTAATATAATTTTTAGATTCCACTAGTTCAATGATATCTTTTTCCCTATAGGGTATTACATGGTAAGGAAGCAATACCCGGGGAAGGTTACCACTCTCAATTTCTTCATCATTTAAGTACCAGTTGGCATCATTTTCGTTAAAGAATTGGCTTTCAAGTAATTTTGGTTTCCATTCTCTCATAACCTCCTCCTGTGGCATCTCATAAAAATAACGGAAAGTTTGATCAGGTGAATAACCGAAAAATACATAAGGAATTTCCCATTTTATTGCCTCTTTTACTACAATACTATGGATTAAATCAGAGCAGTAATCGCAGATATTTCGTGCTAAAAATATCTCGTTTGAATTATGAGTTAAGAAAAGATATTTATATAATTTTATAAATGTGGGAATTGCTTCTTCGATTAATATTTGATCAATTTGAATTTTTTTTAAAGTATCTTTCATGTTATCCTTTGCAATCTTAGTCATAAAGCCTGTATCTGATGTTACTGTTAAAGGATTTAATCCCAATTCATTAACAATATGATGCAAGAGAGCAGTTGAATCTTTACCTCCTGAATATCCTAAAACACAATCAAAATTCTTCTGTGCATGACTTTTTTGCATATTTTTTACTACTAAATTCCAATCTTTTAAAGCATTTGTCTTTTGTTCAGAACTAATTATTGTTCGAGAGTAGTTAACATTTTCATAATTAGAATCAGCGCAAAAGTTACAAAGCCCTTCAAAGTTTAATTGGATTCCCAAAAAGCCATCAGGTAAAATACACTTTCTACAAAAATTTTTTTCATCTAACATAAAATTTCATTTTTTTGATTTTTAAGGTTAAATGAAACATTCCGTTCCTTATATTTAAAGGAAAAATAGAAGATATGAATAAAATGAAGTTAAATTTGAAACCATATCAATATTTTTGGTAATTCGATTTTACGTATAATTTGATCTCTTATAAAAACCAATAAATATTATGAAGAAAATTACTATGTCTATAGATTCAGCAATGATAACATATATGGCTGATTCACCGACAATGAATTGCATTAATGGTCTTGAAATTTGTGAGATTAAATATATCATAAACCCGATCATTAGAATAAACGTGTTTACTTGTGAAAGGCGTTGATTTTTCCAAGCAAAATAAAATAACCAAACAATTGTAATCAAGGAAGGAAAAATAATTATCGGATATATGACGGGAGCCAGTTCTATACTGAGGACGAAAATACCAATTAAAATTTCAATTGTTATGATTACTACTAAAATCTGTATTCTAATTTTATCTAAAAATTTCTCATTAGTTAGTTTTTTAAATCGATCTTTCAATGAAAGTGAAACTAGTATCATGTATGTACTAAGAAATATCATAGGGAGAAGGTCAAAAATTGCCACAAAAAAACGAGCTTTGATTACCAAGAGGAGTAAATCTTCATCTAGAATTAAATAAGTAAAATCGATGAATAAATCTAATGACTTTCCAAAAATAAGTAGTAGAAAAAAGATACCAAAAAGGAAAGGCATATCTGAGAAATATTGTTTTTCTTGTCTAAACCAACTATAAAACGTGTAAATAGCCATTAAAGACACAATTATTATTCGAATTCCTATAATTAATATAACGCTTAACGCCCCTTCATGTGCCTGGTAGGATATAATTATTGTTGACCAATTAAAAACGTATAATAAAACTATAGCAGTTACTCCTAATACTACTCCCACTAATAATAAGAATAAATATATTGCTTTATTTTTTTGAAGAATCATAATTTCTATTTTACTTCTATCTATAAAAAATAAACTATGTATTTTGTTTTTAAATTAATATAGGACTATAAGAAGGAGAATCTATATTGATCCAACCCGATTTCTTTCTGCATTAGCTTGATATCGTTTTGTAAGCTTTTATTTATTGGAATACCTTCTTTTTTTCTCTTATTGTTAGCAATATATTCCTTTTCTCCTGCTGTAAAAATCCGTTCAGACCCAAGAATCTTTCTTGATCCCCTTAAATCCCTCATTATATTACCAGCAGTTTTTTTAAATGAATTAAGCCCTATGAAATACTCAGGATTAATAACTAAGAAAAAATGTCCAACTTTTAATCTCTTTTGATTATTTTCTTCAATGCCAAGTGTGTTTCTTAAATATATACCACCTTGTAAAGCTGCTGATAATAATTCTACAACAGTCGCATATCCATATCCTTTATAACCAGCAGTATCCTCGCCTTTTCCTCCTAATGGTAATAAAGCTGCTCTTCTTTCTAACATTTTTTCCAAGATTATATTTGCATCGGTCAAATTTTCACCTCTATCATCAATAACTGTATTTTCAGGGAGAGGTTTATTAATTCTCGCATATACTTCAACTTTTCCTCGCTGAATTATTGATGTAGCACAATCAAGAAGAAACGGAAAATCCTCATCAGTTGGGGCTCCAATAGTTAATGGATTTGTTCCTAACATTGGCTCACATCCAAAAGTAGGGGGAATAGAGGGTCTTGCATTAGTAGTTACTACACTAATCATCCCTTCCTTACTAGCCATTAAAGAATAATAGCCTGCTATACCAAAATGAGTAGAATTTCTAACTGCTACCGCACCAAGTCCAGATGTTTTTGCTTTTTCGATAGCCATTTTCATTGCTTTATAAGCTATTACATGCCCCATTCCACAATTTCCGTCTAAAAGGGCAGTAGTACTGCTCTCTTTTATAACATCTATTTTTGTATTTGGTTCATAAATTCCTTCCTTAATGCGATCATAATACATTTTGCATCTTTGAATACCATGGGATTCAATCCCTCTTAAATCGGAAGTAATTAGTACATTTGCTATAATACTAGCATCTTCTTTTGGTACTCCAAGACCTTCAAAAACATCTCTCATAAAATTTTCAAGCATATTAGCATCAATATATACTATATCTTCTAACATCTTACAAATTACCTTCTGGTGTTTGTTTATGTTATATTTTTAAAGCATTAACACCGATTAATTTTTACTTCTAAATAATATTGCTTATTATGAGATAAATAGTAATATTCTTTTTCGTAATTTAATAAATATTATTATTTAAGGAAATATTTTCCACATATTATTTCCGTATATATATTACCAATTATACTAACAATTGTGAGATTAAACATTCAATAATTGGATAATTATATATAATTAAGGATGTCATGAAACAAAAAGAAAAATTAAAATGCCCTTTATGTAATACAAAATTCATACCAAGGACATTTTACCCAGAAGAAGCAACATTTTCAACTTCAGAGGGTAAGATATTATCAGGATTTGATGGCTACATAAGTTCTAGAGGTGTTAAACCATCAGAAGTAATTCTCGGCTCTTGGATTACTTATTGCCCAAATTGTAATTATGTCATGAAATTTGTAAAAGAAATTGTGAAAAAAGAAAAAATCCAATCACCTAACATAGCATCAAAAGAAATTAAAGAAAAGTATAATAATTATTATTTTGGGTTTCCATTTGAGGATTATGCTCAATATTTAACTAGCGTTGCCGAAAAAGTTAAAAAAAATATTGAAACTTCTCTTAAAAACTTGGATTTAAGTGTTTGGGAAAGCATGTATGATATTGAAGATACTTTTAAATTATTAGTTCGATTTTATGCTAATCTGGAAAATTATTGCAACTTAGAAAATCCTACAGATAAAGAAGCGGATTTACCAAGTAAGATAAAATTATTAAATTTTTCTGGAAGTTTGGAGAAATCATTAATAGAATTAAATGAGATAAGAAATCAGACTATTCAAGGAAAATATGAATTATCTGACAATGATAAAGATGAAATCAATAAAGTTGTTGTGAATTTTATTTTAAGTTTAATAGAGAGGCATATAAAACCTCAAATTGATGGTAAGAAACTAAAAAATAAGTATTATTACATTGATTTAAAGGATCTTTACTCTGAAATTAAGGTATTCCTTATTGGATATTTTAACGGTTTTTTTAATCATGGAAAATCTGCTAATAGTCATATAAAAACATTTTTAGACCAAATCCTCGTAACTCAATGATAAAAAGAGTTTTAATTTCATATAATATCATTACTTGCATATTATCAGCGTGCTATACGTCTTTTTGAAGCTCTACTTCATATTTAGAATTTATGATATTAAATGATCTAAATACTAAGGTTAAGGGAAAATTCTACAAAGAAGTTACAATTGACGAAGATGGAGAGGATATTGTATATGTTTTTCCAGATACACTAGAATTCCTATCAATTATTAGGAGAAAGGAAATGAAAAAGAATTTGAGATCTAAACAATAAATAGGTTAAAAAGATAAATAATCTTTAGTTGATTTCTTGAAGATATAAATTTAAATTTTATAATGAATTATAATTCTTGGCCAACTTGGGCATGGCTGAAACCCCTTTAGCTGGGTAGACCATAAAATGCTCATAGTGGAAATTGCCTGAATTCAGATTTCATAAGCACTATTATCCAAGCTTATATTCCGTCGAAGCTGTCCCCATGACGGTGGGTGTCAGAGCAGTGCCTCTTGTAGGAGAGGTATAAGCTCATAATTAGAAAACCGGCCAGGCCAGGGATGGAGCAGCCGTAACTATAGGCGTTCACGCTTCATGGTTAAGGCAGTGGAGGTGTATAAGATTATTTGGTCATAATAGTAGGATTGAAATCGAGGTTCAGGTTTTTTATTCGTTTTGATTATTAATTCTTTTTTTATCTAATCTTAATTTATACTTGCATTGTCTACCATTGGATTCGAGAATACAATTACTAATTTCTAAGCTATAATTATAATCAGGATCTAGTGAAACCATTATTGCTGTTGTATAAGGGATACATATTGTTTTTTGGATAAGTTTAGCACGCTCTGAATTATGTTTTCCCCCAATAGGGCAAAATCTTTTAGAATATTTAAGTGAAACCTCAAGATTATTGTCATCTAAATGTTCAATCGTAGTTTTAGCATTGAGAACATTATAAATTTTCTTTAAACCACTTTGTAATTCTATAATGCCCCTAGATTTAAGAATTTTGCCTAATTTCGCACCTAAGCTAGTTGAAATTGATTTTGGGAGATTTTCACCACCGATATCAATCATTTGGTAAATGAAATTTTGAAAAAACTTTAAAGCATCCCTATTTTTTGACATAATGATGATTCTATAATTTAATAAAATAAAGAGAAATATAGTTAAATCTCTACTTTAAGATATATAAGAATTATTATCAAAATTATTTATTTGGCAATAAAATAGAAAAGGCTGAAGATTTCAAATAAACGTCTAAAATTTGAATTAAGAAATACCCGAAATCATCAGAAATTAAATGAAATTCATAAATTTTATATATTATCAGATTTATTTTTGATTTTTAAAATATAATGACAACTTTTTTGATTCTTAAGTGGAATGCAATTTAAGATATCTTCTCCAAAAATGAACTGAGGAAAGATCTCATTTAAAAATCCTCGCATATAAGGAATACAAACGCTTTCTTGAAAAATTGAAGCTCGAGAGGGATTATATGACCCCCCAATTGGACAAAATCTCTTAGGAAATTTTACAATTACTTCATAATTATTCTCATCTAATTGTCTTACCACGGGTTTTCCATTCAATGCAGTATAAACTTGTTTTAATGCGGTTTCAATTTCCAGAGTCAATCCTCTTTCTTTATACATTTTTCCTAATTTTGTGCCCATCTTGGAAGAGATGGCTTTTGGTAAATTAATACCTCCAATATCAACCATCTCTTTAATATATGTTTGAAAGAACTTTAAAGCATCTTTATTTTTTAACATAATTTTAATACGAATTTTTAAAAATGATGAAGAGAAATCAAGATTAATCTCTATTTTAAATTATTTAAGATTTGCTATAAGAATTATTTATTTGATAATAAAAAAGGAAAGTAGATCTCTAAGAGTTTAATAAAGAAAATCCTGAAATTGTATTAGAAAAGCCTTCAATTCACGTTATATGATCTATATTCTTCTTATTTTTGATTTTTAGAATATAATGGCAAGTATGCTGATTATTAAGTGGTATACAATTTAAAATTTCTGATTCATATGTAAATTGGGGAAAAAGTTCATTTAAAAAACCCCGTGTGTAAGGCTTACAAATGTTTTCTTGAAAAATCGAAGCTCGGGAAGGATTATATACCCCTCCGATTGGACAGAATTTTTTTGAATATCTAAGAATTATTTCATATGTATTCTCATCTAACTTTTTTATCACAGGTTTTGCTTTAAGTGCAGAATATACTTGTTTTAAAGCAATACCAAGATCTAAAGTTAGTCCCCTTTCTCTATATAATTTACCTAGTTTTGAACCTGATTTAGTGGAAATAGCTTTTGGTAAATTAGTTCCGCCTATATCAATCATTTCTTTAATGTATGCTTGGAAAAATTTCAAAGCGTCCTTTGCGATAAAATCACCTCAAATAGCCTTTAACCCTAATTTACAAGAGAAAACGAGAAATACCAATATATAAATTTATCCATTAATGTCCAATTTGTAATAGGAAAAAGTAGAAATCAGTTAAGTACACTAAAGTTTTTCATTTTTTAAAGTAAATCTCAGTAGCCTATCTTTATCTTCTTCGGCATAATTTATTCCAATTCTTTTATTGGCAACAACAGAATTGTTTTTAGCCTTTTCACCTTCAATGAAGAACAATTTTGATCCATCAGAACAAGAATCTTTCCCATTAAATTTAGTTTTTGTTATATTCAAAGCCATACACAACTTTCCAGGACCGTTTGTTAAATTTTTAATACTTTTTCCAAATTTAGCATTTCTGTTTTTAATCATCAGTTCAATTCCATCAATTGGATATAATTGTCGAATTAATACCGCACATGGTATACCTTCTGGCTCGGTTATTACATTTAAACAATGATATAATCCATATATTAAATAGATATAAAGTGTTCCGGGCTTCATATACATTGTATTTGTCCTTTTAGTTTTTCTGTAATTATAGGAATGACTAGCTTTATCACCTGGTCCAAGGTAGGCTTCTACTTCCGTAATTCTACCAATCATACGCCCTTTACTTGTTTCTCTTACTAAAAAGTTTCCAAGTAATTCTCTTGCTACTACTTCAGTTCGCTGAGCAAAAAAATCTCTTTTAATTCTTTTAGAGTTTATCATGAATCAAGATATTTTTTAAGAATTCTTTATTTAACAAAATTAACGTTAATATAAATTATAATTCAGATTAGTTTTAAGAATTTAGGGGATATAAAATCAAGGCACCAGAGAGAGTGTTAAAAGCTATAAATCATGAAGAACCAGACAGAGTTCCTGCTTTTGAAAGTGGTTTTACAAATAATACAATTGTAAGACATTATGGCGTTGATCCTAGTGGTGGTCGAGGTTACAGAATAATGTATGAATTTTTTAGAAAAGTTCAAATTGACTTAGTGTTAAGTTATGTAAGTCTTTTACTTAGAAAGACCATCAAACTTGGTAAATTATACGTTGATGAATATGGACGATTAATGAAGATTGATACTCAAAAAGACGGAACGATAATATTAGCTTATCAAGGTGGTTATTTAAAGTCATTTGAAGATTATGAGAGTTGGGAAAAGCCAGATCCTCATTCTGAACAAAGATTAAAATGGTTTTTTAATGGTAGAGCCGTACAAGAAGATTTGAATAATGAAGTTTTCTCAATTCCGGCGACAGCAAGCATTTTAGAAGGCCCCCTGGAGGGATTTGGACTCCAAACCTTTTCAAGAATATTATCTCGCCCAAAACAAGCGAGAAAAATTTTTGATGATTATGGTACTTTCACAGTAGAACTTGTGAAAATCTTGGCTGAAAATGATGCTCAAATTATATTATTATGGGATGATTATGGATTCAAGAATGGGTTGTTTATGAAACCTATTTATTTTCATAAGTATGTATTTCCATGGTTAAAACGAGTATGTAATGCTGCTCACAAACGTGATTGTAAAATTATGTTACATTCTGATGGGGATATATTAGAGATTTTTGAAGATATTGTAAATTGTGGAGTGGATATCATAAACCCGATTGAACCGACCACTAATAATCCTGAATATGATATTTTTAAACTTCATGAAAAATTTGGAGATAAAATAACTTTTTCTGGAAATGTTAGTCCTGTATCCTTGGCATTAGGAGAAATTTCTGAAATTGAAACTTATGCTAAAAAATTGATTCGTGAATTGGCTCCTGGTGGAGGTTATCTTTTTGGTTCTGGACATAGCATACATCCAGCTGTGACAGTTAATCGTTTCGAAGCCATGCAAAATATTAAAATAAAGTACGGAAAATATCCCATAAACGTACCAGATTGATTAATTTATATTCTCACAAAATTCAATAATCCCTGAATTCATTAGCAGCATCAAACATAGCCACTATATTTTGAGGGGGAACCTCTGCTGTAATATTATGAATATTAGCTGCAACGAAGCCTCCTCCAGGCTTAAAACACTCAAAATTTTGTTTTACCTCTTCTCGAATTTGTTGAGATGTTCCAAAGGGAAGTGTCGCTTGCGTGTTGCACATACCACCCCAAAATGTAATGATATTTCCAAAACGCTTTTTTAAACTACAAGGTTCCATATCGTATGCACTAATTTGTACTGGATTATAGATATCATATCCAATTTCAGCCCAATGAGGGATGAATAAAGGAGTAGATCCGCAAGAATGATAATTAATTTTAACATCCGCAAGTTCATGTATTTTTTCAGAAAGTACTTTCTCAAGTGGTTTTATAATCTGCTCATAGATTTTTATATTCATAATAGGTCCTGATTGTTCTGCTAAATCTCCATTAATGCAGATAACATCTAAATATTCACCTACTTCATTTAGGAATGTAATATTATAATCAATCCAATATTTTAAAAGCCCTTCCATAGTAGCAACAATTAATTCTGGTTTTGTTCTTAAATATCTTAGCGCCTTTGTAAAACCAAAAAGAAAAGTGGTATATTCATAGACACATCCTGTAGGGGGTGTAGATATTGCAAAATCAGTAGTCTCTCGCAATTTTTTGGCATAAGCTCTTAATCCATTAAATGGAGTTTTATCTTTTCCATTGGGCCAATTATAATTTTTAATTTCCTGAACCGTTTTAAAATCAGCAAATGGATGAATAACAGGATCATAATATAAAATTTCATCTAAATCTTTGTTTGCGTCGTTTCCCCAAAAACAGCCAAATTGATCATACACTCCAACATACTTTCCCTCATATTGTGGCTCGAACTCTTTTACGTTTACCAAACCACCTTTAGGGCGGACATATCTTATATCTATATTAAATCTCTCTAAAAGTTCTTCACAGGGTAAGGCTATTTGTTGTACAAAATCACAATATTGAATAATTTTTTCATTAATTCCCAGATAATCTAACAGCTTAATATAGACTTTTACATGAATACTAGATTGATGCCCGCCTAAATCAAGAGGGACTTTATCTGGTACTTCATGATTTAATGTTGTGTTTACTCTTTCCCTTGAATTCATTAGTAAATATTTATATAATTAATTATAAATACTTTTTTTAATCTTGAATTTGAAAAACACATAAATACTCACTAAAAGGTTTTAGTATTCAATTTTATAGAAGTCGAAAAATGGTTGAAATCTCTAAATAAAAATATAGGAAAAGGAGGAAAAAGTTTAGATAAATGGCTTCTCGAATGACCACACCTAAACCAAAATTCCTCCATTCTATATTACTTTTTTTTTATTTATAAAGTTTGTTAATAAACTTAAAATGGATCTATCAAAGTAAGAACAACTATTTTTACTAACTCTGTTTCTCAATTAACTCACTTTTAAGAAATGGTTCTAATTTGGCATTACATGCAATAAAAGGAAATTTTACATCTATTGATAAATCTGTATTAATTTCTTTTCCATCTAAGGCAAATATTTTACCACCCGCTTCATTTAAGATTAACATTCCTGCAGCCACATCTACTAATCGATTGCTCTTTCTTAGATTAATGAAAGCCTCTAAACGACCACTTGCTACAAGACATAAAGTTAAAGCACTACTTCCTAAAATTCTTACTCGATAAAATTTACGGATTATGGGGCTTAATTTTTGTAAATTCTCCATTAGATTTTTCATTGGTAGGTTAAGCTCAAAATAACAATTTTGTGAAATATCTAACTCAGAAACATAGATTTTTGAATCATTAAGAAAGGCTCCCTTCCCTTTTTTTGCCCAATACATATATTTAGTGTTAAGATTAAGAACAACAGCTTTTTTTATATCTTTAATAGTAGTTCCAATACCATAAGCTATAGATACAGAACAATATGGAATACCTTTAGCAGCATTATTTGAACCATCTAAAGGATCAACAATCAGAACATTTTGATTTGCTTTTGCTTTCTGTGCATCCCCAATATATATTTCACCTGATTCCTCACTTATTAACAACAAATTCACATTAGCTTTTTCTAAGGTCTCAATTATAGCTTTTTCGGCAATGAGGTCAATATTCATTGAAACATCTCCGCCTGCACCTCTTTTGGATTTTATCGCAGCTTCTTTTGTTCCCAATAGAGGGGTCACTTTGTCAAATACATTTGAAGCAAGCTTTTTCAAGAAATCAATACTAAGTTCCATAAATAATAAACTCTGAAATAATTCAATTAGCAGATAAAAAGTAACTAAAGATGTTATATCTCTGAATACTGAAAAATATAATTAATTATTTACCTAGAATCTTATGCTTTTCAATTATCCATTTATCTAAAACTAATTTTTGAGACTTTTTTTTTTCATTTACATCATATTCACTATGTACAGTACTCTTTGGTATCCAAAATTCTTCTCCTGAATCTAAAGTAATTAACAACGCTTTTGGACTTTCTACTTTTATTTTCGCATTAATTTCAACAGGTTCTCTCGAAGCACTAAATTCAGTAGTCTCAACAACATGTAATCCATCTCTAGTAGTGATGTGTTCAGTAAAAAGACTATAATCTTCTTCTTCCAATTCTACTTTTTCTTTCGTTTTCATTTCAAATTTACCACTTGTTGCAAATTCAATTTTCTCATTTAAAATGTGATCTAACAACAGAGTCATGAAATTCAAATTTGGAAATCGGAGTTTTTTGTTGTAATCACCTATTTTAATGCGTAAAACTTGACGAGAATCATCTTCCCATCCTACATAGATCTCTGTTTTTCGTTCTTTAAAAACATGATAACCTCTCCAATTAGCACTTCTTCTATTAAGAACCTCTAAAATACATATAATTTCTTCAATGGATAGTTTTACTGTTTTTCCCTCTCCTTCAGATGGTTTCTCCCAGGAGTTGTCTTTTTTTCTGCTTATACAACTTAAAAAAATGTATGGAACTTGCTGTGAAGGACTAGTAATTGATACACTTGTTCTCTGTCCAAAGAATGTTTTGGTATGAAAATCTGCCACTAGAATGCACTTTATGAATTTTTATTAAATAACATCTTATTAGTTATGAAATTTATATTAATTTAATGATTTAAATATGATTAATCAAGGATTTTGTTTCTTTAAATAAAAATGCAAAATAAGTAAAAGTTTTATTAAATTTGATTTTATGTAACTACAAATTAAATCTTTTGTTAGGATTTGAAATGAAAAATAAACAAAATGAATCTAATATAAAAATTGAGAAGAAGATTCAAATAAGTAGTTCAGGTGATTTTACAGAATTCGAAGAACACATAAGTATTACGGGAGATGCTGAAATTTCTGGGGGAAAAACAGAAAAATCTATGCGAATATCAGGTTCAGGAAGTATTAATGGAGATATAGAATGCAATGGTCTTACATCTTCAGGTAAATTAAAAGGATCTGGAAATTTTACTTCTCATGGGGATATTAGTAGCTCAGGATCATTTAATATGGCAGGATTTCTTTACGGAAATGAGGATGCTGATTTTTCTGGTTCTACTGAAATAGGCAATCTTGTTAATATTCAAGGTTCTTTAATTGCATCAGGCTCGTTTAAAGTGGGCCATTTTGCAAGAGGAGAAAAAGGTATTAGATTATCTGGTTCTTCAAATATTAATGGAAATTTATCTTCTGAAAAAGATATTAAGATTGATGGTTCAACTTACATTGAAGGAAATGTTGTAGGTGAAGATATACTTTTTGGTGTTTCTGAAAAGATTAAAAAAAAGCAGCATTATAAAGTCCATGGAAGTATACATGCTAAAAACATTGTAAATATAGTAAAGACGCATGTGGATGGAGATATTAAAGGTAAAGAGGTAAAAATAGGAAGAGGATCAGAAATTCTTGGAAATATTTACTATGTTGATAGTATTGATATTGATAAAAAAGTTAAAGTAAATTCTGAACCAATTCAAGTTAAATTAGAAGAGTTATGAATTAATATTTTTTTAAATATTTCTAATTACATTAATTCTATTTCTACAAGAACAGATTCAGGGATTTGAATTTTCATTATAAGATGCATACTTCTTTCATTAGCAATTATTTCAAATAAACGTTTATGAATACGCATCTCAAATTTAGCCCAAGTACTAGTTCCTTGACCACTTGGTGCTTTCCTTACAGGTACGCGTAATCTCTTGGTGGGAAGGGGAATTGGACCATTTTTTCGAATACCCTGAGATTTACAAACGCCAATAACTTGATCGCATACAGATTGTAGTGCATCTAATTGGGTGGATGACAATCGTATGCGGGCTTTTTGTATTGTTTCCTCACCTTAAATTATATTCAATAATGCAATATCGAAAATAATTCCTATTAAATAAATTTTTTTATCTAATTTTCAAAGGCTGATTTGAATAATTTCAAGTATAACCCAAAAAGGGAAGATAGACTATAAATTCACTCTCTTCTAACAATTGCTAAATATTCTGCGTATATTCTAGAGAAGATTAATACTATAAATTATGGAATAGTAAGAAAAAAATCATGTTAAATAGGCTTCTAGATAATAATTTCCGTATATAGGTTTTATCTTTGAACCCAACTACTAAAATATGTCTGCTCTCCGTTATACACAAGCATTTAAAATTTTCTGATAAGATTACATATTTAGGATTGTTCTACAAATCACCAAAAAAGTTAAATAGATCAGTCCATATTAGTTTATGAAACAAAGTATACCATTTTAGGGAAAATATGATGAGATCTAATCCAAATACGAAAATTATAATGATTGCGTTATTTATTATCGTCTTATCACCTATTTTTAATAGCAATCTCAATTATAAATATGGAAATAGTGATAAGATTAATTTAGATAACGAAAATTTGAAAATCTCTGGAGAATCTGGAAAAATTCATATAAATGGTAATTCAGGTTGGTCTAATGCTAAAACTGCGGGTATAGTCACAGGTTCGGGCAATTCTTCAGATCCTTATGTCATAGAAGATTTGATTATAAATGGAGGTGGTTCTGGAAGTTGCTTATTCATAGAAAATTCTGATGTCAACTTTAGAATTGAAAATTGTACCCTCTATAATTCAGGTAATGGAGAAAATGATGCAGGAATTAAATTGAGTTTCGCTAATAATGGATCTATTGTTAACAATACCTCATACGATAATACAAATGGGATATGGTTATCTTATAGCCATAACAATACCGTTATAAGAAATATATTAAGTGATGATAATAAGTATGGTATCTTTATTGAATACTCCCATGATAATCTTTTTTATCTCAATAATATTGGAGGCATAATACATACTATATTTTTTAGATATTCAACCCATACGTTTCACTCACTTAAAAAAATGCTCTATACTTACCACAGCCAAAACTTTACCAGTTACCTCGGCAATTATTGGAGTGATTACGATAAATTTGATAGGGACAATGATGGACTTGGAGACTGGAGTTATAAAGTCCTCCCATTCGAGACCGGTTATACACTTTATGACTATTATCCATTGATGGAACCCATTTGGAATTATGAGGTCCATAAATTCGTTGAATCTATACCAGATATTACAATCCATTCTCCTATGCAGAACGAAATATTCAGAAAAACTTCTCCTGAATTTAATATTTCAATTGATGAAGAGTATCTTGCCTCTACATGGTATACCATAGAAGGTATAGCGGGAACTTTTTCCTTTACAGAATTAATTGGAAAAATTGATCAAGATGCGTGGACTGATGCTACTGAAGGAGAAATAACAATAACCTTTTTTGCACTCGATAGAGCTGGAAATACTGGATCTGAAAGTGTCACTGTTATAAAAAGCATCCCTTCTCAACCTGCTATTCCAGGATATAATATGATTTTATTGATTGGAGTATTTTCCCTAATATCGGTAATTTTAATCAAGAGGCAAAAACACTAGCAAAAAAAAAGTTATTAAACAATATAAACTAGTAAATACAACTATTGCTTTTAACTGTATTACTCTTTTTTATTAAGCTAAAAACTAAATTTCTAAAAAATCTTCTTTCAACTCATTTTAGATTCTTAAATTTTGATTATAAACTAAAATGATTTTGTAATTTAATAATAAGTTTTGTTGCAATTGTCTCGGATGGAGGAGGAATAAGAGCAACTCTGATACTAGTAATATTGCGTAAGAAGAAAAGAGCAAGTGTAGTTAGTTAAATGAAAAAATAATTTTTTTTAAATTTTGTATTGAAATATATAAAATTGGAAATGCATTAACACCTATTTCAATCTAAACTAGCAATCTCAATCCTAGAAAGTTGTTGTACGAAATTAGGGAAGTTTTCATTTGCTCTATTTCTCTTTATTTCTCTTAAGAGTTTAAGATATCCGTGCGTGAAGAGACTCATAGTGTCATACAATACTCCATCTGTTTGAATTTGAAAAGGTATTATTGTGTGTATTCCTCTTAAATAATCAATATCAATAGAATTATTTTTAAGATTATACAGAACAAGATTTCCCCCCTTTATTAGATTAGCAAACTGAGTTAGATCAAGAAAATCCTAGCAAAAATTTGTTACCTAAATGAACATGTTTTAGATATTTTTTCGCTGTTTCAAGGCATTTTTCCGCTTGTTTTTTTGGAGTAATCCCTAAATCCCTCATTTGATAATCACCATGAAACACTAAAAGGTTATAAGGAATCTCGGGATTTATTTCACTAATATATCTCGCAATTAATTCCACTTCCTCATGATTAGTATATCCGGGAACCATTAATGTACAACCACTCAATTCTGGCATGTCCTGTCCTCGCATACCAAAAAAATTTTCAGCAAGATATTTGAAATTTTCAAGGGTTCTTGTATTACTAACACCACACATTGCTAAATTTAATCTCTCATTGAAGCTTTTTAAATCAAATTTAATATTTCCCCCTGTTTTTATTGCAAGCTTCATACATTTTTCTACTAAGTCTTGTCTACCACTACCATTCCATTCGAAGCATATTCTGAATTTTCTCTTTTTATTTTGATTTTCTATTTTTTCCAAAATTAATTCAGCTAAGTTAATGGAAAATGGTAATTGAGCTTCTGGAGTGCCTCCAAAATAACATAAACAGGTAATTTTTGTATTTTTTACAATTTGATTAGCTAATCTTTCAACATCGAATAAATGCCTTTTTGAAAAAAGCTTATGAGATGCATTTTGGCAAAATAAGCAGTCGAAAGTACACCCATATAAAAAAGCAGCGTAGCTATATGTACCAAATTCAGGACCTTTAGAGTTAGAATATTTTGGATAACCAGATGAAGTTCCAGCGGGACAAAACCAACTATTACAGCAGTTAGTAGGATTAGGATCTATATACCCATGAATATAACCTTTTGACTTTGATGGATATGGCAAATCACCTGAAGTTCTTAAATGAATGTTTCTTAATCCACAATAGCTAATATCCTTGTCAGATAAAGAACATTCATTTATACATAAATTACATTTTAACTTAATATTTGGTCTTTGTGCCTTAGGCGGTTTCTCGGGCAAATTTACAAGCTGACGGACTTGTTTATGAATATTTAGTATATGGGGTTTAACTTCATCCCAATTTCCCTCCAAAATGCAGCTTCTGCATATTTGTAATATTTCAGATATTTGCTTTTCAGTTTTCCCACAAAATTTACATGTTCCCATAATTACAATTTTTTCTTTAATAATAAAAAGGTTTGACCAGATTTTTGGTTTGGATTACGTTTCACCATAAATCCTTTAAATTTGTTATTAATGAATGATTTATTAAAGATTTTTAGCTCCTGATTATCTTTAGGATAAAATTCAATTACAATTCTTCCCATTTTTTTTAAAGTTTTGTAAATATATTTCGCTGTGTCATTAATAAGCTTTACTTTCTCTCCATAATTTTGTAATCCATGTATTATAAAATTATATGATGATATTGAGATTATATGATCGATTGAATTGACTCTAATTGGGAGAAAATTAATATCAGCCAAGATTAACTCTAAATTTTTATACTCTTCATCATTTCTTTTCTTATCTCTTGCCTTTGATAACATGTCATTCAAAATATCTATTCCAATTACTCTAAAACCATTTTGCATTAAAATTTCGGAAGAAAATCCTGTTCCACATCCTAAATCTAAAATCAGACGCCCATCTCCCATCTTCTTCCCATCACTTTCATTAGTATTTAATTCTTCATCGAAAAGATACTGAATACTTAATAACGTAGCTCTTTTTTGATTCCGCGCCATCCATTTTGAATTATCATATTCATCCGCTTTATCTTCAATATAATCGTCTGGAAATATAGGGAGTCTATTTTTTCTTACCAATGATGATCACATGTATTTAAAAAAAAATCATTTAAATATATGACTGACTAAATTCAATATATTGTAGAAAAAAATTGTTCCACACAAATCAAGACAAAATATTTTGATTAGGATTGGAAAAAAAATGCCTCAAAAAATTTTAGTGGTTGATGATGAACCTGACATTTTAAACCTTACACAAAAATTCTTGAATTTAGGAAAGTTTGATACTATTACCTGTGCTAACGCCAAAGAGGCTATGAAAGTTATAGAGGAGCGACATGACGAGATCTCTTTGATTCTTCTTGATGTAATGATGCCTGGACTTAGTGGTATGGAAGTATTAAGAAATGTAAAAAATGATGACCGCTTTAAGAACATTCTGGTCGTTTTATTTACAGTAAAGAGTTTTAACGAGGATATCCAAAAGGGAAAGCGTTTAGGGGCAGATGGTTATATCACCAAACCATTCTCAGGAAAAGATTTACTAAAATATGTCCAAACTATGTTAACAGAAAAAGGAATTGTTAATTAAATTCATAATTAGTAAATCAATTTTTATTTTATTCTCCAATATTATTGGATATCAATTTCAAATTAGAAATTCTATTTATGTTTTAAACTGATTTTTTCAATCAGTTGTATTTGTTTAAATCGTAATTTATTTATTAATTACTATCTAGATTTATTAATTATCAAAAAAACTATTAAATACAATTTTAACTCAATTTTTAAATATTAGAATTATTCAAAAAGAAGTTGATTTGAAGTGGTATATGAAGCAGAAAGTGATAGAATCCCGTTTTTCAAGCAATATTTTTCTGTCATCATTTTAATTGCAAACATAATTGTATTTATCTGGCAAATATTGGACCCAACAGGCAATATGCATATTGAATATGCTTTCGTTCCCTCAGAGTTTTTTAGAGGGGAAGAGTTATGGACACTTCTCACTTCCATGTTTATGCATGGAGATATTGTACATATAATCATGAACATGTGGTTTTTCATTGTAATAACTGACAATTGCGAGCATGCTATGGGACATATCATGTATATTATTACTTATCTAATATGCGGTCTTTGCGGTAGTATTCTTCACGCTTTGAGTACCCTAATTATTCCCGTATGGGGAGAATTTTTGGCTGATATTCCTTCGCTAGGTGCTTCAGGAGCAATTTTTGGATTAATGGCGGTATACGCAATTTTATTTCCTGGTAATAAGTTTTATCTTCCAGGATTATTTACGCGAAGAGTCAGCGCGGCATATTTTATAATTACCTATTTCATAGCGGAGTTAACCTATGCAATTGTTTCGCTTTATGATCCATTTAGCATTGGACAAACCGCCCATTTCGCTCACGTTGGCGGATTTATAGCAGGAGCAGTTATAGCATTTATATTTAAAGCTGTGAAAGGAACATCATACAAGAAAAAACCAAAATGATTTTATTATTTTCCATTTTTTCTTTTTTTCCTATATAATAAAATTCTTTCAATAATGATCAATTAAGAGTTTTAGGAGTCTAAATACTAATATTAGGAATATTGAAGTAATTATTTTTACAAATCTTATTATTGTTGGAATTTGCAGTTATAGGGGTCTGACAGGGATAATTAGATATAGCCACAATGAAAAGTAGATTATCAATATGATAATTATACAAATCCCAAATTTTTTTATTTGTTCTGGTGAGGTAAGGGACAATCCGATGAGACCAGTAATACTGCCAATTATTGTAAGTAGTGGCCCAGGAAGACTTACAATATAAAAGTCCGTCACAAAACTGATCGTTAAGGAGAATAATCCAATAATAAAGCAGAGAACCATTCCACCGAGATGGTATTTTAAAGCGCTAAGTGCTCCAATGAGTGTGATTACACCAGATGCGACTTCAATTAATGTGGCGAAACCCCATGCTATATTTGCGTCCTTTGCTGTTCCTGAGAAGATAAAGAGAATTCCTCCAATTAAACATACAATGGACCCAATGATTGATAATACTTGGGCGATTATCTGTTTAGGAGGGGTTTTCGTTTCTGAGACTATATCCACCTTGCAGTTAAAATTTCTAAAAATTTGGATTAGATTACTAGTAAAATTGACGTTTATTTAAAGATTTTGGAATTTATTTACCCCTAATTTATTAATTTTACAGGTAAATTTAATAATTTTACTGATATTTTGTTTTTCTTACTGGTAATTAGATCTTTTTTAATAGAAAGTGAAAAAATTAGAAGAAAAAACAAAATATAGTTTAGATTTTTCTTTCATCATTTTCAAAAATTTTATATCTTCAATTTTTCGAGAAAAGTATATATATAAGAACAATTTGAAAACTAATTATCAAGAATTTCCTTTTAAAAGGTAATATATTTGAAATCTAGTAATAACAATGTATCAAAAATAGAAATTAATAAATTCGAAAGGCGCTATGATCTTGATTGGTTGAGAGTCCTTGCCACAATATTAGTATTTTTGTTTCATTGTTCAAGATTTTTTGATCTCCTGGATTGGCATGTAAAAAATGATGAGCAAGATATTGGTATTACTGTAGCTCAAGTAATGTTATCTGGATTTGGGATGCCAGTTTTCTTTATTATTGCGGGAATGGCTTCATTTTATGCTTTAAGTTATGTAAAAAGTGGATTATATTTAAAAGATAGAGTTGTACGTCTTGGGATTCCTCTTTTTGTAGGAATGTTTACACACGTATCTATACAAGTTTATCTTGAAAAAGTAAGTTGGGGAACGTTTAAAGGTTCGTTTTTTGAATTTTATCCTCGCTACTTTAATGGATTGCAGGGATTTGGTGGAAATTTCGCATGGACAGGGTATCATTTATGGTTTTTACTTGTTCTTCTTATTTTCACGTTTATAACTATAAAACCTTTTAATTATCTAAGAAGAGAAGAAAATTTGATGAAAATTTCAAGATTAACTCCTGTTTTACAAAAACCGGGAATGATATTATTACTTGTATTTCCTTTAATATTCTTAGAATTCATTAATATTTTTATTGAATATCTGGAATTTGGAGGCTGGAATTTTTTCTCATATTTAGTGATTTTTATTTATGGCTATATTTTTGCTTCTAAAAATAAATTTAAACTTGCTATTGAGAAAAATAGGAATATTAGCATAGTTTTTGGCGTCATTACAACAGTTTTAGTTCTTATGACTATACTAATCTTTCAAGATCAGCTTTTGGATGATTCATTACAATTTACAGATTTTTTATTCTATGGTTTGCGTGTAATAAATGGATGGAGCTGGATGATTGTTGTTCTGGGTTTATTTAGTAAATATCTCAATAGAGATCATAAATCACGTAAATTTTTAAATGAAATTGTCATGCCGTTTTATGTACTCCATCAGACTATAATATTAATAGTGGGATTCTATATTATCAGTTTAGATTTGAACATTTTTACAAAATTCCTCATCATCAGCTCATTATCATTTGTAATTATTATGGGTTTAGTTTTAATCATAAGAAAAGTAAATGTTCTAAGATTTTTGTTTGGGATGAGACTTAAACGATCAAATGAAACATAGTAAGTTAGAATATTTTTTTACATTTTTTTTCTAAAATTTTTTCAATAATGAGTAATTTAGAACTATAATAAATTCAATATTAATTATATTGATAAAAATGCCTACTCATATTGTTGTAGTTGGAATGGGATATGTTGGAATTCCCATGGCAGCTTTACTTGCTGATGTGGAAAATTTTTATGTAACAGGGATTCAAAGAAGATCTCAAAGATCTGGATGGAAAATTGATTGGTTAAATCAAGGAAAGAACCCTTTCGAAGGTGAAGAGCCAGGTTTGGACCAATTAATTGCTAGAATAGTTAAAAATGGAAAATTTAAAGTAACAGATAACTATAATGCTGTTGATGAAGCTGATTATATTTTAATTGATGTTCAAACTCCTGTAGATGATGATAAAATTCCAAGATATGAATCCTTGCTTGAAGTTTCTCAAAAAATCTCAAAGCATATGAAAAAAGGAGTAACTATTATCATTGAATCTACTGTAGCACCAGGTACAACCAATAATATTGTCCAACCAATATTAGAAGAGGGAAGTGGTTTAAAAAGAGGGAAAGATTTTTATCTCGTATTTTCATTTGAACGAGTAATGCCTGGAAAATTATTGGAATATATAACTGACTTTCCTCGGGTTATCGGAGGAGGATGTGCAGAAGCTAATAAGAAAGCCAAGTTTCTATATGGGAAGGTTGTAAAAAAGGAACTTCAAGTTACTGATACTCTTACCTCTGAATTAACTAAATGTATTGAAAATGCTTATAGAGATGTCAATATCGCATTTGCGAATGAAATGGCTTTGCTTTGTGAAGATTTTAATAGGAATATCTATGAAATTGTTGATCTAATAAACTATAGACATGATAGAATGGTGCATTTTCCTGGTAGTGGAGTAGGGGGTCATTGTCTTACGAAAGATCCATGGTTATTATTATATGGATTTGATAAATATACTGAGAAGAAATATGAAGAAAAAATCAAGCTAATCCCAGATTCTCGGAATCTTAATGATTACATGCCGAGACATATGGTTGAATTAATGGAAGAAGTATTTCGAGAAGCCCATAAATTAGTTGACAATATTAAGATTGTGCTTATGGGTGTTTCCTATAAAGCAAATACAGATGATACTCGGAATACTCCTACTGAAAATATCGTTAAAGTGTTAAAAGGCAGATACCATTCTCATAATATAACTTTTATCGCTCATGATCCTTATGTTAAAGAGCGAGATTATAATGAGACTGAATTAACGAACAATTTTGATGAAGCAGTTTCTGGTGCAGATGTTTTAATTTTTGCTACAAATCATAATGAATATTATAATATCGATTTAGATGATCTCAAAACGAAAGTTAGAACACCAGTAATTATTGATGGCCGAAATATTTTTAAGAAGAAAGTAGTTGAAGATAAGGGATTTATATATCGTAAGGTTGGAGAAGGTCCTAAAACACCTTAAAAATTAAGAAGGAAAAAAATGTAGAGTCTTATATCTCAGAGTTCTTGCGGAACTCATAACTAAATCCTACCATTTATTGATTTATTATTTTGAGATTTTTGATTATTCATTCAAATCTTCTTGTTCTCTTAGTTTTCTGAGTTTTTGGGCTCTACGATACCACATATTAAGCATCCCTCAACTTGTATTATAGCAATCATCATTAAATTCTATATCAATATAGTCTTCTTGTTCAGTCATTTTAATCTAACTAATTCAATTCTAATTTTTTCGAAATAACTAAAAGATTAAAGCGTAGTGATTATGAATAATAAATATTTTTATTGAACCAACAATGATTTATAAAAACTGTTTTAGTTTTCTTAATTTAATATAAAGCATGACTTTGATAAATGAGATCTCGAATTCTCGGCTGAATTCATAGGACTAAATTCTATCATTTAATAATTTAATCCTTGAGATTTTTTCTATTACTTTTTGAAAGTTTTTTTTGTTTATTTTTTTTTCTGAGATTTCTAATTCCTTGGATAATTCCATCAACGATACTTCATCCTGTACAAAATATTTCGTATTCTTTTGACTTATCTAATCTGTTTTTCCATTCTGACACGTTTTTCACTATTTTATGTATCTTTATATGGGAAAAATTAGAAGAAATAAATATCTTATCATTATCAGTAATAAGAAATATAGGAGATTAATATAACTCATATCTATATTGAAAATTTACAATCAATAAATTTTTAAAAATAAAACCTTACATATATTTAAAATTATAAATTTCAAAAAGTTGATTTTGATGCTCTTCGATTATTGAGATGTAATTAGTGCTTTTTTTAATTGGGTGTCGGAATCTCCGGCAATAATGATGGTTTTAAGTGGGTTAATGGTAATTACATGGCTTGGGTACGAGAGAAAACGAAGAGGCTCATTTCTAAAAAGAAAATCCGAAGTAGAAAAATTTGACGTTACTAAATTTCTTCGGGGAAATGTCCTATTTAGGTTTAATTTTAGGAATTTTTGTGATTTTGAGTGGTATAATATCATTGAATTTGGACATTCCTCCAAGTTTCCAATATAGAGATGTTACTGCAGATGAAGCAAATCATTTTACCAGTACATTTCTAATTGTTATCGGAATAGTTATGGCATTTAAGCCAATCAGTGATCTTCCACTATCAAGTATCATTGGGCTCTTAGCAGGTACAGCTACAGCTTTTATTATAACATTATTTGTTCCAGATTGGGCAGTTAAACTAATTTCTGGTGTTATAAATCCCAAGTGGCTCCTTGTGATAATATTTATCATTGTAACTGTGGTTGTAGGGATTTCCGCGAAATTTTACATAGGAACTCTCCAAAAAATTTCAAAGTTTCTTAGCTGGCCTCCAATCGCTTTTATAATCATAATTTTTTGCTTTGTTCAAAGTTTTGCATTATGGATTTTTGGTGTGAGCATTTTTGAACTAAATCTACTATAATTTAACAAATAAATTTTTTTATTTTCTTTCTTATTTTAAAGTAGGCTAATTTTTACTAATATTTACTAATTTTAATAAATGGTAAATTTATATCTAACTTAACAAGGAGAATTAAAAAAAATGGCTGGAATAAAAGAGCTAAAAAAGGAACTTTCGGAAATGCGGGAAAGCATGGAAAAGTTAACAGAAGAATTACATGAAACTAATCTAGCAATTAGAGAATCTTTAGAGTTAACTTCTAAGACTATCAAAGAAGCAAGTGAAAACTTCTCAAAAGCGTTGGAAGAAACGATGGAAAGAATGTCAGATTTAACAATTCAAATGAATATAAGAGATACTATTCTTAAAAGTCTTGGCATTGATGGAATGATTCCAGATTTCTTGAGGAAAAAGAAATAAATGTTAAAATTTTTGTTCCTTCTCCCATCTCTTAAGTACAAAATACAAAATAACAAGAGAAACAATATAAATTATAGTAATTAATGTCCATAAGATTGCTTCATTGGCATTTTCTGTTATAGCACCCATAATTGCCTTATAAATAAAAAAAATGCTAAATAATGCTAATAACCGAATTCCAGATCTTACTTTATCCATGATCCATTACAAACCTATATTTAATATTTAAAATAATATAATACTTAAAACTGATATCATAATAAAGAATAATATAAAAAAGGATATTTTCTTAAAAATGTCAGAAAAAAATCCTCCTATTTGTTATAGTTGTGGGAATACATGTGAAAATAAAATTGAAAACACCCATTATTGTATATGTGATATTGCAATATGCTATGATTGCATCAATTCGGTTAAAAAAAATGATCAAATATGGATTTGTCCTCATTGTAAAGAAGAAAATGACATAGAGGAAAGTAAATTGTTCCGATCAAGTTAATATATTAAATCTTTAAATGAGATTCAAATTGTTTATTATAAGATATTTAGCCTATGATGAAAATAGATTAATTATGATATCCCCATGATAAAATTGAGGAAAACTGAGGCTAAAGAAACGCTAATTTTTGGAAAACAAATAAAAACTCATAAAGATATAAAGCTTTCTTTATTTTAACATCATAAGAAAATTAAGTTATTTATGATTTTTATTGCCAGATAACATTATTTCTAAAGTAGTAGAATTAGAAAACTGTAAGAAGGATAAATTTATCGAAGCCGTTTATAAACCAGAGTTTTGGTTAATAATAAATCCTGCTAAAAAAATGGAAGCTAAATTCACTGCTCCCAATGTCTTATATACAAAGATCATAGACGAAATAATTAATATAAAAATTGAAATGGAAGGAGAATTAGTCCTTCAAGATTTAGGAGAGCAAGAAGGAGATAAAGGTCGATTAATTGATATGAATGTTCGAAATAATAAAGATGTTAAAGAACTAGAGGGACGAATTAGAATAAAAGCAATTACTCCGAACAAATCGAAAATTGGGGTCTTTATTGATAGTTTTACACTGAGTAGTGACTTTCTTGGTTTGGTTGGTAGAAGTGTGGCAGAACTTACGTTAAGAACGAAAATTACTGAAATGTTACGGAATTTAGAGCGCTGGTTGAAAAAAAACTCATTTGAAGACTTATGATTGTATTCATATAATATATTAATTAATATAAAAGATTAATATTAATTAGAATATCTTTAAAAATAGGGTTAAGAAATGAATATTTGGGTGATGGAATCGGATTCGGGTATCACACTTGTCTATAAGCCTTACATGGACTTTCCAGTGAATGAGGATTTAGTATCAGGGCTTTTAACAGCACTAAATCAATTTACAATGGTTGAGTTTAAACAAGGAATAGAATCTATTGAGATGGGGGGTTTAAGATGGGTATATATACAAGATAAAGAGACAAATCTTTTATTTATTGGAGCAGATTCCAAAGATGTATCTGCAGAAATATTAAGAGCTCGTTTGGATGTGATCCGTCACACATTTATTCAGCAATATGCTCATAAAGGGAATCGATGGGGGAGTAAATGGGCAGGAAATGTTGAGATCTATAAGCCCTTTGAAGATGTGATTGATGAATACTACACTCAATGGAAACAAGCAGAACGTATTACAACTGTTGCTGAATTTTTTGATTTTTTAGGGATTTTTCAACAAATATTAAATTTAGTAATTAATGTAATTGAAGGTCATTTATCTGGAGAAAAGAAACAGATTATTTATGAAAGAATTGAAAAGATTTACAAGCACTATTCAAACTTAGAAGTTGTCAAAAAAAATCCTGAATTGAGGAAAATATCATTTGAAAGAACAATTGGATTTAATATTATTAATATAGACCCCATGAATTGCGATATGTACCTTGTAGAGAAGCAAATAATTGGATTAATTAGAAGAATTGTTGAAATTCTAAAAGAAGAAGAAGGATATTTCTCAAGTTTGAAATATTTTATTAAAGAAAATATATTCGATTATTTGATATCAAATTTTAACCTACTTAATGATCTTAATTTATTTACATTTTTACTCCAATTATTTTTAGTAAAATCATAAATTTTAACCTAATATAATAAACTAAGATATCTAGAAAGATATATAATTTTTTACGTAAAATATTTCGATGATTTTTTATTGAAAATAGAATTAATTTATTTTAAAAGATTTATTAGAGGTTGATTATTTACTTTATTAATTATTTTCTAATAATTGCTTTCTAACTATAATGGACATCGTTCTTCTTATAATAATTTTCATTCTATTTTTTTTAATTATTTTAAGTTATTCAAAATCGGATTTAGATTTTGTAGCTATTTCTCTTTTGAGTTGCTTTATTGCAGCCACGATCACAGGGATAATAAAAGGATTGGATCTAATTCATTTTATCAAAGAAATTGAATGGGAGGCAATTATAATAATACTGAGTATGAGTTTAATAACTAAAATTGCTCAAGATTCAAATATTTTAGAATTTGTAGCAGTAAAACTCTTTAAATTATCAAGAGGTAATCAGAGAGTATTCTTTTGGCTTCTATGCATAATAACCACGCTTTTAGCTGCTATTATAAGTGATTTAGTTGTTGTTTTAATTTTAGCTCCTATTGTGGTTCGGCTCTGTCATTTTCTTAAAATCAGATCTGGAACGTATCTTTTAGGCATGACAATATGTATCAACATTGGTTCAATTATTACTCCTTTTTCAAGTGGTGAAAATATCATTATTTCTACAGCATTTAATCTTAACACACTTTACTTCATACAGTTTTTTTGGGGATTTTCATTCTTTCTATTATTTTCTACAATCTTCTTATTGGATAAATTTTTTCTAAGTAAGGAACCCAAAATTGAAGAAATGCAAAAAAAATTTGTTATGGATCTAATAGATACAGATATTATGGTGAAAAATAAAAAAATGTTCTATTTTAATAGTATTGCTATAATAATTACTATCACACTTTTTGCCATTTTACCATTTTTATATTTAACAGCCGCAGTTTCTGCTTTAATTTTGGTAATAGTAAATAAAAGTTATACAAAAAAACCTATGAGTGAACTTTTAAAAGATGTTGAATGGGAAATCTTATTTTTTTTCATTTCTTTGTATGTAGTTATTGAATGTCTTTTACAAGCTGGTTTTAAAGAAATTTTTGAAGCAATACCATTTGAATCAATAAATCCTTTTCTCTTATCTTTTCTCATTTTAATTATAATCAGTTCCATTTCTGGAATCGTCGCCAATACACCAACAGCATTAATTTTTATCCCAATAATTACGACATTAATAGAAGATTTTAATTTTTCTTCGATTCCTTTACTTTTTGCGTTTATAATCGGAATAAATCTTGGAGGAAATTTTATTCCTCAAGGTGCTGCATGTGATATGATGACATTGAAAATAGCAAGAGATTCAGGTGTAGATAATTTAGGTTATAAACGTTTATTAAAAATGGGGGCTATATTTGCTTTCATTCATATTGGAATTTCAATATTATTTATACTTATTTTAGTTCCAATATTTGGGTAAATGTAAATCCAAAAAAATAAAAAAGGAAAATGTAGGAACACAATTTATTTTTTCTTAGAATTTAATTAAAGCCATCCCCTAAGGCGCATTGCCTCGATCACACGCTCAACAGCGATCATATAAGCGCCCATTCGATTATGGGTGTTGAATTTCTTAGCTTGATCAACAGTGGAACGGTAAGCTCTTGTCATTACTCGATCTAATGCTTCAAAAACTTCTTTTTCTGTCCAGAAATATCTGTAATATCCCTGAACCATTTCAAAATAAGAAACAGTAACTCCTCCTGCATTACATAAGAAGTCAGGAATTACTTGAATTCCTTTCTCAAAGAGGATTTGGTCTGCATCCGGAGTTGTAGGTCCGTTAGCAAGTTCAGCAACTATTTTACAATTAATATTGTTAGCATTTTCTTTAGTAATAACATTTTCTAGGGCAGCAGGAACAAGAACATCACATTCTAATTCTAATAACTCTTCATTGCTTATTTGTTTAGTTCCATCTAAACCAATAACCGATCTTGTTTTACTCTTATGATCTGCTGCTTTATTAGCATTAATTCCACTATTATTAAAAATGCCACCTCTTGAGTCTGAAACTGCGATAACATTACATTTAAAGTCAGTTTGTAAGATCTTTGCTGCCCAAGAGCCTGCATTTCCATAACCTTGAACTGCTACTTTTGCACCATTCAAATTTAATCCAATATCTTTTGCTACTTCTCTAATTGTATAAATACCACCTTGTGCTGTTGCTATAGATCTACCAGCACTACCACCTAATGGAAGTGGTTTTCCCGTGATAACAGAAGGCGCATGATGACGGACTATTTTTTCGTATTCATCTTGCATCCAAGCCATAATTTGAGGATTAGTATAAACATCTGGGGCTGGAACGTCAATATTTGGTCCAATAAAATCTGCAAGTTGTCGAATATAGCTTCTGGCAAGTGTTTCAAGTTCTCTATTACTCATGTTCCTTGGATCACATATTATTCCTCCTTTTGCACCTCCTAAAGGAATATCAACACATGCTGTCTTCCATGTCATCCATGCAGATAAAGCTTTTACAAGTGAAGCACTTTCTTCAGGGTGCCATCTAATCCCGCCCTTCATAGGTCCACGTGCTGAATTATACTGAGATCTAAAACCTTTAAAAGTTTTTATTTTTCCATTGTCCATTTTCATGGTAATTTTAATCTCAATAAAACGTTCTGGCTCACTTAAAGCCTCATAAAGATCAGGACTATATTCTGCTAACTGACAAGCATCATGAAGTTGTGTTTTTGCAATGTTAAATGGGTCCAAATTTTCACTCAATTTACTCTAACACCTTTATATTCTGCTTTTCTTTTTAAAAAATGAATTTTTTTCAATTTCAATAACAATAGAGATATGCTTTCTGAAGAAGTTTTAAACTTCTTTTTAATTGAATTGAATAATACTTAATTAAATAGAATAATTAAAATAAAAGTTTGCGTGGGAAAGATCTGGGAAATTTTGAGTAACTTTAAAAAAGGTATATTTAACTCGCAATAAGACCAAACTTATTTTTTAAATATTCATGAATAGATTTTGCTGCTTGCTTTCCTGCCCCCATTGCCGAAATTACCGTAGCAGAACCCGAAACTATATCACCCCCGGCATAAATTCCTTCTATATTAGTTCTGCTATTTTCATCAGTTTCAATATAACCCCATTTAGTTAGTTTTAAATCAGGAAGTGATTTAGTTAAAATTGGATTAGCATTAGTGCCAATACCTAGTATAACAGTATCAGTTTCAATTAAGAATTCTGATCCCTCAATTTCAATTGGTTTGCGTCTTCCAGATTCATCTGGTTCACCTAAACGCATTTTTATCGCTTGAATTTGTTTTACATTATCATTTTCATCTCCTATAAATCTTAAAGGACTAGTTAGAAATTGAAATTCAATGCCTTCTTCTATGGCATGATGATATTCTTCTCTTCTTGCGGGCATCTCTAATTCTGATCTTCTATAAACAACTATTACCCTTCTTGCACCTAAGCGTTTAGCAACCCTAGAAGCATCAAGAGCTGTGTTTCCACCACCAATTATTGTCACGACTTCACCTATTCTAATTGGTGTATCATATTCAGGAAATCTGTAAGCTTTCATCAAATTAGCTCTTGTAAGGAATTCATTTGCAGTTAAAACACCATTTAAGTTCAATCCTGGAATTTTAGGAAATATAGGCAATCCGGCACCTACTCCAATGAAAAAAGCTTTGTAATCCATCTCCTTTAAATCCTGGATGGTTAATGTTTTCCCAATAATTGTATTATACTGAACTTTAACATTAAGCATTTTTAATGTTTCAATTTCATCCTTAACAATTTCTTTTGGTAATCTAAATTCAGGAATACCATATGTTAACACACCACCTCCAGCATGAAAAGCTTCAAAAATAGTGACATCATAGCCCATTCTGGCAAGTTCTCCAGCACATGCTAATCCTGCAGGACCCGAACCTATAACTGCAACTTTAATATTATTTGGAGGTTTACAATCGGGACATTCTTTTAATTGGTTTTTCCTTTCCCAATCTGCTATAAATCTTTCTAAATATCCAATTGCAATTGGTTCTTCTAAATAATTCAGTAAACATTCTTTTTCACATTGAGTTTCTTGAGGACATACTCTTCCACATATGGCAGGTAATAAATTGTAATCTTTCATAACTCTAAGAGCTTCAATAAATTTCTCTTCTCTTAGTAATCTTATAAATTTTGGTATATCTATATTTACGGGACATCCTGAAACACATTGCGGCATACCACATTGTAAACATCTCTTTGATTCCAATTTCACCATGTCTAAAGTTAATCCTTTGGGAACTTCTTGAAAATTTGTAACTCTAATTTTTGGTTCTTGTTCGATCATTTTCGGTCTCTGTATCTCCTTGTAGATCTTTTGCTTAGATTTACTAATTCTACATAATATACTAAAACTGTTACTTTCATCTTCAATATCTTTTTTTTTAATCATTTGAAGATTTAAAGCCTTTTGGAATAATTTAACACCTTTATTTGTTCTAATAATTACTGTTGACCATTCAGATTCGGATCCAATAGAACCAACGGCAATATCTGCTTGTTCTGAAGTGAGATCATCACAAAAAAAGCATCCTAATCTAACATATGTTTTTAATTTTTTTATGGGTATTGTATAAATAGAATTATCTTTATGAAAGGCATAAAACCGTCCTTTATCGATATCCATTTTTTTAATTGCAGTTGGGGATATCTGAAATTCAAATTTCAAAAGATTTTTTATTTGTTCATAATCAAATGATTCCATACAAAATAATCCAATTTTGAAGGCGATATTATCATAAAAAGGTTTATTAATTGGATAGAAAGATATTTTTTTAAGAGCCTCCATCATACATGGTGTACCAACAATTGCAATATTCTTATAAATTTTTGAACTATGTAATAATTTCAAAGAAGGAGCATTAGTATATTTTGTTCCCGCTGTTCTTAATAAATCATCTTCATGATTAATCAAAACTGGTAAAGGTTTATGAGGTTCATCTGATACGCTTACTGCTAAAGCAGCATCTATCATTTTTTCTTGAAAGGCTGATTTAAGTAAGGTTGTTACAATCCCACCATCTTGAGCCAAGCTTTTTATACTGTCATCATTGGTTTGTGCAGAATATATATTATAATAATGGTTTAATTCGTCTATATTCTTAATACCTGCTTCACTATTCTCTTGATATTGCTTTAGAGCCTTAGGAAAAAAAGATCTTGGACAACATGTAAAACATAGACCACAATGGAAACAAAGATCTTCATTAATTTCAAATGTATGACTTGTATAATTAATCGCATGCACAGGACATATGGAATCACACAAACCACAGCCACAACATATATTGCTATCTCTAATTATTGAAACATTAGGAAATAAGCCTTTATTTTCATTAAATTCTATAGCCTTATAAAAAAATCTTGATTTTTCACCTAAAAATTCCAACGAACCCAATTCTTTTAAATATTCAATATTGTAAATTAGATTTTTTTCAGGAATTTCTAATTCTTTTTTCAATTTCTGAAGATCTAAAGAACCAATTTCTTTTATTTTTCTTAAGATAATTTGTCTTTCTTTTTCTGTATCTATTATTGAATTGATGAGGTTATTAAATTCAAGTTCATTGTATCTCCCTTGATGTAAAATTAAATCTCTATTTTTTTGTAAGATTTCAGCTAAAGGTGTTTGATTAATCATCTTAATAAGACTCACCCTCCGATTCTTCAAATAATCTACATTCATGTTTATATTGTTCTAATGATTCTTTTTCTTGATCAAGAAACCTTTTAGAACGATTTAAAAGGTTATCAAAATCTACAATATGTCCATCTACGTCTGGACCATCAACACAAGCAAAAAGTATTTCTCCAGAATGTGTTGAAAATCGGCATCCTCCGCACATCCCTGTGCCATCAATCATTATTGTGTTTAAGGATACATAAGTTTGTATTTTTGGTAAATCATTATTACCATTTGTTAAAAGTGAGACATTTTTCATCATAATTAAGGGTCCAATTGCAATAACAGCACTTAGTTTCTCTTTTCTCATTAAATCTCGAAGAGGTTGAGTAACAAATCCCTTTATTCCTTCAGATCCATCATCGGTGCAAATAATTAACCTATCACTAACAGCAGCTATTTTATCTTTCCAAAACAATAAGTCTTTTGTTCGGGCGCCAATTATAGATATAATCTCATTTCCTGCTTTTTTTAATTCTTTTGCCTGTGGGTAGCATTCAGCAATTCCTACACCTCCTCCAATAATAACAATAGGAAATTCATACTTTTTAATATGAATTCTATTACCTAAAGGTCCAACAACATCTAAGATATCATCACCCGTATTTTGGTTAGAGAGAAGTTTTGTACTTTTTCCAACAACTTGAAAGACAATCGTTATTAATCCATTTTCCTCATCATAATCAGCTATTGTCAGAGGGATTCTCTCTCCTTTTTCATTAACTCTAATAAGTATAAAATTTCCGGCAAATGCTTTTTTAGCTATTAAAGGGGCATTTAACTCCATTTCAAATAATGTAGCGCTATTGTCTAGTTGGCTTTTTTTTAAAATTTTATAAGGCATTACAATTCATCTTGATTTCGAAATTTAATCGTGATCTAATTTTAATTAACTTTCAATCTCTAATTGAAGGTATAATTTAATCTAAAAAAATATTTTCTTATCTACACTAATTACGGGAATTATTTCCCTCGTTTAACGTATCATCTGAAAATAATTCAATTAAAATCATTATTATTTGGGGGAGTTGCATTATTTATCCACTTAATAAATAACTTGAAGTAAAAAAAAAGTAAATGATTAAATGAAAAAGTTATTTTTCAAAAAAGGATTTTTAATATTAAGAATAAGCTAATTTCAATAAATAAAATATAAGCAAACGACATTTTCTATATAAGTTTTAAATTAACTAAATATGGATATTATAATTGTTTTAGATTTTGGTGGACAATACGCACATTTGATAACTCGGCGTATAAGAGATCTTGGAGTATATGCCGAAATTCAACCCTATGATGTAGATCTTGAGAAGATAAAGAGAATTAAACCAAAAGCAATTATTCTTTCTGGAGGGCCAGGCAGTGTGTATGAGAAAAATAGTCCCCAATTAACCAAACAATTTTTACAGTTTACAATTGAAAATAAAATTCCTATTCTTGGTATTTGCTACGGACATCATTTAATTATGCACCTTCAGGGTGGTAAAATCGAATCTAAAGCAAAGAAAGAATATGGAAAAACCAACGTCATTATTTTAGAACCAGATTTAATATTTGATTCACTAGAGAAAGAACAAATTGTTTGGATGTCTCATGGAGATCAAATAACTGAATTAGCTGAAGGATTTAAAATATATGCTAAAACTGAAACTTGTCCGATTGCTGCATATGGAAGTCAAGATAAATTGCTATTTGGTGTTCAATTCCATCCGGAAGTATCCAATACTCCAAAAGGTAATATTATTCTTGAAAATTTTATCTATAAAATTGCTAATTGTAAAAAAGAATGGGAATTAGAAGGATGGATTGATAAATCGATTGAAAAAATTAAAAACGATATAGGTCTAAACAATCAAGTTATTTTAGGATTAAGTGGTGGTGTAGATTCTTCAGTAGTCGCAGTTTTACTACATAAGGCAATAGGGGATAGATTGCATTCTATTTTTGTAAATAATGGATTATTAAGAAAGAATGAAGAAATTGAAGTCCAAGAAACATTTAAAAGCAAATTAAGATTTAAAAACTTTTATTATATTGACGCTGAAAATCTTTTTTTGGAAAAACTTAAGAATGTTGAAGATCCAGAAGAGAAGCGTAGAATAATTGGACATACATTTATTGAAGTTTTTGAAAATAAGACAGTTGAACTTGGAAAAGCACATCCTGATATAAAATTTCTAGCACAAGGTACTATTTATCCCGATCGCGTAGAAACAAGTGTTACAAGTAAAGCTTCAGCAAAAATTAAATCTCATCATAACTTAACTCTGCCAGATAATATGACGCTAGAAATTATTGAACCATTGAAAGATTTATATAAAGATGAAGTTAGAAGAATTGGAATGAAATTAGGTGTTCCTAATGAAATTCTTACCCGACATCCATTCCCTGGTCCTGGTTTAGCAGTTAGAATTATTGGAACAATTAATAAAGAAAAACTTGAGATATTACGTGAAGCCGATGAGATTTTAATTGAAGAAATTAAGAAAGCAGGCATATATGAAAATCTGTGGCAAGCTTTTTGTGTTTTTCTTCCTTTAAAAACCGTGGGTATTATGGGTGATTATCGCACATATGAATATATATGCTCCATAAGAATAGTTGAATCCACTGATGCTATGACAGCTAATTTTTCAAAATTAGATTGGGAACTTTTAGAGAAGATTGGAACTAGAATTACTAATGAAGTTAAAGGTATTAATCGCGTGGTTTATGATATTTCAAATAAACCCCCTAGTACAATTGAATATGAGTAGTTAAATTAACTAATAAAAAGAATCTTTAATTTTTCTATTAGATTTTAATTGGTATTTTAATTAGATCCTATAAAATCTTTTTTTTACAAAGTGATAAAAATGATGAAAGAAGAAATTGCCTGGGATCTTAGCAAACTATTTACTGGTCCAAATGATCCAAAAATAGAAAAAGTAATAGAAAATTCAAAAAAGCAAGTTGAACAATTCATTAATGATTATAAAGGAAAGATAAAATCTCCAGAATTTAGCGCGAGTGAACTCAATAAATTATTTCAAAGACAAGAAGAATTTGAAGCAAATTTAGACGAGTTATTTACATTTACTCAAATTTTATATGATGCAGATATGCAAATAGCAGAACATGAAGCTTTAAAAAATAAAGTTACAGAATTTATTACCGAAGTTAATAAAAAGCTAACATTTTTAGAATTAGAAGTCGGGAAATTTGTTTTTGAGACTAAAGATTTACTAAAAGAACCCATATTACAAAATTACAGACATTATCTAGAGAAAATTGCCAGAGCGTATCCCCACTTGTTATCTGAAGTAGAAGAGCAATTAATTTTAGAGAAGGATCAGTATGGTGTTGATCAATGGAGTCAATTGCAGGGAAAGTGGCTTAATACACGTCAATTCCCCGTCATGGTTAAAGGTGAAAAAAAAATTTTATCTTATGGAGAAGCAAATGCTTTATTATGTCATCCAGATAGAGCTACGCGAATTTCAGCTGATAAATCTATTTATAGTACTTTAGGTAAAGATGAGTATATTTTCTCTACTGCATTACGAAATATCTGTGGTGATTGGATGAAAACTGTAGAGAGAAGAAAGTATGATAATGCTTTACATCACAGTTTGATAATAAATGATACATCACAGGAAATTATTGAAAGTTTAATGAAAACCATGGAAGAAAATGCTCATATTTATCAAAGATATTTAAATCTTAAAGCAAAACTTTTGAAAATAGAAAGATTAAATTACGCAGACGTTCTTGCTCCGCTTCTCGAAATGCCAGATAAAAAATATTCCTGGGAGGACTCAAAAAAATTAATTTTGGAATCTTATAGGAATTTTGATAAAAAATTTGAAGAAATCGCATTAGATATGTTTGAAAAACATCATATCGATGCAACTATCAGAATGGGAAAGAGAAATGGAGCTTATTGTGCTTCTTGGTATAATGGTAAATCTGCGTTCATTTTAACAAACTTTAATGGTCAAATGGGTGATATTTATACCTTAACTCATGAACTTGGCCATACTGTCCACGATTATTTAGCTGCTGATAAACAAACATACCTAAATTTACATCCGGGGTATACAACTTCCGAATGTGCTTCAATTTTTGGTGAATTACTAGTAACTGATTTACTTTTAGAAACTTCTGAGTCTGACAGTTTCAAAAAAGCTATATTAGCCCATGTTTTGGACGATGCGGGTATGACTGCTTTTCAGGTTAGTGCCCGATACTGGTTTGAATGGAGTTTGTACAATGCACTGAAAAATAATGAATACTTAGATGGTCAAACTATATCTAAATATTGGATTGCCGGTAGAGATAAAATTTATGGAGATTCGATTGATTTCTTTAATGAATTGAAATGGGAATGGACAATGAAACCACATTATTTCCGAGTTGGTTTTAGGTTTTATAATTATCCCTATGTTTATGCTCAACTTTTTGTATACGCTCTATACAATGTCTATAAAACAGAAGGAAAAGAATTTGTACCAAAATTTAAAAAACTTCTAGCGAGTGGAGGCAGCCTTTCACCTCAAGAACTTGCTAATATCGTAGGATTAGATCTAACCAAACCTGAGTTTTGGAAACTAGGAATTAAACAATATGAAGATTTTGTAAACCAATTAGAAAAGTTAATGAGCTAATTAACGCTCTCTTTCTCTAAATTTAATAACCTATATTTTTTATTTTATAATGCAAAAAAATACTAATAATTCCCTAATTGGATTTCTTTCTTTACTAACTCAAAATCAAGCGATTCTTGAGACTGAATCCCTAAATTCCACTTTTCGCATACATCTTTTGCTCTTTGAGAAATAGATGCAATATCTAGACGATCAATTAAGTTCATTTTAAATTTCCTTACTCCCGCAAATAATTGCTTTAACCCAACACCTAATTTACTGGCAATATAGGTATATACTCCAACCGCTGATGGCGGGATCCTTTTTCCGTTATAATTTCTTTTTAAGTTATCATATTCAACAAAAGCTTCATTAAGCGTTAATTTTTCAGGATCCTTTTCTCTTAGAAATCCTAAATTCGTAAGTATGGCAGGTGTCGCTTGTTTCTTTTCAATGACCTTCCCAATATAATTTGCTTTCATTGCAGCTGTGATAGGTGCTCTCGCCATGGCTATACATGTAATATAGGGCGCTCCCATAGCAAGAGCTTTAAATATTTGAGTCTCATTAGCAAATCCCCCAGCTATAGCGATGGTTGGAAGCATGGCGTTGTGATTTCTTTCTTTTATCATATCTAAACACCCAATTACCAGCGCCTCTAAATAAGCAGGGGGAATTGAGCCTTCATTCATCATACTTACAGGGCTCATACCTGTCCCTCCTCCTGCACCATCAAAAGTTATTCCATCTACTTTTCCTTCAACACCCATTCGTAAAATCCAAGCTGTTGACGAAGGTCTATATGCTCCCGTTTTAATAAAAATATTTTTTGCTCCACTTGAGCGTATTTGATCAATTTCTTCTAAAACACTTTCTGTAGTTGATAATCCTACTCTACTATGCCTTTCAAAATCTGGAATTAATCCTTCTTTCCATTGTTCAATAATTATAGGATCAGAGGGATCTGGAAAAACCAAATATCCTCGACTTTGCAATAATTGCGCTCTTTCTAAAGATTCTAATCTTACTTCCCCTCCTATTGCCTTTGCTCCTTGGCCAAATTTAATTTCAAGCGAATTCACATCTAATTTTGAAATAACATAATTAAATACACCTAATCTTGTGTCCTCAACGTTTTTCTGTACAATTATATCCCCATATTTTCCATCCCAAAATTCTCTGTAAGTTTCAATACGAAATTTCATATCTTCAGTATCAATAACTTGAGGATATATGGCATGATTAGAAAATTGAGCCTTAGCATCCATTCCTACAACGTTTTCTCCAACCGTAATACTCACTCCAGCTAAAGCGGCCCCTATTGCTAAACCTTCCCAATTATGTTTTGCAACATAGGTGCTTCCTAATCCAGCTATAACAATTGGATATTTTTGTTTAATGGTTCCCCATTTTGTTGTTAGATCAACATTGGGAAAGATCACTTTGTCTTCATCTGCTTCAATCCCTTGAACACCTCGAACTTCAAACTGAATTTGAAAATCATTATAAGAAAATCCAAAATCTTTTGGAGATCCTGCTGTTGAGATACCAAAAAATTCTCTCCGAGGATATAATATTTCCCGCCCTCTTAAAGCCGATTTTGAAACTTCACAGAACACTGGACAGTCTGCAATACAAATTGGACATAACCCACTCTCACATGAATCTTCTACCCTTGTTCTTGACCCAATCATGCTGGATTGAGGAGTAATCATCGAAAATTTTGTCATTTTTATTATTAACTCCTTTTACTTTTTATTTAGCTTCATATTTTCGAGGTTTTCTGTTATAATAAATTATTAGTTTTTCAGGCATGGTTTTTTTAATTCTTTTTACAACTTTTACTAAACCATTTGGACTCGCATACCCCATTGCTATTGACCACTCTCCTAGTGAAGAAGTTCCAATCTCCTTCAATTTTTCCAGACAGATTTCCTCATATGTTCGAAATTCTTTTCTTAAAATCATGATATTCTTTTCAACATGTTAA
>JBHLOG010000263.1:0-3315 GCA_048940765.1 Promethearchaeota archaeon | reverse complement strand
TTTGCTTCTTCTTCATTATGTCCAGCTTTAAGCCAGTCAATTCGATGATATTCAGAGATTATGTCCCATTTACCTATTTTAATTGTTTTGATCTCTTCCAATTCTTTTGAGTTAAATGTTTTCGATACCATCATTTTGACTATAATTTATATTATTTATTCTTAAAAAAAAATAAGTAAATCGCGATTTTATTTCTTCTAGTTATTTATATAATTATTAGAGATCATAATTAAGTAGTTTTCATAAGATTGATACAAAATATGATAAAATTACTTTATAAAACAGTTGGTTCGTCTATTGAGAGATAGAGTTCATCACTTCTCATTACTGCTTCACAACCTATTGGAAATACATAATTTTCTACATTATGACCTAATTCGCCAATTTCAAGAATAGGGAAACTATAATTTTTAGTTATTTCAAGGATAACATCGCTAACTATACGATAATCTTCAGTATTTCCTGTGTTGCTTCCTTCAAACCAGCCAAGTATTAGTCCATTAATTTTATCGAAAACTCCCGCTAGTTTTAATATAGTAAATTGTCGATCAAGGTTAGCAATATCATCTGTTCCCTCCAAAAAAAGAATACTTTTTGCAAAATCAGGACTATAACCTGCTGCCATTAAATAACACAAATTACGTATATGTCCGCCTATAAGAATACCTTTAGCTTCTCCTTTTCTTAAACATTTCCACCCTTCATATTTTAAATTTGGATTTGTTTGATTTACCCAATGAGGATTGGGAGATAATCTACCGACACTTCCCTCAAAAAATGTTTTTACAATGTTATCCTTAATTGAAGGTGTTATTTCAAATCCAAAGGTCCAAAGTAAATCAGGTCCATGATAAGTTACTAATCCCGTTTTTGAAAATATTGCATTGAGAAGCGTTGTTCCATCAGAAATACCTGCAAAAATTTTAGGATTTTTTTTAATCTTTTCATAATTAATTCCATCTAGTAAATGATTTGCAACTTGACCCCCCTGAGTCATCAAAACCATTTTTATTTCAGGATCACTCCACATATTATTAAAATCATCAATTCTTGTTTCCCTCGTTCCAGCCATGTAATAATATCGATCGTGAATGTGTTTAGTATATTTTACTTTTAATCCCAATTGTTGTAAAGTTTGAATTCCTCTCTCAAAATTTTGTTTTTGATCTCCATAAATTGGAGCGGAGGGTGCAATAATTCCAACAAAGTCTCCCTTCTTTAATTTTGGTGGTTTTAATATCTTAATATTTCTTAATGTAATTGTGATCCCTCTAAACAATTGTAATCATGATCTGTAATATTCTAATACCTTTAAAGCAAATCTAGATGAAACTGTTGCTGGACCGCCGCCCATTTCAATTCCAACCTCAATTGCCTCTAGAATCTGTTTTTCATTGGCCCCGATTTTAAAGCTTCTTTAATATGCCACTCAATGCATGATTCACAATTAATAACAATAGAAATTCCAATTGCTATTAATTCTTTATAAACCTTTTTAAGCTGTCCATCTGAATATGTTTGTTTATCCATATTTAAAAAAGCATTGTAAACTTTAGAGCCATAATCTCTTAATTTTTTATCACTTTCAGTTCTATCTTTAATAATTTTTTCAATTTTTTCTCTATCTTCTTGATCCATAAAAACCACTTTATTTCATAATATAAATGATATAGTATTGGGAATAATTTACTCAAAAATTATTGTTTATTTTAAAATATTCTTTGGTGTTTCTAAATATAATAGATGCTTTTTACATAAATAGATGAAATTTATGAACTAATAATGAACTTTTCATATATTCTCAAAAATTTTCAGAAATTTATTTAAAAAAGTTGTAATCGTGCTCCTTTAAAGCGTCTGTAAGAATTAAGCATAATTTCTCTAATATTTTTGTATCAATTTTATCAACCGTATCATGTGGGGTATGCATATATGCATATGTTTCCACACCACCAAATTCAAATCCTTGAAGTCCTCTATCTCCTAAAAAGCCCCCATCAGAATGTGTGCCAAGAACTCTTTCTGTGAAGTAATGCCTGATTGGAAGATTTCTTTTATTATTCAATAACAAATTATCAATATCCTTGGAGTGATCTCCTTCATTCTCTCCAGGAAATATAAATAAATACTTACCGATGGACTCAAAATTAAATATTATCGATTTCTCGGGATCGAATTTTTCTAGATTATTATAAAAATGCCTAACACCCATTGTTCCACATTCTTCTGCTCCAGTGAAAAGAAACCACATGCTATAGTTATGTAATCTGTTTTTAGGAATACTATAATAGTGTAATAGCTCTAAATTACACGCAATACCGGAAGCGTTATCAATCGCACCAATAGAACGATTATCTGTAGTGTTAAGAACCATCAATATAGAGGATATCATGTTGGATGTTAAAGGAATTAACCCGATAATGTAAAATAATATTGCATAACTCATAAATATCAAGTTTTTGAGGATTACAATACTAAATAGAATACCTGACGATGCGATCCAAAGCTTTATCACTCTTATTCGTATTTTAATTTTGAATCTTTGTCCTTTGGAATCCAAATGACTCACAAATAATGCAATTCTGTCATCATTTTTAGTTTCATTTGAATTAGATTTAATCTTTACTATAAGATTTTGCGAATTGAATTTTGTCATAGATTGAATTTTCTCAGGTTTTCTTGTAAATAAGACAACCGAAATTACTATTCCAAGTAATATCAGAGTTAAAATCACAGAAGAGATCAAATAAATATTCAAATAAAGGAGTAATAAGATTAATGAAACACATAAAAAAGCTATTTTTGGATATAATCTTGAATAAAACGAACTGAAGGTAAAAGGTTGGACTTCAAATTCTAAATTCAGATCCTCTACTTTTTGCATTAATTTATTAAAAGCTTCAAGTTCATATATTGTTCCAGATAATCGGGGAAAAGCAAAAGTGTTAAGGTTTTCTTTGATGCGTGTTTCTTCAATCATTATAATCTTTAGATATGATGGTATCTCTTTTTAATTTTTGAAGTAATTAAGTTAAAAAAAAGTTGTTATATATTTTACCCTTGATTGTTATTATTTAAAGTATTGGAGTTTATTTTAGTAAATTCAATCAAGGATTATTACCATTTTAATTCCCATTGCTCTTCGGTCAAATCTTGCCCCCATATACGATGTTTTTTGGATTCTACCAATCGAAATCCATTCTTTTCATATAATTTCCGAGCTATTATAAGATCACTAAATGTTCCTAATATTACTTTTTGATAACCTCTATTTTTACAAAAATTAAGTGCTTCATATATTAGTTTCGTTACAAT
>JBHLOG010000262.1:0-3318 GCA_048940765.1 Promethearchaeota archaeon | reverse complement strand
CAAATCTTATCTTTTTATATTTTTTTGCCCAGGTTTCTAAATTAAATCCGTATCCACATCCTACCTCAAGAATGGTAGCTCGTCCTTTGATATTATTGCAAAAATTTTCACATTTTTTAGAAAAAAGTCTTTCTACTAAAGCTCCAAACCTAGCACCCCGTTCCTGTAAATCTTTCATAATATCTCCTGACAAATCGTAAATACTCCATACTTTACCAGTTTTAAAATGTTCTATTAAAGTATCCTGAGCTGGAGCTATATAATAGAATGCACCAAGCGTCCCTCCAATATAAAACTCATTACTTCGGTCAATAAGTAAATCATATACATAAGGAGCTGTTTTCAAAATCTTTTTTTCAGAATTTTCAATCTCAAATATTCCACATTCAAGTGCCAAATGCAGAAAACCATCTAAATATTTAAAGTCTAAATTTAAATTTTCAGAAAGTTCGATTGGAGTAAAAAATATTTCAATATTTTTACCAGAACTATATGATGATTTGGCTTTTTCATATAAATAGTTAAAAATACCTAAACGTCTACCCATTCCAATTAATATAATAGTGTTAAATCCATAAAGACCATTTATAGCAAACTTTTTTATTTGATCGCTAATAGAAATTTCAATTTTATTATTATTTTCAGATTTAATCAATTTCACCATAATGTATTTACTTTATTTATAACAAAATAATTATTAATCAAAATTTAGGTTAAGCTAATTTACCATTTTTAAATTTCTTTAAGAGTTAAAACTTCATCAGGTAAATAAGATTTTAATAAATCACTTAATTTCATATTATCTTCTATTGGAATGCCTCTAATCATAAATTGTGATTTCTTATGAGGATCCACTTTCCAATCAAACTCGCTGAGAAGATAACGTTTGATATCAATAAATTTATCGTCTGCTTCAATCATAAAATCATCCATAATCTTCTCAATGTCCTTTACGTTTACCATTTTTTTCTCCGAATTTACTTTTTAATTTGGATTAGATATCATATTTTTTAAATGTGTCCAATTAAAATTTAAATATTAAAGTTTATAAATTTTTAATAATCACCTTCTAAAAGTACATTCTTATAGCTAAACCCATCAATACAATCGCAACAAAAAATTGTAATTGTTTCTTTGGCATTTTCCCAGAAATTTTTGCTCCACATATAGAGCCTGCTATCGACCCGATTCCAATAAAAATACCAATTATGTAATTAATTTGACCAACGATACTTTTAGCAATAGTATTATAGATGGCAGTAAAAAATATAATTCCTACAGATATAGCTGTGGCATTATGGATTGGATAATTAAGGATAATATGAAGCACAGGAGTATTAATAATTCCTCCTCCAACTCCTAATAAATTTGCGATAAACCCTGCTAAAAAAAATAAAGGTATTGATTTTTTTAAGTTAGTTTTATAATCATGGACTTGTAAATCAACATTGGTAAACTTCATATCATTCTGATTTTCTTTCTCATTCTTAGTTTTAATTGCTTTATATATCATATTTAATCCAGCTACTAATAAGATTGAGGCAAAGGAAATTTTTAAAATTGTATTATCTAACTCAATAAATAGAAATAATAAAGTACTGCAAAAACCACCTAATATTGAAAAAGAAGAAAAAATTAAGACTTGCTTAAAATTAAGTCTTTTTGCTTTAAAATAGGTAATACATCCTGCTCCAGAGGAGATTAATATAATTAATATGGATGTATCTATTGCAATATTGATAGGAATTGAATATAAAAGCACCATAAAACTGACAAAAAAGACACCCCCTCCTACTCCTGCAATACTACTAACAATTCCAAATATAACACCAGAAATTAATAAGATTAAAAATGCAATTATATCCATATTATTAGAAAAACCTTAAGATTTTATTATTTTTCTATAAAGGGAGAACTAAATAAAATAATAATATATTATTAAAACAAGATTATAATATTAGGCAAATATTTAAGTTAGCATTTAATTATCATTTAAATATGCCCGATTCTAACAACGATAATTTTGTTTTAAAACTTGTACCTTGTACTCGTTGTGGAAATCCTTTTATGGTTAAAAAGGATCAAAAAGTTTCGGGAGAAATCATATGCGATAATTGCTTAAAATTAGAACAAAGAAAGAAGGAATTAGCATCCTCTGTAATTGAATCTCAGAATGAAATTAAATCATCAATTAAAGAGTATGAACAACAAATAGAATTGGCAAAATCATCAGAAACTAAAAAATTGTATTATGAAAAAATCAAAAAGGAATCTGAGATTCTAACAAAATCAGTAGAACTTCTTAAAAAGATTGAACAAACAAATAATGAGAAATATATAGAAGAATATAAAAGACTTTTCGAAGAAATAAAAAAAAGAACTCTTGAATAATTTTTGACTTATTTATTTTTTTATAAAGATTAATCCTAAATTTCTGATTCGGTTTAAAGAATTATATTTAGCATCTATTTTCATGAATGTGGAAAGAATTTTAACAACAATTTTCCAAATTTTTCGAAAAATAATATTACTTTCATATTTCTTTCTCAATTCTATAAGATTCTTTTCTACTTTTTTAGGATTGGCAGATTGAATATCTGCAATTATCATCAAACTTCCATATACACCAAAAATTTTTAATTTCCTTAAATTAAATTTTTTAAACATGGATATTATTTGATTTATTTCATATCTTCTATAGTGTCCTATTATTTTATCTTGATTTGTGTAATATCTCATTCTATGAGGGACTGTAATTACAGCTATTCCATCTTTCTTTAATATTCTACTTATTTCTACTACAGCTAACTCATCATCTTTAACATGTTCTAATACATCAAGAGCACTTACGAAATCAAAAGTCCTATCTCTATATGGTAATGATATAAGATCACCACACAAAGGATGCCAAGCATTTTTATTTATATATTGCTTCAGTGGGATGCTAGCGATATCAAAGAAAGATTTGTGTTGAATACTATTTAGAAAGAGAAGAATGGAATTTCCAGAAGAGCCAAGATCAATACCACATGTGAATTTTTTTTTAGTGTTAATATTTTCTTTCAAAAGATCAAATTTGCATTTTATTCCAGGAGATAAAAAATATTCTGATAATGTTCTAAAAGAAAAATTTTTATGTTTCTCGTAAAAATCCTTGAGCATCAGGTTAAATTAAGATCGTTTATTCATAATAATTTTTTTACTAAGTTTAAAAAAAAGGGAATATTAAAATTTAACATCGATTCAGTTATTAAAAATTTGGTAAAAATGATTCAACTTAGTGTATATCTTGAAGATCGACCAGGTGAGCTTGCGAAC
>JBHLOG010000261.1:0-3324 GCA_048940765.1 Promethearchaeota archaeon | reverse complement strand
ATTCTTGAAAAAATCGCAAAAGATACTTGGTGTACAGTAGGATTTTCAATTAGCACAACCAATGAGAATCTTGCTAAATTTTTAGAACCCCACTCATCTAGACCTTTCGAAAGACTTGAAGCTTTAAAAAAATTCAAAAAGGAAGCTCCAAATATTCAAGTTGGAACATATTTTATTCCAATAATCCCCTTTTTATCGGATAATGATGAGAACTTAGAGGATGTTGTCAAAAAATCTAAAGACGCTGGAGCCGATTTTGTTTTATTTGCACCAGGAATGACACTAAGGGACTCCCAGGCACAATATTTCTTTAATAAATTAAGAGAAAGTAAATATCAGCATATTGAGAAGCTATTAAAAAATCTTTATAAAGGAGAGATCCATCCTCCCGCTAATTATAGCAAAGAAATTAATACTAAAGTATTCAATATATGTCAAAAATATGGAATCCAAGTTAGAGTAAAACGCTGGATACCTTCAGATTACCGTAAATGGAATTACAAGATTTCAGAACTACTCCTAAATAAAGAATATATCGAAGCATTAAATACTGGAAAAACAAATAGGACTGTGATGTGGGCTGGATTGCATCTCAATAATTTAGAGGAATCGATTTTAGATATCTATAAAAGAGGAGAATTACACAAGTTAAAAAATTTTAATTCTAAAATAATTAATTTTGTTGAACCATATTTAGAAAAAAGTAAAGAAATAAAACAGGAAAAAGGATTAGATAAATTTTTATGATTGAAAAAATAACAACGGAAATCATTAAAGAATTGAAAAGAACAGCTCCTAACTTAACTTCTGAACAGCTTGAATGGAGGAATAGAATAATAAATTCTAATAATCCTAAGTTTTTTGGATATGGTCATATGATTTCTGAAATAGAAAAAATTATAAAGTTAATTTATAATAAATACCCTTGCAATTATGAAGATGCCATTAAAATATTTAAAAATTTAGTTAGCTCCAATGTTCTTGAAGAGAAGTTTGCCGGTATGTTCTTTCTCAACCATTTTAAAAGAAATTTTAATAAAGAAACTATAGATTTGTTTGAAGAACAATTATCTAAATATTGTGATACTTGGGCTTTTTGCGATAGTAGCTGTATTAGAGTAATAGGTCCTTTTCTTGGAAAAAAAAATAATCAACAACTTGCTGAAAATGCTATTGATAAATGGTCAAAATCTGCGAATCTTTGGGTCAAAAGAGCTTCTATGGTAATTCTCCTTAAAATCATAATGATTAAAAAAGAAGTCGATGAGGATTACGTATTTAAATTAGTGGAAAAAATGCTTAAATACCCCGAAGATTATATTCAGAAAGGTATTGGTTGGCTCCTAAAAACTTGCTCAAAATATAAACCAGATTCAATTTTCAAATACTTAATGAGTAATAAAGAAAGATTCCCGCGTTTGGTTCTCAGATATGCTAGTGAAAAATTGCCAGAAATAAAAAGGGTAAAAGTTTTAAAAAAATATTGAGCTATTTTTTATTCCATAGAATTCAAAGAACTAAAAAATAGGAATTGAAAATTATAAATTCTTTTCTGCTCTTGCTAATCATTCTTCTCATATCCTAATTTAGTTGCTTAATTTGGTGATGGAAAAGAATGTGCTCCGATAATCACCAGACTCCCCCATTACGTCTGCAGGAGGACCCACAACCAACCATAATGTTATCTCTATCCAGTCACCCTCAGAAAAGTAGGCAATATCTGTTATGCTTACAGTGAATTGGGCATTGATAACTGTATCTGGTGTAGAACGAATTCGACTAAAACCATTCGGGTAATCATTTGAACATATAGCGATCTCTCCGATAGTATAACCATGTATCCTAAGCAATGATGATGCTATCAGCAGATAATACCCATTTTCAGGAATGACATATCTATCAGTTGTTAGATTAAAACTACCAGTAGAATCATAACTTTTTGTATCAAAGTTAATCCGTTGGGGGCCTCCCGTAAGTAAATAAGTTGAAAAGCGCCATACTCTCGCTCTAGGGGTGGGAATCGGATTATTTAATACATATACCATGACCTCATCCTTTGCAATATTACTTTCAGTATCCATGATTCTCACTGAGATATTGTACCATCCATCGCTAACTATTGTTGTGTCCCATTCCCAAGGAATAGTATTTGTATTTAAAGATCCATTAATGAATACTTTTATAGAGCATTTTGACGAATTCCAGATGAGTATTCGAACCACTAATAACCCTGAAACAATTTCATAATGATCAGGGTCTAATATTCCTACTTGTAATCCTACTATATCTTGTCCATCTTGTCCAGGAAGTCCTTGAGGCCCTTCTAATATCTGAAAATTTACCACTGTAAACGCTCCAAGCCCTAATCCAGACGCCCCGATTATAATTGCGATAATCCCAAATAGGGAACTTTTATTTTCTACCATTATTTCACACCTCTATTTTGTAAATTAAAATTGATTAAGGAATAAATAACCACTTTTGTTTATAAACCTACTAGGACTAAAATTACAAATTTCTAATCTTGCTAACTTTTTAACTTTAAATACCTATAATATATACTAATTCGATTTTTAATTACCTAATAAGGAATAAAAAAACTCTAAATATATGAATCTAGATTTTTCATTTATATACCTACAAAATTATATTACTCTAAATTGTTAAATGAAAATAATTAATAGGGAATGATTATCTTGAACACCAATGGAGAAGGAACCTTCTTTTGAGAAGATATTAAAACCCCAGAACAATTCATTGAAGATGTATATGATAGAATTAATATGATACATGAAATAGTTAGAAGTAAAGACAATATTTTAGAAGATTTATTGAATTATTGAGAGAAGCTTCAGGCTTAAGGATATGGAGCATAGAATCAGAAGGTAAAGGAAAATTTGGATGTGTAGGATAGAGTATGTTCTTGACTTAAGATTTTATTTTTCTTTTTTTATGGAAAGGTAAATTCAAAGTCTGATTTCAATGAAATTTTTTTTGAAAAGTTTTGTTAAAAAGATAACCAGTCATTTTTGCTCAGATTATTTGAACAATCTTTTCCTCATATGGAAAAGAATTTAACTTTAATTCTTTTCTTTTTCTTTTTACTTTTTAAATATTTAAATCCTTAGTTTAATTTTTAAAATGGCTTAAATAAACTAAAAGATTTTTTAATTTATATAGAAAATATTTACCCATAATTAGAAATAATAATGGACCTAGCAGACTACTGTGCTTAATATTATGACTTGAGAAAATATTTTGATTGATAAAAATTGTTAAATATTATTCTAATAGATGATATGAGATATTATATCTTAACAAATA